>JAHFBI010000040.1 GCA_023250095.1 Candidatus Melainabacteria bacterium
ACTCTACCCCCTTGGCAGCAAGCGCGTCTCATCCGGATGAATGAAATCTGCCGGCGTATAAACAACAGACGCATGTCATCGGCATGGAATCGACTCAGCTTATCCTTGTGGCCCGGAGCATCTGATTACAGCAGCTGCAACAGCGATGCTCATGCCAATGCCTCTGACTTGAACATTGATCATATGTTTGAGATCGGCACAATAAAAAACACTTGACGGAAGGGCTGGCAAATGGTGCCAACGTGTTATGACTTAAGTAAGCAAAAGGCTTCTTGAGGTCGCAAGCATAGAGACATAGCTTCCTCCCTCCGGATGAGTAATGATCATCCCTGTTGTTCGTGCAATATGGATGCGCTTGCCTCACAATAAGTCAATCAGGTGTCCGGTTACCGGCTTACTTATACCTGCCAGGGCTACAGCAGAGCTACTGCATATCTTGAGTGCTGACAGCTCAAGGCTCAAAGCTGGATACTGACCGCAGGCAGCCGGAAGCGAAAAGTTCGAAGCACAATGCCAAAAGCTGATTGCTCCAGGCAATCAGTGTGCAGGATCGGTACATACAGTTTTCAGAAGTGGTAACTAAAGGAATCTGACAACGCAAACCTGGATAGTGATGCCAAAACATCCGGTCACAGGCACGAAACATGAGCCTGGAGATCGGACTCTCTAGAGGATGGCTGCATGAACATCGATTCCGCGGTCCAGAAGCCGCTCCCGGAACCCAGCATCTATCTTTGCCAGGCATGCGACTTTCGATTCGCCTCTGGTGGCGACAGTCTGTCTTGCCCGAAATGCGGCACCTCAGAAGCCGAACATCTGGTAGCCATTTATGTAGAAGACGACGTCGAGCGCTATGAGCTTTACAGCAATATCGATTGGCTGCCCGGTGATTAGAGCGTTGACCGGAAGCCGGCAACGCAGAAGGACCTGTCGCCCTTAACTTCATACACCATGGAGATAGACCATGCCTAAAATCGGACTCTCAACTGGGACAAAGTGGGACGGCATCCTGCAAACAAGAGATGACTGCCGTTTTGTGATTCCGAAATCCTACAAAGCAGGCATGCTTGTTGACGCCCTCATATTCGCCAGTCCCAAGTTGATTGAGTATGCTTGCCATGATCTGTCGCTCGACCAAACAGCCAATGTGGCCATGTTGCCCGGAATCCTGAGGCATTCTCTGGCCATGCCCGATGTTCACCAGGGCTATGGCTTTCCCATCGGAGGAGTCGCAGCAATGGACACCGAAGACGGCGTAGTTTCTCCTGGAGGGGTGGGATTTGACATCAATTGTGGCGTGCGGCTGCTCATGAGTTCCTTGCCTGTGCAGGAAGTCCGGCCCAAATTGCGCCAGCTCGTCGACGCTCTCTTCGAAGCCGTTCCGGCCGGCACGGGATCTACTGGACCGATCAAGCTCAACCATACAGAACTGGATTCGATTCTGCGCTCCGGCTCACAATGGGCCCTGGAGCACAACTGGGCGACAGAGGATGACATCGAGCACACAGAAGAGCGGGGACAGATGAAACAGCCCGACCCGGCCCAAGTGAGCGAAAGAGCAAAAAAGCGCGGCAATAGCCAGCTGGGAACGCTGGGCTCCGGCAATCATTTCCTGGAGATCCAGTATGTGGATGAAATTTTTGAACGACCAACGGCAGACAGCTTCGGGCTCTTCGAAGGGCAGGTCTGCTTCATGATTCACTGCGGCTCGCGCGGGCTCGGGCATCAGGTTTGCACGGACTTCCTCTCGACCATGGGCCCGCTCATGGCCTCTTATCAGATCACTCTGCCGGACCGCGAGCTGGCCTGCTGCCCGATTAGCTCACCTGAAGGTGCCAGGTATCTCAGCGCAATGGCTGCCGCTGCAAATTTCGCCTTTGCCAACAGACAACTCATCACTTTCTGGACGCGCCAGGTGATGTCCAGGTTGTTCGGCGAGCAAGGCAGGCTCAAGCTTCTCTATGACGTGGCTCACAACATGGCCAAAATGGAAAAACATCGTGTGAATGGACAGCAGAAAGAAGTGCTGGTACACCGCAAAGGCGCGACCAGAGCCTTTCCGCCCGGGCGGAGCGAGCTCGGTGGCGCATTCTTGATAAGCGGACAGCCTGTAATTATTCCTGGAGACATGGGGCGGGCATCTTATGTGCTTGTTGGAACAGAACAGGCTATGGAGGAAACCTTCGGCAGCGTCTGTCACGGAGCCGGGAGGCTGATGAGCCGCACGAGAGCCCGCAAGCAACGAAAAGCCAGCGATATCATGGCGGAGCTGGAGGCAGCAGGGATTATTGCAAAAGCCACAACACGTGACGGCTTAACCGAGGAGGCACCCGCGGCATACAAGCCAATCGATGAAGTCGTAGCCGCTGTATACAACGCCGGCATCGGCAGGCGAGTTGCACGCCTGCGCCCGCTTGGCGTCATCAAGGGCTAAGCCAACAAGTCAAACGACTATGTAAGCAAGAGCAAGCAGGAGTAATGTGACATGGCAATAGAATTAGAACATACAGCAGATCTTGGCTTCCGGGTCAGTGCCCGCAGCCTCGACAGGGTCTTCGAAGATGCAGGCGTAGCTCTGACGAACCTGATTCTGGATACACACTTGATTATGCGCAAGGAGAGCCGCAAGATAACGCTGTCTTCAATGACAAGAGAAGATTTGATGTTCGTCTGGCTATCCGAGCTAATCTACTTGTTCGATGCCGAGCATGTGGCATTTAGCGAATTTGTCGCCACAATCGTGAACGCAGGCAGGGTAGGATTTCGGCTAGAAGCTTTTGTCAGCGGTGAAAGAATCGACCCACAGAGGCATCAGATCCGCAGTTACATCAAGGGAATCACGCTCCACCAGCTTCAGGTCGCCCAGGATGCTGACGAATGGTACGCCGAAGTATATGTCGACATGTAATTGTCATGCTGAGCAAAAGCTGCCGACTGCGCGTCGGACTTTGGGTGCCGCGCGCTTCTGCTTCCACCTGGACTGGGAAACGGTTCTCAGAATCGTCACCCAGCATGAGTGAAAGTGCTTGCATGCTCGCAAGCTTTCTCTCAATGTCATGGACAACTCTCCCAGGCTGGCTGAGATGGGGGTTCCAACGGAAAGATACTGATAAAATGTCGCTAACTGAACGACATTAAACTAGCACATCGCCACTGGCTAAAGCGACAATCTCGATGCCGGAAGACAAGACTTCAAACAGCCACGTGAATAACTCATGAAAGTATCTCATCTCCTCTTGCCTTGCACGCTTTTACTTGGAGTGTTTTGGTTCGGTTCGCTCTGTGCTTTTGTACCGGCATCAGGCAGCGAGGATAGCAAGAACTCCCAAACAGCAACCGCCGGTGATAAGACATCGGAGAGAAGCACCACATCCAAAAGACCTGCCTGGGCACAAACAACAACTGCGCTCCCTAAGCCAGGCTATAAGGGGGACAGATACAGAGAAGAAGCTCCCGCGGAATGGGAATTCCTCGGATACACACTCAAGGAACTGCACGATCGCTATGATGGCATGAGCCCTTGCCAGTCCGAGCCGGAGCGATTCTGGTTTCACGGATGTGGTGGCATCGACGGTGGCGGCTTTATCGAAGTGAAGTGTGGAGCAGCTGGTACGGTCGAAGAAGCGTGGTACTGCACCACCGGTTGCACCTATACATCCGGTGGGCGGCATTTTACTGACAAGAACGAAGCGCTGAAGTATGGGGTGTCCCCAGTTTAGTAGACAGTTGAGACTCCAGATGACCCGACCCGGTTTTGCATGGCTGCACATACACTTGCCCCCCCGCCACAATCACGCCGCAATTAAACACCCCGGCTCGGCTGCATACAAGACTGTACGTCCTGCAACGCTCTCACCTGGCATCACTCAATTGTCGTGATCCGCTGAGCTCCGCTTCCAGTAGAGTGAGACGAGGAACCATCACTTCGGACGTGTATCGAATGAGGTGAGTACCTATGATGGTGCGAGCTACTGCGAAGAGCAACTTGTCAGGATGGTTTCGCACAACCCACCAAAGGAAGGAAATATACTGGCGCCGATTTCCACTCACGATAAGCAGCCCGGCAAGCGCCCTCAGAAACGACTTGTAGTACTTCCTTTTCATACTCAAGCTAAGCCTGCCGAAAGTCTTATTAGAACTTCCCTTCATCGAGCTAATCAATGCGCGCAATCGAGCAAAATAGTTTTCAGGCGCATAAAGCCTGGACAGAACTGTGCGGTAGCCGCGCGCGAGTGTCACGGCAGGCAGCTTAGTTTCGAAATTGCAAAAGCCGAACGTGTCTCCCTGGAAATCCGCTCTTAGCCTACCCTCCTTCTGCAGACGTACCCAGAGCTGAGTACTCGGCATTGCTTGTAAAGGTCCGATCATCGCCATTGGTATTCTCGCTTCGGTGATGAACTCAATCTGCTGCTCGAAGATATCTTCGGTATCGCTGTCAAAACCAACAATGAAGCCTGCCATGACCTCCATTCCATATTCCTGGATCTTGTGCACTTTTGAAAGCAAGCTGCCAGCCAGGTTCTGGTATTTCATGGTCCTTTTCAAGCTTTCCAAAGATGGGGTTTCTATGCCGACAAACACCGAGTGGAATCCAGCTTTGCACATCAACTCCAGCAATTCGTCATCATCGGCCAAGTTAATACTTGCTTCCGTGTATAACCAGAACGGATACTCACGCTGCTGCATCCATTCAATTAGTTTCGGAAGCATCAACTTGACGCTTTTTTTGTTACCGATGAAATTGTCATCGACGAGAAACACTTCTCCTCGGAAGCCAAGATCGTAAATCACTTGCAGCTCCGCAATGATTTGCTCGGGTGTTTTCGTGCGCGGATTCTTCCCATAGAGGGCAGTTATATCGCAGAATTCGCAAGCGAAGGGACAACCCCGTGAGAACTGGACGCACAGGTGCGAGTAACTGTCGGTGTTCAACAGATCGAAGCGCGGAATCGGAGTTAGTGTAATATCAGGTTTTTTACCATCGGAAGTGTACAGCCGCTGGGCCTTTCCATCTTTCAAATCGTCTACGAACCTAACGAAGGTAATTTCACCCTCGTCCAACACGAGATGATCCACAGCATCAAACTTCTCAGGGCTTGATGTAGCATGCGGTCCACCCACTACCGTCGGGACGCCATGCCTCTTACATCTTCCTATTGTCTCCATCATCGAGTCATGTTGAATCGCCATTCCGCTCATGAGCACAATGTCCGCCCACTCCAGATGCCAGTCGCTGAGTTCATCGGCATTCAAATCAACCAGACGAAGGTTCCATTCCCCAGGACACAGAGCAGCTACAGTAAGAAGCCCTAGCGGCGGCATGAATGCCCGTTTCCCGATCAACCCGATGGCGTATTGACCACCCCAGTAAGTGACTGGAATCCTTGGCCATATCAACAATACATTCATGATCGCCCTCCAGATGACATGCTCAGACATCCCCCCACATCTCACCCCAATGACTTCCTAACTAAAATGGAAGTCATTGGGGTGAGATGTGGTACCAGTTGCTGGGCCAATTTGTTCGTAGAGTTCGCCGAGAACCGCAGCCAGAGCAACTTTGGACTTAAAGGCTGCGATGTGTTTTCCTCCTGGTGTTTTCAAGACGTAGCTCCCCTCTACCCTTCGATAGTTTAGGAGCAAGATAGTTGCTTAGCTAGTGGCCCGAAATTCCGCGGCCGGCTCTCAAGAGAAACAGCCGCCGCACAACCCACCTCAGGGTGCGAGCTCTAGGTTACACCTTTGCGCCCAGTCATCGACTCCTTCTTGCCAATTGCTGGAGACTGCTGGGACCAATATACCCGCACGAATTTCTCACGTGGAATCGGCTTTATCTCGAGTTCACCTTTGAAGGCTTTATGTAGTTCTTTTCCAATGCGTGTAGCAAGCCATCTGGTTGTCGTGCGAATTTCCATTCTGCCGCCTTCCTCGGCAATCGAAGCAATCCGTGCAAAGGGATTGTCATGCCAACACTTGCCCTCGGTGTGTTTGATCAGACCCATCAATGCATCTTTGTCACTGGCCAATAGCAACGACTCAAGAATAACCTCACCCTCGTGGATTCCCTCATCAATCCGGGTACAACCCGGACATAACACGGCTTGCGCCGTTCCCGTACGCTTGAGATTCTCGGACTCGGCAACATCAACATACCAGCGCTTATGGAAACCTATCGCACCGCAATGGTTACACAGCAAGCGTCCTGGCTGCTGTGTAAATTTCGACCGGAACTGTTGATGCGGATCCATTCTGTGACCCAATTCTGGTGCCCGCTCTTTGTTCGATAGAACAATGGAGCTGTTTCGCTTGGTCATAATCCTTACCTCTGTTAATGACTGGCAGCGCATTTTAACTATTTTCCTTCAATCACAAACAATTTTCATGCCCACCA
This sequence comes from Candidatus Melainabacteria bacterium, assembly GCA_023250095.1. GTDB lineage: Bacteria > Cyanobacteriota > Vampirovibrionia > Obscuribacterales > Obscuribacteraceae > JAHFBI01. The sequence goes on from JAHFBI010000040.1 coordinate 6,392, forward strand.
GGAATGAAAGCAAGTCATCCTTGAGAAGGTGTGATGAACAACGTATCTTTGCCGCCTGGCAAGCAAATTAAGCAGAATTGGGTTGACGCGGTGGCTACAGGAATTCAGCAGGGTGCCCTCTGAAGAAGGCGACGGCCGGGCGGAAAGCAGCCAAGGCAAGAGCCCTTCAGAAGAGAGGCGCTTGGTAGAAGCAGTCTGACATCCCCCTTCGCGGGAGGCTACGCTCCCACCACCCAGTGCAGCACCTTGGCGACAGCCAAAGGCTGTACGCCTCAGTGCCGGTCTACGAAAGGTCACAACGCAGCCGAGAGATCCAATCAGGCTTGTCATGGCAATCCGGGCAGACATGGAATCTAGGGCCTGGGAGGAGCAGCCAGTCATCACGGGCTGCCAGATAGAGAACATCGTGTGCCAAGCTAGCCCAGGCGTAGGGATCATCGCTGGAGCATGAAGTCAGGCGCTCGGATAGCTCCAGGCTCCAGGCAGACGTCGCATTCGAGAACGAAAATTACCTTGAGCATCAAAAGTCCTGATCACCATCCGGAAGTGCTTCGGGTTCAATCAGCAGATTGAGCTGGCCCTGGTGACGGTCAATGCCGCTGCCGGACGGACACGGCCCGGACTGCTGACATCGATTCCCAAGTCGGTTCCTAGTCGTGAAGTTGCACCGTAAATTCGGGAGATTCATGCGTCTGCTTGCCCTGAACAAGCTGTATTTGTAGAGTCAACCGATCCGTCTCTTCAAGATCTGCGCAGCTTCCCAGCACTAAAGTGCCTATCGGCACTCCATTTATGTTGTAAATCTCGCCAGCATCCAGTTTGAACTCCCAAGGATAGTCAAGCTCTTGTCCCAGCTCACATATGGTGAGCCGACAAATCGCCGATATGGCAATTGGACCTAGCGGACGCGTCGCTAGGTCAGCTCGGTGGTATTTAATGTTTAGGCATGGAATATGTAAGTAGTACGAACCGTCCACCGCTTTTGCCGCTAGTGGCTGCGGGGCTCCAATCATCAACGGTCGGAACACTAGTGACATTCCTTAAATTAAGGCCTAGTTTTGTTCCCCTGTCCTCAGAGGACCACCGACCTCTATCACACCACCGGCGCCTGCCGCTCCTGGGCTCTGATCAGGCAGCCGCTGATTCCAGGGGGTGTTGATTCCATAGTCCGGACCAGCGGGTATGGCGTTGTTTCCCCAAGGCGCCCAGTCCGATGGCTGTGGGGTTAACGGATTAACGACAGGACCAGCAGCACCGGGCCGACTGTATGGCCCCTGAGGCGGTGGGGGCGGAGGAGGCGGGTTATTACCGCCATTGTCTCCGCTGCCTCCAGGCGCGGACTCGCTGCCGTCGCCTGTCGAATTCATGAGGATTCCAGTTGCATGTCCTGACGTGCCAGCGGATGTGCCTTCGCCGCCAGCGGGAGTTCCAGTACCGCCAGAAACACCTGGCAGGTTCAGCTGACGTCCAAGTCTTTGAACAGCATTCCCGATGTTTTGAAAGACATTACCAGCTTGGTTCATAAGCTGATTGATATTTGGCATCTCCGCCGTGCCATCAGGATCGATAAGGTTAAACGGATCGTTAGCCATGTAGGAGTATAGATTCGACAGGCCATCAAATCCGGCTACATCAGGTTGAAGGAATCTTCCAATAGCAGGCGACAAGTACCTTGTCTTATAGAAATAGAGTGAGTTCTCCGGGTCAAAGCGCTGGCTGGTGAATCCAAAAGTTGTGCCCGAAACTGGCTGGCTCTCACCAAAGGGCGAATACGCGTACTTGGTGAGAATCGTCCCGGTGGCATCGGTAATCGCTACAACCGATGCAATTCCATCCTTGTGGAGGAAAGTTGGATTTCCAGTGCTCGCATCGACAGCAATAATGGGGTTGTTTACGCCCAGACCAAAGATATGGCGCCTGAGCAGGTTCCCGGTTGCATTGTCGTATTCTGCAATTAGGTTTGTTCGGTCATAAAGGAGGCGCGTGTTCGCTTCACCTGCTACCGATTTCAACACCTGGCGCTGCAGCGGATCATAGGTGTAATTGAGACTCGTGGTCCCTTGCGTGTAACCAGTCAGATGATTCTCCGTATCGTAAGAGAACTGACTGTTTCCAAGCTGAGACAGATTGCCATTGCCATCGTAGGTCGGGACGTTGGCCCCGACTTTGGTGTATTCGTTGACAGTATTCGTTGTGTATGGCGTCGAGGATGCCGCGCTCGGGTGCCAGATGAAGGCGCTGTCTGTGGCGTTCTGCGATGTTCTCTGATGAACGTTGTTATAACCATACATGAAAGTGTTGTTGCTTGATCCATTAAAGACCTCGGCAATTGACAGCAGATCGTCATTTAGCTGATATGAATATGTTGTGCTGGCCCCGTTGCTGTACCCTAAGGTAATCGTGCGTGAGAGCGGATCGTAGCTGTAATGTGCGGCACTGGCTTGGCTACCATTTAGAAAAACTTCGGTGAGACGATTCAACTGATCGAAGCTGTACGAGACAAAATAGCCATCCGGCCATGTAGTTCTTGTGACATTGCCGTTTGCATCGAGTTGATGTGAAACTGTCTTATTGTCTGGGTATACTTCTGATACGCGCCGCCCGGCGGTATCGTAATTGAGCTGGAATGTCCCGGTAGATGGATCACCGGTGCCTGGTGTGCTGGCTGTGGAGGGGCGCCCCGCCAGGTCGTACGTAAGCGTGACGGACGGTTCATTTGCTGGACTTCGTGAAGTGACACGATTGAGGACATCATACGAATACGCGATCGTGTTGCCGGACCGCGTCGTAAAGGTCAGTAGATTGCCGTTCAGGTCGTAGGCAGTGTTTTCTTCAAAGCTCGCATCTGCATCCGTTAGCGAATAGGCATTCGTGTAGGTTTGCCAGGGATTCTGCACATCGCCCGTTTGACATTGAATGGAGACTAGGTTGGTTGAGAAAACGCTCTGGGAAAAAGTCTGGTTTGCAAACGTGGACGAGCATGCGTTGTGAGTGACAGTGAAGGTAACCTGGCTGCTACTGCCAACGGTGACCGCAGTGGCACCGGTAACCACAGCTGTCCCGTCCAGGTAAAGCACAGGTTGGTTGCTTGCATTGTAAAAGACCGTCAGCCGGTGCCCCTAGATCTGGTCTCCTATGAATGTCTGATCGAATTCCACATTCTGGTGGGAATCTGTAAATTTAACTTCCAGCGTATTCTTGTAATTCGACGGGATGTCGCCGGTAAAGATGGTTGGCGTATCGCCCGGAGCTTCGTAAGGCAGCGTGGTTTGCCTGACCTGCGCCGGGATCTGTTTGATAGTTTTCCCGCCGATGATGTCTGCCAGACGTGCTCCCGGCCGGTTTGTGCGGATATAACTTATCAGCCTGCCCGCCATCGAAACGAGCTGGCCCCGGATGTTTCCTGCGTTTACGTTCTGCACGAAATCCGGCGTAACCGTTGTCCCTTGTTCAGCAAGGTCAGTGAAATAGGTCTGGTCGAATCCCATGGTCTGCGCAAGCGGAACACCGCTTATATAGCTGTAAGTCTTAAAGCTGGGATCAAAAACGTAATTTATCCCACCAAGAGTTACCTGTACCCACATATGAGACAGTTGGACGGAAGCCAGGCTGCCATCGGGATTGCTTGTCACGGTTACCGGTATGCCGCCATGCGCCAACAGGTCGTTGACGGTGTTGGCATTGCTGTTGTTTACGTTGAGCCAATTGGCTGCCTGGGCAGGTGTCAATTGAATTGTGCCAAGCACAAAGTTGGCCGTGAATCCGGCTTGTCGAAGCAGGGCAACCATGAGCTAGCATTGATCGAAATCGTTGCCTTTCCCGTCCACTAGTGCGCCAAAGGCACCTCGCTGAACACCATATAGTCCATGATATCCCGTGCACACAAGCGACGGGTACTGCCTCGTACCTACTTAGAAATTGAGCGATGCAGGAAACGTCGGGATTCCGTGTGAAACCGGGTGATTCCAATCAGGCGCAGGAGCAATGTTACTGGTCCGATGCTGACTACAGGCTGCGGTGCAGCATAACATGTACGCATATCATGTCTGTGGTGTGAAACACCTTTAATCAAAGCTTTCCAGATTCTTTACTCCGTGGGCTTTCGCCTCCGCAAGGTTCGACGTCCGACAATGGGATGCGGGCTCGAACAGGGGGAGCCCCAGGCGCTAAACCATCTCTTCGATGAATTCGCGCATGGTGTCCCGGCTTATTCCCAGAGGCTGTTTGACGAGCGGACCTTTCTTGAGGACCGGATCGGAATCTTCGTAGATCGCCTGCTCAGCTTTGTAGATGACACCCAGCGGAATGCGCTCGCCCCACTCGAAGGCTTTCTTCAGGGCGGCTTCCATGCTCGAGGGGTCAAAGCCCTCGTCTTCGAGCTTGTAGACGCGCTCTTTGAAGAAGGCGTAAGTGTTCACCTTGTTGTAGGTGACGCAGGGGCAGAAAACATCGACGAGCGCGAATCCCCGGTGGACAATGGCACCTGCAATAAGCTCGCCCAGCAACTTCGGCTCGCCCGAGAAGCCGCGGGCTACATAGGTGGGTCCGGCGACGATGGCGAGCGCGATTGGATTGAGAGGTATCTCGGTGTTTCCCCGAGGGGTCGACTTGGTCTTGTGACCGGTGGTGGTGGTGGGCGATGTCTGCCCGGTGGTGAGACCGTAAATCTGGTTGTCCATCACCACATAGGTGAGGTGTCCCACAGGTGGAGCTTTCGGAAAGCCGCACCTGCCAACAAACCTCAGTGGCGGCTACATCTGGCAGCAGCGTGGGCCTTACTGCCGGTCACTCACATATTCCTCACGGTTGCCAAGCATAATGATTCTCTGGAATTCGCGATGTTGTTCATCACAAGAAGGAATGACTTGTCCTTCCTCAAATCCACAACCGTGTGATCTGGATAAATACAGAGACGATCTGCACACCGACACCGGCGAGCTTGAGGTATCAGTGGACGGCTTTGAAAGGCGGCTTGCCCTGTCCCTGTCGCAAGAGAAAATTGGCCGCCGCGCTCTTGAGCAGGCGTTTGAGAATCCGTTCGGGATTGACATTGGCGGTCGTTAGCGAATTTCCGATTGTGCTGAGCGCAGAAATAATCGAGAACTCAGATAAATAGACCTTTCTGCCGCCGACGGTAATTTCGGATAGCTCGCGATAGCCAATTCGAGAAGGGTTTATCTGATCGAAGGACAAATCCCATCTGCTCGAAATAATCAGTTGCCTGCCCAGTGGAATTTCAATTCTGCTACCGTTCATATCGAAAGTGACGGCATTGCGACGGTCGTCGTGAAGATTCAACACTGCCAGTCCGTTATCGTTTTGAAGTATAAGCAGAGCCGAGCCGGACTTGACGGTGATTTCGCCGAAAGCAGTGATGATCTTGCTGTCCGCATTGGCATAGAACAGGCTGTTGCCTGGTGGCAGTGTGACAATCGACAAATCCGACCTCTGGTCGATAAACTTGACTTTGCCGAACAATACCTGCTGGTTCGTTGTGTTGTTGCTGTTCTTGCTCGAGCCCAGACCGGCGGACTCACCCGGGATGGCTTCGGGAGTTTGATCTGTTGAAATGATCGTACCGAATATGGATGAGAATGAACCGAGGTTGAAGGAAAGAGGGTGAATTGGCGGTGGCGGCGTGAGGGCCGTGGGTGGCGCCGCCGGGCGGAAGCTGGTGACTGAGCCGCCGGTGCCGAAGTTGATCAAGCCAGCGCCTGAGGCATTGAAAATCACGTTGCCAGTAAGGGCATACAGAGTCAAAGGTCCCGTGGCGGTAATGCCGTTGGCTCCGAAGAAGACCTGGAAGGGCGGAACTGTGACCACCGTGACGTTGGGCGGGGTGACGCCCGGAACCGGGGTAATCGGCGGCGGACCGTTTGTAAAGATTACATCGGTGCCAACGAAGTTCAACCCGTCAGCCACATTGATCTGCCCGAGCAAATTATCGTTGCGCAAAGTCAGCGTGCTTCCGGCAGTGTTGCCCAGGTTAGTATTGGTGTTGAACACTGTGAATGCACCGCCGGCGGTGATTAGGCTGCCGGTCGTGATATGACCATTGCTGGTGAGTGAGAAGTCAGATCCCGTTTGGGTATTCCCCAGGTTAAGAGAGTTGCTGATGTTGTTGATAAATGCCCCACCGCCGGCGGCTGTCGTCAGCGTACCTGCAGTTGCGCCGACCAACGTTTCTATTTGAAGCGGAGCCCCACTACTACCTATAGCGCCTGTAGTATTCAAGTTTATAGTGCCGGCTCTGAGCACGCTGGTTGTGCCGGGAGCCTGTGACTGCGAAACGCTCCGTCCATTGATGGTGATCGTTCCATTGTTTGTGAAGGCGTTGATGGTCAGACCGGTGCTGCTGCCATCATAGGCTGTGGTTGCACCCGTGACTGTGACTAAACCGGCTGGAACATTCACAGGCTGACTCACAGTCTGATACTCGCTGTAGGCAGGGGTTGCTTGCACAATATTGACTGACTGAAGAAAAATGAAGCCCTGGGCATCAGGCAAGGTCAGTTGCAACTGATTGGCGTTGGCATAGTTGAATGGACCGCCAGAACCGGGATTGCCGGACCCGTTGAGCACCACTACAGAAGATACGGGTTGTGACAGAGAGTAAGCTGAGATAGTCGGAGCGGTTGCATAGCTTTTCGTCAGCCCGGTGCCGCTCAATGTGATGGTGTTGGTCGCGGTATTGACACCGCCAGCGGCAATAGTGATGTTCTCTGATGTCGCTCCGTCCGAAACAGTGATCTGTTGCCCAGGAGCAAATCCCTGTACCGAAGTTAAGGTAATCGATGTCGTATTCGCCGGCAGGGCGGCAGCGGCTAGCTGCTGGAAAAGCGCTCCACCTGAGGCACTCAAATTACCGGGAGTTACAGTCCCCGGAGAAGTCAGCGTGATGGTGCCACCAAAGCCTGGACCTGACCTCACTCCATAGTTCAGCAGTATGCCTGACGGCACTGTTGGATCTGCCGCCGATGCCGTAATCAGCAGAGAATTGTTGTCCACGGTGATACCGCCGCTGCTCGCGTTGGTTATCGATATCATACCGCCGTTCCAACCGTTGGCAGTGAGTTGAGTCAGGGGTGAACCGCCGCCGATGGCAAAACCGGATGGACTGCTAGTTGTTATGCTGATTGAGCCTGCCATTCCGGCACTATGTGTTCCAATGGACACAGCTCCACCGTCAGCGTGAAGGGCACCGGTAATGGACACAGCTCCGGTTGGAGCGGTCAGAAAGATATTGCCACCACCGCCGGCGTAAGCGGCCGCAGAGGCAGCCGGAGCCGTTATACTGAGACACGCAGCAGTGACCGTAATGCCGCCACCACTGTTCGTGACAGATATAGTGCCGGCGTCGCCATTGCCGGCGGTGCCGGTGCCACCATTGGCCGAAAGTATGCCGCCAACCCCATTGCCTCCCGGCCCCGTAGCCGTATCAATAAGAAAGCTCGTGGGGGAATTGCTCGCCAGAGTGATGCTGCCTGCCGATCCGCCGAAATTAGAGCCACTGGCTCCCGATACATCCAGACCGCCATTTATAAACAAAGGTCCGTTGGGCGCCTGAAGCGTTATGTTGCCGCCATTTCCTCCAGCTGATGTAGCACTTGGCTGAGAATTGGCAGTGACCAGTACAGAGCCGGCAGCAACACCGATGCCGCCAGCTCCATTGTTGGTCACGGAAATGCTGCCACCGCTATATCCTTGCGCAGAGAGAGAGAGCAGTTCAGAACTGCCTGGCGGTCCGGCTGCTCCGATAAACAACTGAGGCGCGCTTGAACTGGTGGAGGAGACCGTTACTGCTCCACCGCTACCCCCGTTGGGTTGTCCTGCGGTGGCTGCTCCGCCGTCGGCAGACAAGGCAAAGGGGATTAATATTTGACCGTTGCCTGAAATTGAGATGCTCCCCCCGGCCCCGCCGTTGGAGACCAGGGTTGTATTGGCAGCTGCGGCGGCGACGGAGATTGTTGTCGGCCCGTTAGCAATGATGCCACCGCCCAGATTTGTCAGGCTGATGGCGCCCCCGACTCCTGTTGGTATGAAATTTTGCGCCGAGCCACCTGTTGCCGCAGTTTGGCCAACGATGTTCCCATTAGCTGTCAAACTACCTGTAACGCCATTGGTAGTAGGAGTTCCCAGTGTGAAGGGAGTTGTCGAGTTCGTGACGATGGAGATCGAGCCGCCGGAGCCGCTGGTGTGCTGCGCTGTTGGCTCTGCTGTGCCTGTCTGGGGCGATGCACCACCGCCGCTTGCATCAAGTCCGGACATGGTCAAAACAGTGCTCCCAATCAAGGTAATCGCACCGCCAACTCCTGCCGCGAAACCTGAAGGAGGGGCTGGGAAACCCCCGGTTACCGGAGAGGGAATAGCTCCGGCAGTCATTGTTGCGTCAGCGGCCGCCACAGACAGGGCACCACTTTGAACAACGATACCGCCGCTTGTGTTTCGGTTCTCGACATAAACGGTTCCGCCACTGCCATAGCCTGCGATCGCCCCTGGCGTTCCAGGATCGATGGCGCTACCTATAGCGGTCAAGTTCCCCTTGACTCCATTGACTCCATTGTCGCCAGTCACCCCAATATTGAACGGAGTCGAGCTGTTTGTGATAATAGATACGGAGCCGCCATTGCCGCCGGGATAGCCGGTGGTTGCATTAAGCAGCGTGCTTGGAGCTCCACTTACATCGAAGGCTCCGGATACATAAACATTCTGTCCAGTGAGACTGATCACGGCTCCATTGCCAGTGGGAATCTGCACCATATTGTTCAGTGGAGGATTCGGAAAATTGATTGTATTCAGCGTGGGCAGAGTATTCGTGCCGGCTTGCGGCGCAACCCTAAAGGAGCCCGGAGCTATGGTGACATTGGCCGCCGAATTGATCGTCACCTTACCGCCGTCACCGCCACCGTCGTAACCAGCAGGCACAGTCGAGTTTGCATCGCCTTTGGCTGAGATCGTAAAGCCGCCGGCTCCCACCACATTAATGGAACCACTCGCGGCGCTCGTACTTGTTATTGAGATTGAGCCGCCATTTCCACCATTGGACATCGTAATGGGGAAAAAGCCATCCGTGGCAGACCCCGGTGTATAGGTTGTCGCCCCGGTTGGTGTCGGTTGTGGCGGATAGACAGGCACCGGTGCCGGTGGAGGAAGCGGGGCCGCCGGAATCGGACTGGCATTAGGCGCCAGATAGCGCCCGCCGGTACCATCGGCGGTAACAGTGACCGCTCCGACATATGTGGCGGCTGATAGAGTGACTGTTCCACCATTAGTACCAGCTGCGCCTATATAACCGCTTGTTGCCGGATTCGGCTGCTGCGTCACAGCTGCAGCATTGGAACTAATTGTAGGAGCACCTACGAAAGTCATCGTCGAGCCTGCAGTCAGGTTTATGCTCGAGGAATCCAGGGGCAGGAAGAACAAAGGCGGCCAAATAGGAGGTGTGTTTCCTGGCGAAACAGCATATGGTGTGAAGCCCTGCGGCAACACGTTGTTAGTGTTTTGCACGGATCCGATATTCAAGGCACCACCGGCCGTTACATTAATGGCCGTCGTGTAGACTAGATATGAATCCGATACGTACATAGATCCACCGGCTGCGGTCAGGTTCCCGACCACCGCTGAAGCTGGCTGAATCGCGCCCGGGGAAAATGCACCGGAGACAGTCAAGGCGCTTGCCACTGCCCCGTCGGTATATGCAAGGCTATATGGTACGCCGGTAGGGGTGGCTGTGACTATCGTGATGTTGCCGCTGCCGGCATTGCTGCCAGTGGTGTTGATATTGCCGATATTCAATCCGGTGCCGCTTGTGGCGCCAGCGATGATCATCACATCGCCGTTTTGATTTGGGTACAACTTTGAGGGCAATGCCACATAATTGGCCGGCAGTATCGGCGCAGGCGGCGTCGCGGACACGGCAGCGCTGGTGCCCCCGGTGAAGATAGTCAGAGTCGACGGTAAAGTCACCTGCCCGGTTCCTGCACCATTGGCAAATGCCACCATGTGCACGGTGCCGCCGGCGTATCCCTGCTCGGAGCCTGCCGCAGGAGTTGGATAAGCGGCAGTCGAAAACGAGGTGACGGGGTTTGCGCTCAAATTGACGTTGCCACCAGTGGACGATGGACCGTTGACCTGGACCGAGAAGTTAAGAGACGTCGGTGTCGCCAGAGCATTCTGGAACAGCTTGCTGAATGTAGTTGTAAGTTGTGCTCCGGCGATGAGCAGCACATTACCGCCGTTATTATTGTCTGGGTTGGAAGTTGGGGTAACAGCTTGAGCCGAAGCCTGCGAGCCGGCTGTATTGATGGCGAGACCTGCCGAGTTGGTTATGTTGCCACCGGCAAAAGCCGAAAGAATCCCGCCCGGTCCGGTAGCTCCTATAGTCAAATTAGGCAGAGGCGTCCCGCCTGTAGTGATCGTTCCGGACAAATTAATGTTGGACCCGGCGACCATAGTGACTGGAGCAGAATTAGTTGTAAGAGAGCTCGTCGTTATTGACGTTGGCTGCAAGGCGCCAATTGATAGCTGCGGAACTGGCTGGATCGTGACATATTGTACGGCTCCAGGTGGAATCGGGGGGCAGCAGAACACATAATTGTTGTTGACCTGACCCAGTGTAATCGATACCCCTGGCTGCACAGACTGAATGGTCTGGGCCTCCTGCTGGATGTTCAGAGAGCTGGCATTAGTCGAACCTGTCAGTATAATCGTCTGTCCGCTGGCAAACAGGCTCGTGTCATAGCAACAGAGCCCCGGTGCCGGAGGTGCTACACCAGGCTGCGGATAGGAAAGGTCAATGGCGACGTTGGCTCCGGAGGAAGGGGCGTTTGCCAGAGGCAAGACAGGCGGCATCGCTCCTTTGTAAAAGCCGAAATAGCCGCTTGTTATCGGTGTGGCTGTGATCAAGACGATCTCGCCGCCTTGCGCCAGTGGCGTCTTGTCATATGGCGTGGTGCCAGCGCCGGTGTTGATAGTGCCTGTGACAATGGCTGTGCTGCCCACTGGGTCGCTGGTGGCTCCGGCAATCATGATCACGTTGCCGTTGCGGGAGCCGGTGGAACCACCGCCGGTCTGGATGCCATTGACACTGTTGACAGCAGCGTTGATCGTTCCGGACTTAGTGCCTGTACCGGCGAAAGCGACCAGTGTTACGTCGCCACCACTGGCACCGGCGATACCGGTATTTCCTTGAGCATTGAATAAAGTCAAGCTGCTCAGACTGATCATGCCGCCGGTGGTCGAAGGCCCCTTGACCAGCACGGCTGAAGAAGAATCCCCATTGCCGCCGTTCTGCCCAGCAGTATCGCTGCTGCCAGTGCTTGCAGGTGTGACGCTCAAATTGACGCCCGACATGATGAACACAGATCCGGCACTTGCACCACCGGTAGTATTGATACTGCCGGCTCCCGTACTGGTCACATCTTTATTAGCCAGTATAGCCAGAGCCGTGCCGCCAGTAACGATGGGACTGTCTATCGAAATGCTACCGGTAGCGTTGAAGAACGTCGGATCGCCAGTAAGAGTCATGCTGCCCAGATGCAAAGTATCAGAACGAGATATGACTTGAGCGGTGCCGGCTGTGATGTTTAACGGACCGGACAACTCATTGACATCAACAAGCACGTTGCCAGTGCCGCTCCAGATCTTCAGAGTTTGCGCAAGAAAGTCTCCACCTTGCAAAGCGGTGTCGCATTTACCGGTGAACAGTGAGTCTCTAAGGTCGATGGAGCCCATTTGCGCCATTATCTGACCGGCAACGTTGTTGATAAGAATGTTGTTCTGCAGCGCCGATGTGATATTGATGTTTCCGGCGATGGAATTGATCAAACCGCTATTGACGAGAGTACCTAGCTGACTGCCCGTTCCAGCTGTGAAACTGATGTTGTTCACAGCCTGCATTATTGGCCTTGCGCCGGTGACACCTGCCGGCAAGGCGTTGACTATGCTGCCACCTGCAGTCACACTCAGGTTGTTGGCGCTGACAATCGATCCGGCATTTATTACATCGTAGAGAGCCGTCAATGACAGACTGACTGGAACGGCGCTTGTAATCCCAAATGACGCGGGAAGCGCAGTTGTGATCAATGCGCCCTGTCGATTGAAAATATTGGCGGCATTGATCGCCGCAGAGACACTGCTGGAGGCAGCGTATAGAGTGCCGCTGTTAGTCAAATTGCCAGTGAGATTTAGAGCGGGGAGAGTTTGAACCACCGTTACGCCGGACGGAATGACAAAATTTGTCTTCGGATTGATAGCCTGCCCCACCGTCAAAGTTCCGCCGATAGCCGCGCCGTTGCCGTTCAGTATTATCTGTTGAGCACCACCTGTCGTAGCCTGGTAAAGCGCAACGGATTCAGCTGGTGTAAGTAAGTCGTTCACGGCAACGCTGTGGATCGCGCTGCCTTCTTTGATCTGACCGGAACTCGCTGCCGTTACCGAATGCTGCGGTGATGAGAGATCGAGGTTCGAGAACGATTGCGCTGAAACAGGTACCGACAAAGCGAAGCTCAAGAGGCTAACTAAGCCTGTACGACCGAGCATCAACAAAGGCTCGACTGGGGGCTTACGTCTTCCTGCCCTGTAACTGATGACCACCGCAGTGTCTGACTTGCTTGCTTTGCCCATTTGTCCAGCGTGCCTGTTTGTTCCAAAGATTTGTCGAGAGAATCGGCCGCAGCTGACCCTGGCAATTCAAAGCCAGTCGCCTGAATCAAATTGAGATCAACTGTGGAAAAGAAAAGTAAAGAGCGACTACGGTCCAGGTGGCTGCAGTGGCCCGTAATAATTCACCTGAAGAGTGCCACCGAATTTTTGAATTCCCGGTACCAGCGGATTGCGGGCATAGCCGCAGCCGTTATTGGCAGATAAGCCATTCTTTGCGGCACAGAACTGGCTTGAACTTGCCGGCGGCGGCAGGCAGGGCGCTTTGGCATCAGGAAGCACGTTGCAGATTGTGCAACCGTAAGGGTAGATACCTGGTCTGGCCCAACCTGTTGTCGGATCCACGCAGTTATCATCTTTCTTGCCGGCGATATTCACCCAGGAGTTGGGCCCGAATTGCGTGGTGCCGGTGAAAAATTTGACCCCACCAAGGGCTGGTCCCAGATTCGTCGACCAGTATGGACCTCCCGCCGGTGGCGTGATTTGAACTGTGAGTTTTGAGTTGGCGCCGTTCACGCAAGAAATATCGGTGGCTTCCTGAGTGGGAGCCGTCGTTCCATTGAATACCTTCTGTCCGGCAATTGTGCCTGGCAGATTCAACGTGAACTCAAATGCGTTTGAGCCATTTGGCAGACACGCCGGCGGGCTCACTGCTTGATTGAACGTTGGTCCGGCTACAGTGTTGGGAAAGTTGGTCGGCTTGCTGCCGCTACAATTGGGCGCGCCCCCGCCGGCTACGCCATTGAAAGGATCGGCGCACTGGTTGCCGAACTGGTTGAAACCCATCACCATACCCTGGAGACAGGAGCTCACCTGGCGAGTGTATGGGTTGATGCCCATGTTGATTATCTGCGCTTTCTGCCCTGCCGGCAGCGTGAACCAACCGGCAGTCGGCGTGGCGAACTGCGTCAAAGGAAGTGGTTGTCCGCCTGCGGTAATGTTTATATAGCGCAACGTAGAGATGGTCCCTGTGGGGCACCCATCGGATTGGGCACCATTTGTCGGGACTCCCGGACAGGTGATCATTACTGTCACAGGAGCAGCAGACCCGTTATAAACTATGACATTAGTGGCTCCGTTGCGCACGACTTGCGCAAATCCAGGGGCACAGGCGAAGATCAGCAGCGCCAGTACCATCCATAAATAATTTCGATAACTCACAATGAGAATCCCCCGGCACTCCCATTTACCTCGGGAAGTGTATCGCATGCACGCCAATTAAAGGCTCAATGTGCGAATTTTAACCGGCTTCAACGCTGTCCTGACCACCAGACTTATTAATCGCAAGCTACCAATACGCCATTCTGAATGATTTATTACTGAAATAGGCTACAAGCCTGTCGCCTCTGGCTGCTAGCATATTGTCAGGGTGTAAGACAGCGGCTAGCTTCGGCATGAAAAACTACCTGGCGAAATCCATTCTCTCGTTAATGCTGGCACTGAGCAGCATTGCCCACTCGTCACTGCCAGCATCGGCAACACCGGAAGACGATCTGCTTTTGCACTGTTTAGATCTCGTAAAGTGCGGAGAGGCTGTCAAAGCAATCGATTTACAAAACAAAGCGCTAAAGCAGCAGCCAAGAAACGCAATGCTCCACCTTGGCGCTTCGTACTGCTACTGGCAGCAAGGCAATGTGCTGAACGCTATTGCCGAAGGACAGCAGGCGATACTTCTTGAGCCCGACAACTTCCTTGCCTTGTTCAATTTGGCCAGGATGAACGAATCTCTCGATGCTTGCGAGAATGCCATGTCCTTATATCGCCGTGCCTCACGCGTGAATCCCTCGGACGCCGAGTCCAAAGTGGGGTGGGCGCGCTGCTCATTTCGCCTGGGAAGAGAATCTGACGCGCTGGCACTTCTTAGCGAAATGACGAGCAGCCAGGCCCAAAATTTCGACACTCTTTTTAAAATAGCCCAAACATATTTTCGACTGGGCGAGCCTGCGCTTTCAGCAAGGGCCGCGCAGCAGGCCGTCGATGCCACTTCTGACTCTCTGGAGCAATCTAAAGCGAGAGCCCTGCAATTGCTGTCGCTCTTGAAAAGCAATCAATTCGACCCGTCCGCTCGGATAGCTGATGAGACATTTGCAACTTGCCGTCAAGGCAGTTATGAGTTGTTTGTCCGCGCGGCTTCCACACTCTTGCCGGCGTTAAATCCCACATCTGCCGAACCGCTTGTTAAAGCGGCCCGGACAAATCTTGTAAAGTTGGAAGACGCCGACGGATTTTTCCGTCTTGGCAGAATCTTCGAAGACAAAGCAAGCTACGTTTCTTACGACGCCACCAAGTATCAAGCATGGATAAACTGGTCTGCTGAGATGTATGGCGCAGCGACATCACTGGATCCGATACAATCTCGCTTCCATTTGGCTCTAGGTGGTGTCCTTGCACAACAGGGTAAAAATCAGGAAGCAGTGCAAGAGTTTCAGAAGGCCCAGTCCCTGGAACCTCAGAATCCATTGATGCCATATCTTGCCGGGTTGGCGCAATCCGGTGATGCTAATCATCTGCACCTGATCCATGCGTCATTTCAACTGGTCGGACTGACTTGCGGTTGCCACTCCTCGCGTATCGAGTCAGAAGTGAGCGCAATCGAGGGAGTTAGATTTATTGGCCTCAGCCATCAAGAACCGCATCAGGGCACATTGCTTTTCGATAACTCAAAAGTCAGCTTACCGGACATCTGGTCAAAATGCCGCCAGTCAATTGCGCAAGGCCCGGAAATGAAGCATCCGATTGTCTTCAGCGTTGAGAGAGAAAGAACGGAATCTGTATCCAGAATCGAAGATGTCGTACGCATTGCGCAAAACACCATCTTCGGTGATGTGCTTCAGTTCTATACAACAACAGCCTCTATTGACCCGGTGATACCAGTTGCCTCAGCTGCGCAGAAACTTTCAATGAACCATGGCAGAGCTCACTTGAGATAATCGGCTTGAGTCAGCATTCTTGTGTAGCTTAACGGGCAAGTCTGCCGCGATTTGAACGTGAATGGCTGCTTGCCGCCATAAAAGTAATGGAGGAGAAATGTCCTGATTTCGACCTCGGTCGTGACGTCCACTGTGCCGCGAATCGGCGCCAGCTCATCCTTGTCAGCGGGAAAATCCTGCGTGGGAGTCGCTGCTTGTTCCGTCTTCTCTAATTTCACACTAACAGGGGCTGCCAGCTTGAAGTTGGAAATAATTGAACCGGGATTATGACTGTTCGAAAAATCCACCATTGAGGCAGCTATCCTGGAAGCCTCCTCAGGAGCGCCGGCGGCAGCCGCCCTAGCTGCACTCCTGCAGACATCTTCGTTCTCTCGGGTTCCGACCAGCACCAGGTATAAATCGCCCAGAAGCAGAAATGTGGGAACCAGAATTGAAATGGCAAAAACAACCTCTACTAAAGATTGTCCTTTTCTCCTGTTTATTTTCCACATACGCTTGCTCTCCGGCGATCGAATTCATTAAAAGTCTGTTCCGGCGATGCCACCTGTGGCGGCGCCGGTGGAGATCAAATCGACAGAGCCGCTGTGTTCTTGTTTCTCGCCAAGTGTTGTGCCGATTGAGCAGGTCACTTGAATAGCATTCGGTATGTGGTCGATCACACTGGTCGTGGCCTGTCCATTCTCGAAAATTGTTCCTGTGGAAATGAAAACATCAGGGTTTACGTTTCTGGCCGGCGAGCAGGTACCGGCAACACAGGCGGGCAGTCCGGAAATCATGAAATTGAGATCGCTGTCTGTGCCAGGCAATTTTGCGTTGATGTTTGCCCTGATCAGTTTGCTTCTTTTGTCGATATAACCCTCGGCGCAGTCAAAATCAGCCA
>JAHFBI010000325.1 GCA_023250095.1 Candidatus Melainabacteria bacterium
AATTATCCGGTTTACTGGATGGCTTCCCTTGTTGGTCTGTTTGTAACAGCGGCCATTGTCGTGATCACCGAGTATTACACCTCGACGCACTTCAAGCCTGTACAGAGCATTGCTAAAGCCTCCGAGACAGGTCATGCTACAAACATCATCGCTGGATTGGCCGTATCCATGCGCTCGACTGCCGCTCCGGTTATCGTAATCATCGTCGGCATCCTGGTTTCTTATTCTCTGGCCGATGTATATGGCGTAGCGCTTGCTGCCATGTCCATGTTGAGCATGGCTGGAATCATTGTCGCCATCGATTCTTATGGTCCGATTACCGACAACGCCGGCGGAATTGCCGAAATGGCTGAAATGCCCAAAGAAGTGCGTGCCGTGACAGATCCCCTTGATGCTGTTGGCAATACTACAAAGGCCGTGACTAAGGGATATGCGATCGGCTCGGCCGGGTTGGCAGCTATCGTTCTGTTCAGTTCTTATACTCAAGAATTGCAGGCCCGCATCCCCGAAGGCGCCACCATGAACTTCGATCTCTCCAACCCTTACGTCCTTTGCGGTCTTTTCCTCGGTGGTCTCATCCCCTTTCTTTTCGCGGCGCTGGCCATGGAAGCTGTCGGCTCGGCCGGCGGGATGGTCGTTGAGGAAGTGCGTCGGCAGTTCAAAGCCATTCCCGGGATTATGGAAGGCACTGCCAAGCCTGAATATGGCTCTTGCGTCGATATTGTCACCAAAGCTGCAATCAAGAAAATGGTTGTTCCAGCACTTTTGCCGGTCCTGACGCCGGTTGTCATTGCCCTTCTGGGCGCCTTCTGGCTCAACAACGCTCTGCCTGGACAATATGCTGCGGCAAAAATGCTCGGAGGCGTGCTTGTTGGTAGCATAGTCACCGGCTTATTCGTCGCCATATCGATGACCTCGGGGGGCGGCGCCTGGGACAATGCCAAAAAGTACATTGAAGAGGGACACCATGGTGGCAAGGGCTCAGATGCTCACAAGGCTGCCGTCACAGGCGATACCGTCGGCGATCCTTACAAGGATACTGCCGGACCGGCTATCAACCCGATGATCAAGATTCTGAACATCGTCGCTCTTCTGCTCATCACGTTCCTCGTGAAGTAAACCGACGATGCAGATTCGTCTCGGCAACAGGCAGGACGAGCCCATTATCCGCACTATCGTCGCTCAGGCGATGGAGGAGTTCAAGGCGGGATTCGATCTGAACGGGCGCGATTGCGACCTCAACAATATCGAAGCTAACTATTTCTGGCATGACGGCATATTCGTCGTTGCCGAGGAAGATGGACAGATCATCGGTCTGTCTGGGGCACGGCGGGGCGGCAGCGAGCAAGAGATCGAGCTTTTGCGTATGGTGGTCATTCCATCTAGGCGCCGCCGAGGGCTGGCCCGCTCCCTTCTCTCGACAATCCTCTTTTTTGCTGCCGATCTTGAATATGAAAGCATGGTCGTGGCTGCAAGCGGCAATTGTCATGAGCCGGCTCTGACCCGCCTGGGATTCCGCCTGCTCAAGAGCCAGGGCGATTGCAAGATCTATTCTCATGAGGTGAGTCCGCTTAAGGACCGTGTCGCGGGAAGATCGTCCTGAGCAGGGTGGATCTATTTTCCAGTTGACCGCGGGTAAGAATAAAAGACCAGTCCGTTCGGACTGGTCTTTTGCCGATAGATCGCGCGATCGCAAGATCGCAAGATTTCCTATTTACCCTGGCGGGCTCTCAAGAACTCCGGAATATCGAGGATATCTGAAGCCAGTTTCTTGAATTCGTGAGATGTCTTGGTCGCCGCCGCCGCCACTTCCTGTCTTGCCGCCGCCGGAGCTGCCGCTGCCGCTGCCATTGGGCGCGTCTTTGGCTGGCTTTGCGTGAGCATTTCGAAGCCAGTGGCGATTACGGTGATCAGGACTTCGCCATGCAGTCTGTCGTCAATGACAGCACCGAATATGATATTGGCTTCATCTGAGACCGCCGAATAGACCACGTTTGCTGCTTCCTGTACTTCATGCAGCGTCAGGTCTGGTCCGCCGGTAACTGTGAAGATGACGCCAGAGGCACCATCGATAGTGGTTTCCAGCAGGGGGCTGTTGATGGCGTTGCGGGCCGCTTCCACGGACCTGCCTTCGCCTGTGGCGCGACCGACACCCATGAGCGCCGAGCCGGCTGTCTGCATAATGGCTTTGACGTCGGCAAAGTCGACGTTGATAAGACCAGGTACAGTGATGATGTCGGAAATGGCCTGCACGCCCTGCATCAGAACTTTGTCGGCTTCGACGAAGGCGTCTTGCATGGAGGCGCGATGATCGACTACCTCGAGCAATCGCTGGTTGGGGATGACGATCAAAGTGTCGACACGCTCTTTCACGTCGACGATGCCGGACTCGGCTTGATTCCCGCGCCGCCGTCCTTCGAAGAGGAATGGCTTTGTGACCACACCGACGGTAAGGGCTCCTAATTCTTTGGCTACTTCAGCCACTATGGGCGCTGCCCCTGTGCCGGTGCCACCGCCCATGCCGGCGGCAATAAAGACCATATCTGCTCCGGTCAAAGCAGCCGCTATTTCTTCCCGGCTTTCTTCGGCGGCTTTCTGTCCGATAGTCGGATTGCCGCCTGCTCCCAGACCGCGTGTCAGCTTACCGCCGATTTGCATTCTGTTTTTGGCGGAGGCAAGCTCAAGAGCTTGCGCGTCAGTATTGCAGGACCAGAATTCGATGCCATTCAAACCGGCGGCGATCATCCGGTTTACAGCATTGGATCCGGCTCCGCCGACGCCGACCACCTTGATGTTGGCCTTGCTCAACTCTTGCCTGTTGGACTTGTCGGATTTTTCGGTTCGCTCCGTCACGACTCAAAACCTCATCAGTAAAAGGATGCAGCTGCTGATAACGCACTTACTATGCTGGGCAAGCCAATAATAGCGTGAACCCGCCTGCTCCTTGAGTTCTCGACTTGGCTATCGTAGAACCTCCGCTTGCTATTTGCAAGTCGTCAACACCCTCGGGTTGTTAAGCTTCTCAAAGGAAAAGTGTTCACCAGTGATTCATTTCCGTGGTTGCCATGCCCTTGACTGCTGTCGCCTGCGTCAATCTGGACGCTCTGTCGCCTCGACAAATGAGAATTTGTAAATTGTAACTACTTGTTCATTTGGCCGGATTGCCCGTCTTCCTGGAGCGCAATTTTTTCAGCGTGGACTTGAAGCTTTGATTGTCCGGCTCGATCTTGATGGCAGCTTCTTCCGACTTGATGGCTGCTTCAAAATTGTTTTGAGCTGCTTCTGTCACTGCCAGCAGGTGGTGGGCTTCGGCGTATCGAGGATCGAGGCTGACGCACTTTTCGAAACACTTCTGAGCTTCGGCTGGTTTGTCGAGCGTCAAGTAAGCATTGCCCAGGTAGTAGTGGGAGTCAGGATCGTTAGGTGCAAGTTCCAGAGCTTTTTTCTCTTCGGATATCTGTGCTTCGACGTCTCCTTTCAGTCCGAGCTCGGCTCCGAGATCTCTGTGGGCCGCGGCATGAGACGAGTTGAATTTGATTGCCTGGCGGAATTCGACAATGGCATCATCATCACGGCGCTTGCGGCTCAAGACCTGGGCTAATTTATAGTGATAGTCGGCATTGTTAGGCTCTAGCTTCAGTGCTTCTTTATAAGCGTTGATGGCGGACTCCAGGTCTTTCTTGCGGCTGTAGGCTCTGGCGAGTCCGACCTCAGCTTCTGCTCCTGAGCCATTGAGCTTGACTGCTTTCTTGAAGGACTCGACGGCCTGGTCGAGTTCTCCGGACAGTAAATACATGTTGCCCAGCTTTATATGTGTGGCCGGGTTGTTGGGATTTACTTCCAGTGCAGCTTTATACCTGATGATCGCGTTTTGCACGTCTTCCTTTTCTTGATCGGCAGGAAAAGACGAAGGCGACGCCCAGTTGAGCGCAAACAGCAGCGTGGCAGCGGACAGCAATGTCCTGCGGCGTTTCTCGAATCGATTCATTTTCTTCCTACCTGATCAATATATATGGAAAGTGCTAGTTCAAGCCGGGTATGTTTGCCAGCCCATATTTTTTGGCGCTGGTTTTCATCATATTGGCCAGGACTTTCTTGCATGCGGGATCCTGGGGGGCGAGCTGGATGGCTTTCTTGAAACATTCGGTTGCTTCTTTCGAGCCCATGAGCTCATACGCTCTGCCAAGCGCGATGTAGGCATGGTGGTTGTCCGGGAACAATTGAATGGCTCTTTTCTCCAGAATGATGGCCGATTTCATGTCACCTTTTGCCATCAAGCAGATCCCCAGACCCACGTAAGCCATGGGATGCCGCGGATTAATCTGAATAACGCGCCTGTATTCGGCAGCAGCCAGGTCATAATCCTTCTTCAGGTCATAAGAGCAGGCCAGGTTGTAGTGCCCATCAATATTCTTGGGATCCGTGTCGACAATGTACTTGAACTGTTGAATGGCTTTGTCTACCTGACCTTTTTGCAAGAAACAAAGTCCCAGATTCCCGCGCGTGGACAGGTCGTTGGGATTTATGCGCAATATCTGCAGGAACTGACCGCCGGCTTCGTCCCAGCTCTCGCGCTTCATGAAAATGGTGCCTATTTCAAATCGCGCGTCGAGAAAATCCACGCGGCAGCGCAGGGACTCAAAGAGTTCAAAGAGCGCTTCATCCTCCAGCCCCAGTCCTTTGAGCGCCAGCCCCAGCCCGTAGTGGGCCAGGACGTCTGTGCTCTTGAACTTGACGGCCTGTCTGTACTCGTCAGCTGCGCTCTGGAACGAAGACTGGCACAGGAAGGATTTGCCTCTGGTCATACATTCGACATAAGTTTTGCCGGTTACTCCCGGCAAAGGTGGCTCTTCGGCTGCCGTTGCCGGACAGGGAATGGAAAAAGGCTGCAAGATGATAAGCGCTGCAGACAGCGCCCATGAAAGCAGTGTCATAAAGTTGTCAGTCGGCCTGAAGTTGCGGTGGGACATCTCTCCTTCGTCTCCAGTTGGCTGTATTCTTAAAGAAAGTGAGTTTACAAGACAAGTCAATCGATTAGTCTACGATGTTGTTGACATGAAATCTAGTAATCTACTTTGATATATGCTGACGACAGCGCAACTTTGCTCAGCGGCTCATAATTTCTGTCAGTCTGTCTGGAAAGATTCGGTATTCACGTGGACCCTCAGTTAGTAAGCAGCCTCTGGGCAGAGTTTTTTAAAAACATTTTCCCGCTTGTGTTTTATACCTTGCACGGCTGGCTGGCGACTGCCATGGCTATCTGGGCTCTTTTCCATCCATATGAGCCCTGGTACTTGCTTGGCTTTCAGGTGCCCTGCACCCCGGGTATTTTCCCAAAACGCCGGGCTAAGCTGGCTCAGGCCGTTGCCGGCACCATCACCGACACCTTGCTCACAACATCCGACATTAAAGCGCAGGCCGAGAATCTGGTCACGGAACAGAACATTTACCTGGCTGTGGATGGGTTCGTGGACGCCGTCTTGCGGGAGTTTCGCGACACCACCAAGCTGCACCGCCTGGCTCGCGATCTCTCCGAGCTCAGCCCGGCATTCTTGCAACAGCTGGTGGTGGCTACAGTCGATGGTGTGGA
>JAHFBI010000326.1 GCA_023250095.1 Candidatus Melainabacteria bacterium
TGAAAAACAACAGCAAACGATATGAAGAATTGAAAGAATATCTCAGTTAAGCTCAAAGTGGCGCTGCAATTCAGGACTGAGTATTCCCAGGAGGAATCATTTAGAAAGAGACATAGGGTGTAACGCCACAGTCTTCAGACAGTACGGCTTTTTCCGGCTGTCTTACTCGGATAAGCTCCACAGAACATGGAGCGAGCCTGACGACAGTCTCGGCAATGCTTCCCAGAAGGAAGCGTTTCAGCCCGGTCCTCCCGTGCGAGCCAACAACCAGAAGGTCAGCAGCCCATTGCTCTGAAGCACGCAATATTTCATTGCAAACGTTGCCTTCGGCAACCTTGCCGGTTGCCCGTTTGCCGGGCAATTTACTTTCGAGATGAGAAACTGCTCTGGCAACCAGCTCGACGTGCCTGGTTATCATCCCATCCAGGGCTTTGGCGACAGGAGGCAGGTAGTGGCAATCAGGATCAAGAATTTCCGGCACGACGGAAAGAACCATGAACTCCGTGTCTTCAGTCCAGGGACGGCTGGCAACCGCGTCGACCGCCGCCCAGGAAAATGACGAACCATCAATGGCAATGAGAACTTTCATCCAGATTTATCCATCAATAGACTATGCAAACACAACCAGTGTGGCAGATCGAAGTCACTGAGACATCAGCCCAATGGCCAATCCGGATCATCCGCTTCGGGTAAAAAGAAGGTCTCATTATAAATACCCTGGCTCTCAAGAACTAAGAGAGCCAGCCTTACATTATCCAATCGACCATGGCGATCTCAGCGTCAGGCTTTCCGCTCGGACAGACGTCTGGCAGGCCAGCGCAGACCCAATCTATCCCCAAGTGACATCCGATAAGGAGCAAAACGTGTCGGGGGCTGTCTCATATTGCCCGATTGCAGAATTCTCTTCTGCTCGGCCCCGGCAAAGCAGAAGACAACTGCAGAAGTAGCAGCAGTCACGAGATCTTCCTTGCCAAATTCCGTGCGGTACTCGCTTACCAGCATATCCACCAGCTCCCTGGTCTTGTCATTTTCGGCAAAATGGCGCGCGGCAGGGAAGAGAGGGCGGAAGGATAGGCAGCGTTCCCTCAAGCGTGCTGTCAGTCCACGCACGCGGGGGCTGCTGTGTTCCCGGACCGTGCGGAAGCCGCGCAAAGCAGTGTCGGCAAACCTCAAAAGCGAAGGGCCCTGCCGGCGATAATCCTGTAAGAAAGCGTCTTTGGTATAGTGCGGCGTTTCCTCGGGTGTGAAATGCGGGTGCACAAACCAGATTTTCTCCTGACCGTGCCAGTCGGAAAAGGGCATATCGTGCCTGATGCGCCCGGCAGCCTCGTATTCCTCATAGAGCGCCGTTCCTGGCAGGGGTCCGAGGTTCATGAACTGAACGAAATCGGTCTCCAGATCGATGGCGAAATCGATATCTTCCTGCATGTTCTCTTTAGTGTGGTGTTCCAGATAGAGAATTGCCGAACCCAGAACCTGGATACCGAAGCTGCGCAGCTCGGCAATCATTCCTTTCAGGTCGACACCTTGCGTCTTGGTGAACATGGATTGCTTAGACTCGACGCCGACCCAGACAAAGTCAATGCCGAGCTTGGCCATGAACTCCGGCCCCACCGCTCTGATTGTTTCAGCCGACGAGAAGACTCCCAGATAGAAATATTTGTTGTGGCGCTCCATCTCCACCAGCAACTCCTCAGCACGCGGGCGGTGCTTGAGGAAATTTTCATCCATGACGAAAAATTCATTGTAACCTGTGCGTTTTTCGAGATCCAGGAGGGTTTCGAAAACTTCCTTGCCTGTGCTCATATAGCCAACATACTTCTTGTCGAAGTGGTGCGAAGTAGCGCAGAAATTGCAGGCATTGACACATCCCAACCCGGGAATGACCACTGCAGCAGTGCCGGGAAGCGGTATGCCCATGATATGGCGTTGCATGGTCGAGAGAATCGCCGGCTGGCGCACGGGTCTGTCGAGATCTTCTTTAAACAGGCGCCGGAACCAGGATACGCCTTCACCCTTGCAGACATAATCGCAATCAATCATATTGGCGATACCAGGTATTCCAGTACCGTGCCCGCCGAGAATTATCTTTGTATGCGGGGACAGCTCCCGTATAATCTCGGCCATCTTCTTGGCTTTGATGAAGTTGGAGACAATGAATGAAATGCCTATGTAATCATAGCCTTTGCGAACTTCTTGTTTGAAGCGCTCCAGGCTGGGGAAATCCAGCACCGCCGTCGGTGTCTCCAGGTTCTCGGCAATCAAATAAAGACCGAAACTCGGATGATTCACTCGCAGCGAATAAAGCCCCTGCTCGCGCGTAACCTGATTATGGAACAGCTCCATGACGTTGAGCCTGCGGCCGTATTCATCATCGACACCGTAAGGGCCGAACACAGAGCAAAGCAGTAATTTCATTCCATTCTCCCGGCAGAAACATTGCATGACAAACAGTGCTTTACAAGCCCCCGAATAGACCATGCCTGTGCAGTATAGCATCGCTAAAATGAGCCTGTCGTGCCGGCCCATAGTTACTCGCAGGTAACCACGAGGACAGAATCTGCTGCAATGAGGCTCCCGCCGCCTTCTCCACCAACCTGTCGAGACAGCCGGGTAAAAACGCTGTCCAGTCCGGCGGACATCCAGGAGCAACGTTTATGCTGTGTCTGCCTCAGAAAGAGACAGGGCGCAGTGTTCCTGCTAAAGTCACAAGTGAAAATTCGAATCAACGGCGGCCACTGCCTTGAAGAACCTGTGCTCACCTATCAAAATAGATCTGCAGCTTTTGTCTGCGGTCCCGTGATGTCTGACGGCTTGATCCTGCCGGGAGTTAACCGTTGATCGTGGACCGTTGATCGTTGACCGTCCGTCGTGGAAAGGAGAGTTTCTTTGAAAGTTCTGCTTGCCGTTGAGGATCCTGTTTTCGGCGATGCGATAGCTGATTTTGTCGTCAAGCATCGCTTTCCGCCAGCGACAGAATTCAAAGTAGTCCACACAATATCGCCTGTGATGCTCGATCATCCAATGTCGGCATATCCACTTTTTCTCGAGAGCCTGGCCAAAGAAACAGTCAAAGCCGCTCTTGAGCTTGTGCATCATGTAGCCGGCAGAATCAAGGATGAATTGCCCTGGCAAGCGAAAGTCCTGGAAGAGATCCTGGAAGGGGCTCCTGTCGGCACCATCATCACGCAAGCAAAGGAGTGGGCTGCCGATCTTATAATAGTCGGCTCTCACGGGCGGCATGGCTTTGAGCGTTTCTTGATCGGCAGCGTATCGACTGGCATTGCGTGCCAGGCACACTGCTCGGTACTGGTCGTTCGCCTGACGCCAGGACAGAAAGAGGCTCTCTCCAGTCGAAGACCGGCTTAAGACAACAGCCGAGCCATCGGCTGAGCCTTTTCTTCACTCGACGCTCTCTATCATTCAACATTTCTTTATACGGACGAGGAACCGATTCGACTGCTCTTCGTCTAACTATCCAGTTGAGTTTGCAAAGAAATTGAGACTCGACTGAGTCCTTATCCGTGCAGGACGCAGCTATTTAGTATCAAAAACATCCGGGGTAGCACCATATATGATGAGCAAGAGACTGGCACTGGCAGACGGCGAAATGGAATCCACTCAGAAGGACTGGCTCGCCCAGGACATCGTTCAGTTAAATGAGGATGGAAAGAACGATTATGAGGCTTTCTTCCTCGATACTCACGACCGCAACGCAAACGAGCCAGACGGAAATACAAGTCCTGATGACTCGACCAGCATTTATCTCCGCCAGATAAGCCGGCACAAGCTCTTGAGCGGCAAAGAAGAAATCGAGCTTGCCCGCGCTGCCTGCAAAGGAGATAGCGCCGCCAGACAGAAGCTCATCCAGTCTAATTTAAGGCTGGTCGTCAGCATAGCGCGCAAATATATAAATCGTGGACTGAGCTTTCAAGATCTAATTCAAGAAGGCAGCCTGGGTCTGATGAGAGCCGTGGAAAAGTTCGATCCAGAGCGTGGCTTCAAGCTGTCCACATACGCTACCTGGTGGATTAGGCAAGCGATGTCCCGGGCCCTGGCAGATAAAGCCCTGACCATCAGAATACCTGTTCACGTCAATGAAAAACTCAGCAAAACACGCCGTATTATCGGACAGTTGCGTGACAAGCTCGGGCGCACCCCGACATTGGAAGAAATCGCCGAGGCAAGCAGCATGGAAAAAGGCCGCCTGATGATGCTTCTTAGCTGCCAGAAGTATTTGCTCTCCCTGGATAATCCAGTCTATGAAGATCAAGAGAGCACTCTGGGCGAAATGCTACAAGACGAAAGCGCCCATCAGCCAGAGACTGAGGCAACCGGCCAGCTTTTGCGCACAGACATAAACAGGCTGCTTAGCTGCCTCGGCAATCATGAGCGCGCCGTCATCGCGATGCGTTACGGGCTAGCGGACGGCAAGCCAATGACTCTTGAAGAATCAGGGAAAAACCTGGGCTGCAGCCGCGAGCGTATACGCAAGATAGAACTTGCGGCTCTAAAAAAATTGCGTGAGCAAGGAGGAAGCAGCGAGCTGAAAGAATATTTGAATTGAGATCGCAAGCATATCCGCAGAATAAAAGCCACACCTTGACAGTCTGATACCATCTGAGGTATCAGACTGCCTCCTTTATTTTTGTTAATGCAGACTTTGAGCAATGGGCTAAAAGACTTATCCAGCAGCCTTTTAGCCCATTGCTCATCCCAATTGTTGATTTCAACAGGAGGCAAATAGTCATTAGGACTGGTGCAAGCGAGAGTTGTTGAGCGACAATAGCTGAGTCCTTTTACTAAGCACCCAGAATGGCGGGGTTCCAGATATGTTCGATCAGGTGACCGATTCCAGGCAAAGAGCACTCGGCTTTATCTGCCTTTTTTCCCTTCTGGCGCAGCCTGCATTGTCTATGGAACAAGGCAACAGAGAGCCGGCAAAAACAGCCACCGAAGAGATAACTTTCAAAGTCTTTGCCCCGCCTTCAGAAGGACAAGCAGACAGCCAGACAGCAAATATCGCCACAACTGCCAGCTTGCTCGATGCCCCATCTGCTGACTGCCAGCTGGCTCTAGCCCTTCCCCCTCAAGCTTCACTTCCTCCGCTTTCTGCCCCTGCTGCTGCAAGGCCAACCGCCATCAAGTCTGCGACAAATATTTCTTTTGGCACAAGCCTGGAAAGCAACGAAAGAAGTGAATCGCCAGACGACAGTCAGCTGCGCCAGTCCATTTCTTATAACGTCCGCGGCAATAGCGATCTCGATTTGCTCAATGAACAAATCTTGAAAAAAGAAGTCGACTTTCTTCGACTGAACACCAATTACAGAATGATCGCCACGCCGGCAAGCAAATGGAAGCCCTGGCGTATGTTCTTCTTTCAGGAAGCCACCGGCGCTCTGTCCACAGCCGGTGCCACGAATATTTGCTCCACACGCTGGCGCTACTGGCAGCGACCAGCACTCGCCCACAAGAAAGTTTTCTCCAATGGACCGCTCTTGCTCCTGCTGGCCCATTCGGTCGGTCTAGGCGGACTGCTGGTCGAAGCCATATTCGACACAGCCGCTGACTGGAAAGCACAGCGCAAAG
>JAHFBI010000327.1 GCA_023250095.1 Candidatus Melainabacteria bacterium
CCACCAGCCCCTGTCCGAGAAAGACGCGACCTAGCCCGTAGTGAGCCGTGGAGTTGCCGGAGTTATATTGAATGGCCGACTTGAAAGAGGCGCCGGCCTCGGCCAGGCTCCCCTGCATGAGTTTGACCATACCTAGTCCGGTATAAGCTTCCGAGTGCTTATCGTCGCTCTTGATGGCTTCTTTGTATTCGTTGGCCGCTTCGTCGAGGCGTCCCTGCTCTTTGAGCGCCTGCCCCAGGTAATAGTGAGCATCCGGGGAATAGGGGTCCACCGAGATAGCTTGGCGGCACTCGTTTTCGGCTTGTTTCAACATGGACTCTTTCTGCCGCTGGATGGTGAGCGAGGACGACTGCAAGCGGTTTATCAGCACTAAGGCCTTGCCCACATGCGCAATCGGGTTGCTGGGATCCATCTGCAAAGCCTTGTTGAATTGCTCTTCGGCGCCATCGAGCTTGAACTGCTTGCCAAGTGCCATGCCCAGCCCGGCTACGGCATTGACGTTCTTCGTATTCTTCTGGATCGCGTCATGAAAGCGATCGGCTGCGGCGGCGTAATCACGCTTGCCCATCAGGTCTTCGGCTTCCATGACTTCGCGCTCGATCTTGCCTTTGAGTTTACTCTTAATTACCTGTCGCCCTTCTGCCGATGCCAACTTAATCCGGTTGTTTGCAGCCTCCGCCGGCGCATGTCCGGAGATGCCCACAGTGCCTGCCAGCAAGATACCTAACAAAGCTAGATTGGTCGTGACTTTCATAAGCTCCTCTTCCTGATTTTGGGCAGGACTGTGATGGGAAAGGTTCGGTGAGGCAGAGCACGTCGCTTTAAATGGCGTGCTTAGTTCCACCTGGACAGTAAATGACAGAACCAACAATATATACCGGAATGTTATATCCTGTGACGTTCAAAAATTGGCGCTGTCATTTTTATTTCATGGGAGCAAGGGATATTCATGTGTGGAGCGCCAACTGTTGCGCTTTGCTGACCTATAATATTTCTTCTGGTTAACGAAACTTTTTTGGCGCCGGCACCTCAGCCCCTACTTATATAAAGGTTGAGAAGCAGGCAAGGAGTAAGACCGTGTCCGGCCATTCCAAGTGGGCAAATATCAAGCGACAGAAAGCCGTTGTTGACGCCAAGAAGGCGGTTGTCTATGCAAAAATGTCACGCGAAATAATCGTGGCGGCAAGACTTGGCGGTGGAGATCCCTCGGCCAATTTCCGCCTTAGAACCGCTATCGATCGCGCCAAAGCTGAGGGTGTCCCTAACGACAATATCAATCGCGCCATCGAAAAGGGTGCAGGCGGAGGAGCTTCCGATCAGATCGAAGAGCTGACCTACGAAGGCTACGGTCCAGGTGGAGTGGCAATTATGGTGCGCTGCGCCACTGACAATCGCAACCGCACGGCAGGAGATTTGCGGAGCTATTTTTCCAAGCATGGCGGCAATATGGGTGAAACCGGTTGCGTGGGCTGGATGTTCAAGGAGCGTGGTGAAATCGTCGTTCTGCGCACGCCACAGCTGAAAGAGGACGACCTCCTGCTGGCGGCAGTCGAGGGTGGCGCCGATGATATAGACACGAGCGCGGAAGATTCGATTACAGTCATATGCGATAGCGCGTCTCTGGAGTCTGTCCGTGGTGCCATTGCCCAGTCCGGATACGAGGTCAGCGCCGCAGAAGTAGTAATGGCGCCTCTCTCTACTGTCGAAGTTGCCGACCCCGACGTGGGCAGGCAGGTCCTGCGCCTTCTGGACACACTGGAAAACCATGATGATGTCCAGCAGGTCTATGCCAATTTCGACATGGACATGAGCCTGATGCAAGAACTAGTCGGCTGATTTTCCAGGCGACTCTTCAGGGATTTGCAGCGCGACTGGCAAGTATTGATATAGAAAAGGTAGATCTTTTGGACCTGCCTTCTGCATACGCCTTAAGGTTTTGAGGGAACAGGAGCTGCCTGTTTGCTCAAGCAATTGCTAAACAACATTACAAAGATAGCTTTCTGCGGTGGCGCTGTTGTCAGAAGCCGGGCAGCCTGGCCCTGTAATCTGAAAGAGCAATTTGCAGGAGGTGGAATGTGCCCGGGGATGTCAGCAGCCTAACGTAATTAACCCAAGTTTTACATTGCTTAACCTTGGGAGCGATCTATGGACAGAGCATATGCTCCTTAAATCCACTTTAAGTGCGAGATGCACCATTTTGTCCCAATATATCGATTTGGTCCGGGCGAGGCCGGGATTGGCTCGCCTGTCAACCCTGCGTTTATGAACTTTTTCCCAGTTTTCTGCAACAGGCGCAACAGTCTTCAAAAATCCAGCTTGTCAGTGGCGTTTTGACGTGCCACCACAGTGTTTGCTACCTTTTCGGCTGCTTCGGAGGTTGCGTTCAAGGACTGCCTTCCAAGGAGACATTACCTTGCCAGCACCACTCAGAAAATTGCAAACCGACCTTATGCCATCGCCAAGCGACAGCGCCCGACCCTAGAGATGACGCAGATACGTGAAAGCTAAGAAGAAGTCGTTTGATTGCCCTCCCTCGGGGCTCTGGACAGGAGCAAATTTTGTGAAAGCTATCCCTTTCAAGTTCATCGGCTCCGGCTGGACAGTCAGTCAGGCATCGTCTGCCCTGCTGGCAGTCGTGGCGGCCTCGGCGCTGGGCTTGGCGGCGCAGCCGGCGCAAGGGCGCGACCTTACTCCGGACATTTCTTCCAGGGTTTGGGTCGAAGGTGACAGGGAGCTTGCTGCCGTGTCCATGAACGGCAAGGATCTCATTACTTTTCGCTCGAAGTCGGACAGCGATGATGCTGCCGAAGAAGCCGAGGATCTCGCCGTGCATCTGCAGGAGCTGCTTGCAGACAAGAAGTTCGACGTCAATCAGTTGTTGCCAGGCAAGGATGGTGACAGGGCTGTCATCAAGCTTGGCGGCGATACGGTCGTATCGTTCATGCCCCTGAACGGCAAGGAATCGGACGAGGAAGACTCAAGCGAATATCTCGATGCCGGACTGAAGCTGGTGAATGGTTTGCGGGCAGCCTTCGGCGCCTCTGTTCTGCCGAGCACATTCCCGGATCTCTTCGACAAGTCCAGTCTCGCCGGCGCTGACGGCAAGGGACAGCTTTTTTCCGGACAGGCTTCCTGGTACGGTCCCAAATTCCACGGACGCAAGACCTCCGATGGGCACCGTTTCGACATGGACAAGCTCACCGCTGCGCACAGGAGCCTGCCCTTTGGGACCAAGCTTCTGGTCACGAACCGCAAGACAGGGAGCTCCTGCGTGGTGGAAGTCAACGACCGCGGTCCTTTCATTGACGGGCGTGTCATAGACCTTTCGCGCGGTGCTGCCCGCCAGCTCAATATGTTGGGCTCCGGTGTGGCAATGGTCGACTGCCTGGTCCTGAGCGGCAATTAGACGCTTGTTAAACTTTGGCGGAATCTTGATAACATAAGCCAGCCGGCAAGGGAGCCGGTGCGCCTTTCTGCTAAAATGCCAGCCTGGGTTTCAGTCAATAAAGCAGGCAGCACTCTTGACTTCGGATATCAGAGTAAGAATCGCCCCGAGCCCAACCGGGCATCTGCATCTGGGTACTGCTCGGACCGCGCTCTACAACTACCTTTTCGCGCGGCACCATAAGGGCAGCTTCGTTCTGCGTTTGGAAGATACTGATGAGATGCGCTCTGACGAGTCCTATACCCAGGACATAATCGACGGGCTCAAGTGGCTGGGCTTGAGCTGGGATGAAGGTCCAGATATAGGCGGGCCCTATCCGCCGTACAGGCAGACTGAAAAGATCGATCATTATGAGCGTGTCGCACAGAAGCTCATTTCATCCGGGCAAGCTTACTTCTGCTATTGCAGTCCCGAAGAGCTTTCGCTCCTGAAAGAAGATCAAAAGAACTCTAACGGCGCGCTTCGTTACGATAATCGTTGTCGCCATCTCACTGAGGCACAGCTTACGCAATTGCAGGCTGAAGGGCGAGTTCCGGCCATTCGTTTCAAGGTTGAAGAACCTCGGGTGGTGTCATGGCATGATGGAATCAAGGGAGAGATTGCCATCGACAGCGCTGACCTCGGCGGCGATATGGTCATCGTAAAGTCAAACGGCGTCGCCATTTACAACTTTGCTGTCGTGGTTGACGATATCGACATGAAGATCTCGCACGTTATCCGCGGCGAAGATCATATTCACAACACTGCCAAGCAAATTCTCATTTACGAGGCCCTCGGGCATAAGCCCCCCGTGTTCGCGCATGCGGCACTGATCTTCGATATCGAGAGGCGCAAGCTCTCGAAGCGGCATCATGGAGAGGCTGTCCATGTCGACCGATATCGTCGCGACGGTTACATGCCGGAGGCTATTGTCAATTATCTGGCGCAAATGAGCTGGTCGCCTGCTGATGGTCGGGAGATATTCACACTGCCTGAAGCCTGTCCGATGTTCGATCTCGACCGGGTAAGCAAGAGCCCGGCCGTTTTTGACGTGCCGCGCCTCAACTGGTTCAACAGCCACTATATCCGCAGTCTGCCGCTTCCGCTAATTCTGGAAAGGACCATGCCGTATTGGCAATCTTTCGATTGCGCACAGTACAGCAAGGCTCAACTAGAAGAGATTGTAGCCACAGTGCGCGATGGCTTGACGACGCTCTGCGAGATAGCCGAGGTCGCCCGTTTCTTTTTCGAGAAGGAAATTTCGCTCTTCGATGAGCAGGTGCAGTCCTTGCTTGCCGCAGATAGCTCCCGGACCGTTTTGACAAAGATCCTCAAGCATCTCGGCGAGTTCCCGTGGGGCGATGGCAAGGGCTGCAAGGCGGTTATCGACAGCATTGGCAAAGAGCTTTCGCTCAAAGGCAAGGATCTCTATTGGCCTGTGCGCGGCGCTCTTTGTGGCAAGACCTCCGGTCCTGATCTCGGCGCGACCCTTTCAATCCTCGGCGCAGCTCGGGTTAAAGAGCGGATAGAAGGAGCGCTGGGGCTCTGTCCTCAGGCATAAGAGATGGCACTGAAAGTATTCAACACTCTGACCGGACAGAAGGAAGAGTTCGTCCCTCTTAACGGCAAGCAAGTGAAAATGTACGCTTGCGGCCCGACGGTCTACGATCTCAGCCACCTCGGGCATGCGCGGATGGCACTTACATTCGACATCATACAGCGCTATTTGCGTTTTTCCGGATATGACGTAACCTTCGTTCGCAACATAACCGACGTCGACGACAAAATCATCAACAGGGCAAGAGCCCTGCAGTTGCGCCCGGAGCAGATCGCTCGCGAATACACTTATACCTTCTGGAAAGACATGCACAGCCTGAATGTCGCCTCGCCTGACATTGAGCCTCGATGTACGGAATTCATCCGGCCCATGATAACTTTCATCGAGGAGCTTTTAGGCAAGAAGCATGCTTATGTGGCCGATGGCGATGTCTACTTCGATGTCTCTTCCTTTCAGGACTATGGAAAGCTCAAGAAGCAAAGCCTGGACGATCTGCTAGTTGGTGCCAGGCAGCAGGTGCGCAGTCAGGAAGATTTGAAAGAGATCAAGCGTCATCCGGCTGATTTTGCTCTCTGGAAAGGAGCCCCAGAAGGCGAGCTCGGTTGG
>JAHFBI010000328.1 GCA_023250095.1 Candidatus Melainabacteria bacterium
ACGAAGCCCCTCTTGCAGCTGTTGCACTGCAGGGTCTCAGTGAGACCGAAAGGCTCGAGCACACCAGGCGTGCAGCGCGGGCAAGGGTAACTCTGAGTCAAGCTTATGACTTGCTGCCTTAAAGATATGTGCTGAGAAGATGGATGAAACATTGTCTCTTAGTCCGTCAGGGGAGAATTTAGACACGCGATCCGGATGCCAGAGCCCCTGGGAGCCGCAATCCGTTTTATTTATCGACAATTTCTAAATACCCGGCCGGGAGTTGGAACTCTCATGTCAAGAGTCAAATTGACAAAATTTAATCAGAAATGCCGGTCCCTGCGGCCCTCGCCAATAGCACCGATCGCCAGCATTAAGTTAAATAAAACGCTGAAATTGTTATGGCTTACGGCAATCTGCCTGTCGGACAGGCGCCTCACTCCGGGCAGGAGCTCGGCGCCATCGGCCATTGCGGGATCGAGCATGGTTAGCTCCAGAGTTGAAGGGCTGGGGGGACGGAACAGCCGCCAGCGGTTCTTGTTCTCGAGAGCCCGTGCAGCACCTGCCTCCAGTTGGGCGATTACATCCTCCTGGGGCGCAAAGACTGCCGAATAGCGTGATACGGCTTTCTTGACTGTGACGCACTCGAGGGGACCCAGCAAATCGACAGCTTCCTCGCAGACAGCATCGTCGCCGCTGAGAAATGCCAGCGGCACACCCCACCAGCCGCACGCAGCAGCATTGAGTCCGGTTTCTCCTACTGGCTGCCCGTTGAGAGAGACATCCAGAAAAACCTTTGCCCGATAAGTATGGCTGAGGACGCCGCGGGCTGTGCCCGACATGGCGTGATAGCCGACGAAATAAGCCGCGTCGAAAGGACCGCTGGCGACAGAAGCCAGTCCGGCAGCGCCGGCGCAGCCTGAGACCATGGAAAAAGGCTTTTGCCAGCCCGATATCAAGGTTGTGCCCGGCTCGAGACGCTCGCTTTCGAGATTGCGCATATCCCAGTGCGCATCATTAACGACAATCTCTCTGGCTCCGCCGAGGCGTGCCCCCCGTATGACGGCATTGACCTCCTGGTGAAGGAGTGCCACTGCCCGCTCAAAGCCCCGCTCTGTCGGCTGAGTCTGGCTGGAGTGGCAAATTCCGTTGATTCCTTCGAGGTCGGCCGAAATATATATTTTCATGTAATAGCTTTCTGTGAGCTTGAGAGCCGCCATTGTAGATCAGGCAAGGAGACACCCAGGCGCTGAGAGTCAGGGACAGGTGAATCATTGTCAAGGTTTGCTTCATGTCAAGGACGTAAAGTTATAATCTGATTGATTCAGCAGCCAGCCAGACGGCATCTGCCGCTTATGGTCTTGATAAGCCTGGCTCCGGCTGATTGCTTGGCTAGCTCGATGGTTGACGGGATGGAAACAGGGCAGAAAATGGCCATGAGTGACCGGGTCACCCCGGGCAGAGATCCAGGCAGTAGGTGCGATGCATCTGTACCTTTTGCCAAACTGCAAGCTCTTGGCAACGACTTTGTTTTCCTCAGCCAGCATCACTTGCGTGCCTCAGCTGCCGGGCGGGATTTGCTGGACAACTTCGCTGAGAAGGGAGCGCTTTTAGCCAGGAGGCTGTGTGACAGGCATTTCGGCATCGGGGCCGATGGGCTGATTCTGGTTGCTGAGAGTGACAACGCCCTGTGTCAGCTGTCCTGGTCTTATTTCAATGCCGATGGCTCGGCTGCAATGATGTGTGGAAACGGGCTGCGCTGCCTGGCTCTCTATGCTGTTGATAATCAGCTTGTAGATAGCGGGCAGTTTTCCATCTCCACGGGAATTGGACCGGTGCCTGTAGTCTTTGAGAGCCCCGAGCGTATTACGACCGATCTCGGGCAGCCCATCCTGGAGAGCGCCCTTATTCCTGTCGCCGGTGAGCCAAGATCGCAGGTTCTCAAAGAAAGTCTCACAATTGGGGGACTGAGTTTTTCTGTAACCTGTGTCTCCATGGGCAATCCTCATTGTGTTGTTTTCGAGTCCGGTTTGAAGGAAAGTGATTTCCGGGTGCTGGCCCCGCGGATGCAAGAACTGTCTTTCTTTCCTCAGGGCGTGAATGTGGAATTTGTCGATATTGTCGACAGGAGCCATGCCAGAGTCTTCGTCTGGGAGCGCGGCTGCGGGCCCACGCTTGCTTGCGCCAGTGGCGCGGCTGCGACACTGGTGGCCGGCGTTCTGGAAGGGCGGCTCGAGCGGTCGGCAGTTATTGAACTTCCCGGGGGCAATCTCAAGGTTACCTGGCTGTCAGACAAAGGACATGTATTGATCAGCGGGCCGGCCTCCTGTTCTTATAAGGGCGTGCTTGATCTTGGCGCTTTCTTGCCGACGGAGAAAAGGGCATGAAAGTCCAGCTGGCAAAGCGGCAGGAATGGATTCGCGGGCGGCGCCAGAAGCGCAAGGTGGCGCGGCTGGCCAGGTTGCGCCGCCAGATATTGCGCTACTTATTGCTTACCGTCTTGCTTTCGGTCGGCGTGGCCGGTTTCGCTTATTTGCCCTGGGATTTTGTCAATTCGTCAACTGACTGCCAGATCCATGGCAATAGAGTTGTGACCGATGATCAGGTTCGCAGTACACTCAAGGCATTTGCTGGTCGAGCCCTCTTCCGACTCGATCCCCGGAGTATGGAGGCCAGTGTTTCCACCCTGCCGGCTGTCAGATACGCTTTTGTCCGTCGCTTTCTTTTCCCACACCCACATCTTGTCGTAGAAATTATGGAAGAATTTCCCTGGGCTTCCTTTTCCAGCTCGCCTGATTCGGCTGTTGAAGGCGTCATTGCCGAAGGGGGCAAGTATATTCCTGTCAGTCAGTTTCCAGCCATTGTCAGACCGATTTTGAAGATTTGCGGACCGCATAATATGAAATTGAGCGCTTCTCAGATAGCTCAGTGGGATAGTTGGGTTGCTTTGATTGCAGCTCAAACCGGGCAAACAGTAGATCTTGTCGATTTGCGCCAGCCGTCGGCGATTGAGGTCCGGTGCGGTGATCTAAGCCTGCACCTCGGTGCAGCCGACTCGACTCTTACCAGGCGCCTGGGACGACTTTCTTCGGTTGTGCCTGTTATTTCGTCCGTGAAAGACAGGCTTGAGTATATAGATCTTTCTCTCGACAGCAATATTCCGCTCAAAGTGAGCAAGACGCCGCGGCTGCCGGACAGCGAACGTGCCGCGCGGCTCACGAGCGCCACTCACCCTGCCGCTTCGACAATCCTGCCGCCCGGGCAGACTTCGTCCATAGCGCCAGCCTTATAAGCTTTCAGTGCTTTTGTCCGGTCGGCTTTGCTGGCAATCAGACTATGTGCTGCAGCAACATCGGTTATGTGCGTGGCTACTCACCGGCAAGAGTTCTCAGGCTCAAGATTTCTGTTCCACTTTGAGCTTGCTGCCCTGCCTCAGGGCTGGGTGAAACCGTTGCCTGGCTGGGGCAGGGATTTTTTGGCGCGCTG
Source organism: Candidatus Melainabacteria bacterium (assembly GCA_023250095.1). Classification (GTDB taxonomy): domain Bacteria; phylum Cyanobacteriota; class Vampirovibrionia; order Obscuribacterales; family Obscuribacteraceae; genus JAHFBI01. The sequence goes on from JAHFBI010000328.1 coordinate 3,466, forward strand.
CCAGAGGGCAGCCAGTTCGTCCTTGGAAAGCTCCTTCAGAGGCGGCTTAGAAATCTCTTCCATCTTGCGGAAGCGATCGCGGAATTTTTCGATAGCTAGAAGAAGAGACTCTTCTGGATTGAGGTTTTGCCAGCGGGCGATATTGACAAGTGTGAAGAGCACGTCGCCAAGCTCAAGCTCAATTTCGCGCTTGTCAATATCATCGGGATGGCGCGTCAGCGCGTCTTTCAGTTCTTGCAATTCGCTGAGCATTTTTTCCCAGACTTCTTCCTGGTTGTTCCATTCGAAGCCTTCGTTGACAGCTTTCTCGGAAACTTTCAGGGCTTTGAGCAGGGCCGGCAGCGTTTTTGGCACGTTGTCCACGACGGAGGCGCCGGGCTGCAAGTGGCTTCTTTCCTGCTTCTTCAATTCTTCCCAGCGGGCGACTACTTCAGAGGCTGTGTCTGCTTTGGCCCCGGCAAAGACGTGCGGGTGCCGCTTGATCATTTTGGCGTTGATTGTGCCGGCAACGTCTTCCATGTCGAAATGCCCGTTTTCGCTTGCGATCTGAGCATTGAGGACGATCTGCAGCAGCAGATCGCCTAGCTCTTCCTCGAGTTTCACTGGGTCTTCCGCGTGAATGGACTCCAGGACTTCGTATGTCTCTTCCAGCAAATATCTGCCGAGCGAAAGGTGAGTTTGTTCCCTGTCCCAGGGGCAACCGTCGGGACCTCTCAGAACAGCTATGGTGGCGATAAACTCTTCGAGCTTTGATGTCATTTACAATGAGGCTAACACGGCGCCTGCCGATCTGACATTTAGGGGCGCTTATTGTTATATTTGAACCGGCAAATCATCTTTCTTAAGGGCGACTCTCGTGGATGTATGTGTAATCGGGGCTGGCTACGTCGGACTGGTAACCAGCCTGTGTCTTGCTTATCTCGGCAACCACGTTGTCGTGGTGGAGTCCAATAAAGAGCGACTCTTACAGCTAAGAAAGGGAGTTGTGCCTTTCTTCGAGCCTGGCTTGAGTGAGCTGTTGAAATCTTTTTCCCTCTCCGAATTTCTCACATTTACCGAGAGCATCGATGCCGCCGTCAAAGGCGCGGAAGTGATCTTCATTGCAGTGGGAACGCCGTCTCTGGCAAACGGAGAGCCGGACCTCTCGCAAGTAGTGGCAGTTGCCACAGCCATCGGCGGCTCGCTCGATACTGCCAGGAAGCGATTGATCGTCAACAAGTCCACTGTTCCGGTAGGCTCCGGCAACTGGGTGGAAATGCTCGTCACTCAGGGGCTTTCCGCCTTGCAAGCCGTGCCGGCCCGCAGCTCTCGCTCCGAAGCTCCGGTGTTCACCGTTGTCAGTAACCCGGAATTCCTTCGCGAAGGAACAGCCATTCACGACACTTTCTATCCGGACAGGATTGTTGTCGGTTGCGGCGATGAGCAGGCAGCTCAGCTGATGAAGACTCTCTACAAGCCGATTGTCAACCAGACTTTTGCGCCGCCGGACTTTGCCCCTCGCCCCGAGCGTTTCGGGTCCGTGCCTTTCATCGTCACGGACCTGGCTTCTGCTGAGATGATCAAATATTCAGCGAACGCATTCCTGGCGATGAAAATTAGCTTTGCCAACGAGATGGCGTGCCTGTGCGAAAAAGTCGGGGCCGATATCCGGCAGGTGGCTCAAGGAATTGGTCTTGATAAACGCATCGGTACTTCTTTCCTCAATGCCGGTGTCGGCTGGGGTGGCAGTTGCTTCGGAAAGGACGTCAACGCTCTCATCGAAGTGGCCCGCGAGTACAAGTCGTCCACATCTTTGCTGGAAGCCACTCTTGCTGTCAACAAATATCAACGCTCTCATGCCATTACTAAATTGCAGGAGGAGCTGAAGATCATCAAGGGACGCGCCATTGGCTTGCTCGGGCTGTCTTTCAAGCCCAATACCGACGACCTGCGCGATGCTCCTAGCCTGTCGATAGCAGCGCAGTTGCAAAAGATGGGGGCTCTAGTCAAAGCCTACGATCCCGTCTCAAACGCTGTTTGTGCTCGATCGCGTCCCGAGCTGAATATCGTTTACTGCCACGATCTCCTGCAGGTTGCCGATGCAGTTGATGCTCTCGTCCTGGTCACTGAGTGGGAAGAATTT
>JAHFBI010000041.1 GCA_023250095.1 Candidatus Melainabacteria bacterium
TGAGCTACATTGAGAATCATAGGCACGACAAGCAGAAACTCATGGAGTTGGCTGCCCAGTGGATGCACATGATCAGACGCCTTTCATACGCCGGCATTGCTCATGGCGATTTGCAGCACGGCAATGTCATAATCCAGCAGGGTTTGATCAAGCTCGTGGATTACGATGGGATGTATGTTCCTGCCCTGAGCGACTTTACTTCCAACGAGCTTGGTCACGGCAACTATCAGCACCCGCAACGGAAAGCCAGCCATTTCGGCTCGTACCTTGATAATTTCTCTGCCTGGCTCATACACACTTCCATCATCTGCCTGGTCATCGACCCCTCGCTATGGGATCAGATTCAGCAAAGAGACGAGTTCATTCTCTTCCATAAGCGCGATCTCGAACACCCTGAGAAGTCAGCCCTGCTCAAAATCTTCTCTGCACACGACTCTGCGCAAATTAGAGCTGTAGGGGAAACTCTTTTCCGGCTGCTCAGCCTGCCGCCGGAAGAAATCCCTCCCCTGGAAGAAATTGCTATAAATGGAACACAGGTTGATCACAGTGTTGAGGAACACCTGAAAGCTCTCGGACTTGACCAGTTTGCCACCTTATCCCAGGTGCAGACAGCTTTCCAGGTGTGGCAGCGCATCTGGGCGCCGGAACACTATAAGCACAACCCGAAACTCGCCAGGAAAGCTGGCGAGCGATTGCAGTCCGTTAAGGACTCTGTTGCAGCCATATGCCAGGCTCATAAAGCCGCTGTCCACCCTTGAAACCATCCGCTCGCTCTGCCCGAAGTCTACTCATGGCGTCAGCCGCCGTTCGTCCATTCCGTGTCTTGGGTCCTCCTACCAGAGCCTGGGGAGTTAAAGAGCTAGCTCTTTAACTCCCCAGGCTCCCCACAACCGGTCAGGCAGCAGCCTCAGGCATATGACTTCACTTTTGAAGAAACGCCCTAGATTGGCGCCTATTTGGTTGTCCGTTCAGCTGCCGAACCAGCAGGCATATGATTTGTCTGCCTGAACATAGAGTCACACTCTTCTATCCTGCTCTCAACTCATGGGAGAGAAGCATATGGCGAGTTATGCCGGCATGGCTATGGATTGGTTGCTACCTACCGCCAAATTTAACCTCAGCGCCGCCGGCGCTGCAGATAGATTGCAGGCAGGGCTGACATTCTGTAAATAGCGCAGGAGGTCGGCTTAAGGATGTCAACGCAGAACTTCAGTTGTCTTAGTCCGAAGAGTCCAGCTCTCATCGCCGAGATTGACAAAGCTCTCAACAGTCTCGAAGAAGTCGCAGAAGCGCTGCTTGCGTCCTGCTCCAACCGACCTGAGTCGCTGGACAGCGGACGGACCTGGCTCGGCTATGTATGCACATTTGCCGTGGTGCGCGCAATGCTGTTGGACCTGATGCTTACTAATACCGAACTTGAGGTGCTCAAGGACATCACTGTGTTTTTTGGCATATTTCCCAAGAACATAGCACTCGTCTATCTTCGCGACGTCGTCACCAAGAAAGGCAGCTACTTCAAAGACACGGAAACGGAGAAATCCTTTATAGGTGGACTTGCACAGTACGACGCCCAAACTGGCAGTCAGCACGTATCGAATGCCATAACCCTGCTCCGTGCTCTGTCCGAGAAAGTGCTGGCTCTCGATGGACCGCTGGATAAACTGGAGAAAAACTGGCTGCAGAAGTACTCTGCCGGTCTGGTTGATATAGCTCGGAGCGCTGTGCTGGATCTCTCTGATTTTTCTCCTGCTTCCGAAGAAGAAGAAGAAGAAGCCATCCAGGTGTCCGGTAACGGGGCAGCCAGACCTCAGGTCACCGTCTCTTACGACACCGCTTTGATAACAAACAAGGACAGCGCTTTGTCCGAAGCCATACAGGAGCTGAACAAGCTCGTCGGATTGAACAGAGCGAAGATGGAAGTGTCCCAGCTGATTGATTTCCTGAAAGTCCAGAAACTGCGGGAAAAGCAGGGGCTACCAAAAACAGAGACGAGCCGCCACCTGGTCTTCTATGGCAATCCCGGCACTGGCAAAACCACAGTAGCGCGGCTTCTGGCACGAATCTTCTGCTGTCTGGATGTTGTCAGCAAAGGGCACCTGGTGGAAGCGGATCGGTCCACACTGGTAGCTGGCTATGTCGGGCAAACAGCAATACAGGTTCGAAAGGTCGTGCAGCAGGCGGTGGGCGGTATTTTGTTTATTGACGAGGCCTACGCACTCACTACCAACAATGCCATGCAAGATCCATTCGGGCATGAGGCAATTGCCACGCTCGTCAAACTGATGGAAGACTACAGAGAAGACCTGGTCATAATCGTCGCCGGTTATCCCGATAAAATGGATGACTTCATCCATTTCAATCCGGGCTTGAGGTCACGCTTTAACAAGCATCTGCACTTTGACAATTATTCTCCAACCGACATGATGGCAATCTACAAGGGCATGTGCGAGAAGTCCGGATTTGTTCTTTCCCCCGAGGCTACTTCAAAGCTGAGCGCCTTATTCAAGGAGCTCCACGACAGCCAGTTGAGAGATTTCGGGAACGCCCGGGAAGTTCGCAACATCTTTGAAGATACAATCTCCAATCAAGCCACAAGATTGGCCAGTCTCAATGATCCTTCACGAAACACACTCTCGACAATCGAGGGCTCAGACATCCGCTCAGGATAGCGAAAACCCGGACGCAGCCCCGAAACTACAAGCAAGAAATTAATCCAGCCAATACCAATTTCGCCAGGATTCAGCCAGAATTCTGCAGTAATTTTTCATCATACAGTAGTCCCGCAAGCTGGAGCGATGAATATGTTCGAGATAGCCAAGACAAGACAGGAAGCCACCGTTGAAGGGACGGTCTCCGTTTGCCACCCTATGCCAGCCGGCACGTTCTTATTCCGGCAATGTACGGCGACTATCGCACCAGTCAGATTCCTCTGGTGTTCGCTTGTTGGCCGCCTGCTGTTTCGAGCCTTCACCAGACCTCTGCTGCCCACCGGCTCTGCCGCCAGGCTGTTGCCAGACTGGGCATTGGGCAAGCCGTCGCGAGAAAAACAAAAAAGTTTTTCTCATTTTGCAGGCGTTAAAGAGAAAGCTGGGAAGAAGAGTTCAGCCACGCTAAGTGACCAGGAAATAGAGTCTCTAAAACAGGTCCTCGGCAAAGACTTCGAACCTTCGCGGTACCATATCTGGAGCAGCCCCAACTGGTCTTCCGACTTACGCGGGCTATTCATCATGACCGTAACGTTCAAAGATGGGACACTGGCAAAGGCATATCTATCCATCTGCGACGGAAGGGCAAGCATCATAGAGAAAGCGGGAAACGATGACACCTCCAGAGACCAGACCCTTGATCTGTCCCAGACGGTATCCATGATCCTCAAACCCGCCGACGTCAGCTCCACTGCCAGCTCCGTGGCTGGGGCTCTGGCAGCTGGGACTTAGAAATTCATATCGCGTCCTTTTCCGACCTTCAGCATCCGCCTTGACTGCCGATAGCCTGCGCTGAATGTCCTTCAGCGTTACGCCCCTTGAAATCTGCTCCTTGAACGGCACCCAGATAACAGGATCGATATATGAGGATAACTTGAGCAAAGTGCAGTCGCCGCGAGAAGGCACGAGTTCCCAGTGTCCTTCAAAGGCTCGAAACTGACTGGAGCGAATTAGATTGTAATCAATCCGCTCCAACGGCACCTCACATTCTCTGTAGACGCAGGTGGCTGAGCCCAGCACAGGCAGCCCAGCAAAGTGCTCCTCGATGACAGCCTCGGTACCATCATAAGAAAGCACCTTCCGACGCCGCGGGTCTGTGTGCCGCGAGCGGCGGATACAGTCGAATACAAGGTCTGCGGGCGCTCTGACCAGCACCGACTGGCTGACAAAGTGCACCTCTGGGTTCGATTTCTCTTTGCACTCACCTGGGCCACAGCTGCCTGTGAACCAAAAGAAGCAAAGCGAAATCGCCAGAATAAGCCTCGCGGTTGTCAAATGTCCCGGCATAAACTTCGGTCCTCACCCCCAATAGACATTTGGGATGTAAGCTAACGGAGCAACGTCAATCAATCTGCCGTCGCATTCAATCAAGTAACAGAAAAAATTGCAAAAGGGCAAGCCTACTCAATATACCCGACAATCCCTTTTTCCTCATCGTATGAGAAAATCTCGATGTGTTTAACCGGTTGGCTCCCGCCCGCTTCCCGGTCTCGACGTTGTTTAGGTTCGCCAGTAACAGCAAGGCAGGTATCATGGTTACTTTTCTCTTAGGCTTCCTGGCAATCTTGCTTTCTGTCGGAATGGCAGTCGCCTGCATGTTGCTTGTCCGACGGAAATGCGACATCTCGGAAATGAGAATGCATCATGATGTCGCCGATCCACTCCTTTCGGTCGTCGGCACACTCTTTTCCATTTTGCTCGGATTCCTTGTCGCGGGAGCCATGCAGCGTTTCGATGAAGCACGCGTCAATGTGCAGGAAGAAGCAGGAGCTCTGGCCGATGTTTTTCGCGGCTCCGAAGGACTCCCGGAACCGTTTCGCGCGACGCTTCAGAAAAACTGTCTGGGATACGCCGACATCGTCATCGACGAAGAATGGAAGCTCATGGAGGAAAAGAAATCAAGCGATAGAGCCTGGGCAACATATAGCGAAATCTGGCGCCTCTGCGTCAACTTCAATCCAGGCAGCGACGGGCAAAGCAATGTTCATCAAGCGATACTGGCAGCAATATCAAGGCTGGGTAACTACAGAACTCTGCGCTTTGCCGCTATGCTCAACCAGCTGCCACTCGGCATGTGGATCGTCGTCCTTGCCGGAGGCGGTGCCACCATTGCCTTTACCTATTTTTTTGAAGTCAAGAACGAAAAAGTACAGGTTGTAATGACAGCTCTGGTGGCAACAGTCATGGCACTGAACATTTTCTTACTGGCCAATTACGACTACCCGTTCTCCGGTGATGTACGCGTCAACCCGACGGCCTTTCAGCTGGACAGAAACCTGTTCCAAGGTTTCCTGCAAAAGCGTCCATGACCAGCGCAAGCCTCTATGAATGAATCCAAAGCTTTCAGGGCATAAGAGTCCTTAGACTGCAGACGATATTTGCAGTTTTCAGACCACAATTCTTGCTGCCATGGTTGCTCCGACAAAACTTTCTAGTATCAGAAGAGGTTCAACACAGCGATGAGTTCAGATGAGATCATGTGGCTGGCAGGAGTCCGCAACGCCAAAACAAAATGGGATACTTATCGCATCTCCGCCGAAAAAGCTCAGGCTGCCGGCAACCATGCTGAGGCTGAAGCCATGTGGATTGCAGCGCTGGAAGAAGCACAATATTTTGAAGAAAGCGATTCCCGGCTGCCATTGACGCTCGAAAGGCTGGGGGAATGCTACTTTAACCAGGGCAAATACAACGACGCCGAGCCCCTGGCCCGCAGACTTCTCCAGATATATGAGAGTACATTGGGACCGGATCACTCCGATGTGGGAGTAGCAGCCGCCAACCTGGCAAGGCTCTACCACTGGCAGCACAAATTCGGTCAGTCCGAGCCGCTGTACAAAAAGGCTCTGACAATCAAGACCAAGGCTCTCGGTCCCAACCACCCTGAAGTAACGCAAGTTCTGGAAAACATCGCACATCTTTTGCAAATGACTCATAGGGAGGAAGAGGCTGCCCATCTGAAAGTTTGCATCCGCGGAATTACCACCGGCCGATGGGAAAGCTCCGGACGCTTCCAGACACTGAAATCACAGGACAAGAAGCCTTCGCCGGCGGAAGTTGTGCCGGAGAAAGAGTTGGCTTCCGACAGCGGCAGCAAACACGTATCCGTCGGAGCAGCAAGCAGTTCAGGACAGTCAGACTTACAGCAAGCCAGAATACTGGCTGAAGCTTTCATGCAAGAGGGGCGCTACGACGAGGCCGAGGAGCATTGGAAATCAGCTTTGCAGCATGCTGAAAGCAGCGGATTTGGCGATCACCGGCTGACCGCCTGTCTGGATGGACTGGCCTCAGCCCTGCTGAAACAGCAAAAGGGGCACCTGTCCGAGCCGCTGCTCAAGCGCTCTTTGCAGATCAAGCTCGATGCTCTGGGACCGATGCACCTGGTCGTGGGTGCTGCCTATAACACGCTTGCCGAACTACATTACATGCAAGGGCATTACGCAGAAGCAGAAATGTATGGCAAGAAATGCTTGAAAGTATATGAAAGCGCCTGCGGTCCAGATCATGTCGACACGGCTCGCTGTCTCTATAACCTTGCCACACTCAATCACGTGCAAGGCAATTACAATGAGGCGGAACCTTATTACACGCGATCACTGAAAATCCGGGAGAAAGCACTGGGGCACAATCACCCGGAAACGATCAAGACCACGAAGAATTACCTCAACCTGCTCAAAACCGTCAGAAGGGAGGACAAGATGCCTTCCGCCAAGGCAGACGATTCCGACCCTGGTTATATTACAGGCAGCTGGAAAGCGGTGTCACTTCCTCCCGAGCAGAGCCTCGTCGACAAGAAGGAGTGATAGAAATAGGCATGAATCGCGGCGCCAGGCAGCGATGTGCCCGTTCTGGCAGCTGGCGAATTCACCCCCTTCGAAAACATGAATCACTGTGACAGATGGCAATTAGCTAGCTTTCGGCAGCCGGCGAATAGTCCTCTTCTTCGAAGCCGAAAGTCCAGGCGACAGCCTCTCGGGCTGTCTTCATATGTGGTGGCACCCGCAGAAAATAATCTTTGTAGGAGCCGTCGGGCTCTCTCGTCGAATTGACCACTTTGACCATCACAAGCGGTTCGTCCGAGCCCATGGGCTTGCGATAGAGGATGCCGAAGTCGTCCTGGTGAATCACCTCCGCACCCGAGTCTTGCAGATAACGTGCCTGTCCATATCTCTCCAGAAGCACCCTGCGCAATTCGATGTTGGAGGCCTGGTCAATTTCCGACAGTGTAATGGTTCCCGGATGCTCGACGATACGCCGCTCGACTGCAACGCCGTGAAAGACGTGCGCGGCAAAACCATCGGAAAAACACAGCGCCGGACCTGTCTCATTGTGCAGCCGCCCCCCCGCGTCGAATGTGAGAGTTGTCGGCTGCTCGCAAACGAATGTCACATGTTCCAGGCAGATCGCCCCGAAAATCGATTCGCCAAGTGAGTTGAAGAGAGAAATCTCTTCGGTATGGCTGAGCAGGGACGCAGGATTGACATGTTTTTGCCAGATGGCGCAGAGAGTCGGGTTAGGAAAAGCAAAAGGCAGCCAGAGGCTGTTGCGTACCTGCGCTGCCGGCTCAGCCCCCATCCTGGTGACGAGCGCACTGACGGAGGCGGCGACCCCGCCGTAAAGTGTGCGGAGCTGTTCGGCATAGTGGGCAAACTGCTCCCATTCCGCCTGGCGGAACTGCCCGGCCCGACTCAACTCATAGTCAAGCTCGTTAGACAAAACCAAAATGCGCTCCCGAACAAAGTCCTTGTGCCAGAGATGCATGGCCCAGAAACGCCGGTATAACTGCCTGTTCAATGTATTCTCAAAGTCCGGCAATTTTCCCGACCTGAGCCAGGCTGCCAGCGCGTTCTTCGCCTGTTCGATCAAAGAGCTCTCAAGGTCGGGACACTGCTGAGCGAGGCGACTGGTCCGTTTCATCCCTTGCAAAAGCTGGGCGCCACCGTTTTCCCAGAGCTCGGACCATGCCTCGTCAAACAAGCTCTGCCACCTGTGCCCGGAAAAGGGAGAGGTGGCCAGTGTGCATGACAGCACTTGCCACATATCACCATGAATCAGTCCGATCAAAAGGGAGGGCAAACAGACAAACTGATAAAGACCGCGGCACCAGACAACTGCCGGCGCGATGTGCCCGAGACTCTCATAGAGCCTTGAGAGAGCTGCTTCGGCCTTAACGGTGTCGGTCTCAGCTGCACTTCGACCGAATACGCTCCGGAGCGCAATTTCATTCTGGAGAATTTCGGAGAGCGCCATGACAGCCTTTCAGTCAAGGACCAGGTGCGAGCTATCCGGGGCATATTCACGCTGATGGACTATACGATAGATTCCTTCAGGAATCTGGATAGTCGCATGCTCTTCGTGCAGGAGCTCAGCGCCGCCGGCAGAGACTTTCAGATAACGAACATCTCTGTCGATAAAGAGCTTAGCTTGATCCTTCACAATTGCGTGGGCGTGACCGGTGACCTCGCCGTATGCCAGAACAATTCGCTCCTGGCAAGGTAATGCTTCGACCTTGTCCGGCAGCGAGTCGACGGACACGAGAAGAACATCGCCTTGTCTGAAAATCGCGAGCCCCATATCGTCTCCCCCTGAATACACCATGCATTGAACCATGTTTTCAATTGAGGGCGCCACCAAATTTCGCCTTGCTTGGTTTACGCTCCGGTGAGCGGGCCCCTGTGCGCTGTTGGTCCCGACATGCCATCTTGGTTGCACGTCAGCGAGACTGATCCCTCTGTAGACTTGCACCGACAGCGACACCTTCCCTTATACCCGAAAGAGAATCTGTCTATATAAGATGCTGGCGCACGGCGCTTGCTGGGATGCCAGGCAATTCGCCTCTGAACAAATCAGGCGGAGACAGGCAAACACGGTGCGCCGCCATGACACGGGCAAGCAGGGGTGGCGGGCGGGTGCGCTGCCTTGAGACGACTGACCAGGGGACAGGCAAACAGGCAGTGAGCACCAGACCAAGAACGGGATTTCTAAGGTCACGGAGATTCTAATCGGGGCTGACGGGGAAAAAGAAGATTAGCTGACCCTGGCTGGATGGGGAGCTGGCGTCAGGCATGTGCCAAACGGGTTATTCCGAAAAATGTTAAAAGACGATCTCAACAAATCTCGCAATACTGGGCGCCAGCAGAATAACGATAATGCTGCCGCTCGTACGTGGAGCAAGCTGCCGAGAATACAGATCGGACAGGGCGGTACAGGCTCGCAAAGTAGTACTGGCTCGCCGCAGTCCACCCCCGGCGCGACACCTCCAGCTTCGCCTGTAGTGACGAGCGCCTGGCACGGGATCCTGGCAAATGAGCTGGCAGCCGCGTCTGCGACCGGATATGAATGGCAAAGTTCCACGGAAGCTCCCACCCAGCCGGCAGGCGCGCAGTGCGACCAGGTTCTTGCTGAGGCGGCCGCTCCTTTGCCAGGGGAGATACACGAAATGTCCGGTCGGGTGATAAACGGCAATTATCGCATCGAGACTCTTCTGGCTGAAGGTGGCATGGGACAGGTATTTTTAGCTACGCATCTCAAGCGAGAAATTCCAGTTGTCTTGAAGCTGATGCGGAAGGATGCCGACCCGGAAGACAAGTCCTTCCAGAGATTCGTTGCCGAGTGCAAGATAACGACAAGGCTCACGCACCCGAATCTCGTTCTGGTCCTGGATTGGGGGATACTGATCGGGAGCCTCAAGCCTTATCTGGTCATCGAATATGTCGAGGGCAAGTCACTGCGGCAGATACAACAGGAAGGGAAGACATTGAGCCCGTATGAAACAGCCTGCCTCCTCACTCAGGTTTGCAGCGGCTTGACTGAGGTTCACAGCCGCCAGATTATTCACCGAGATCTCAAACCAGAGAACATCATGGTGCGCGGCGATCTCTTGCGTCCCGACAATGTGAAGATCCTCGACTTCGGTATCGCTCAGCTCCAGCAAGGGGCAAATGCCGCTGAAGCCGGACTGGCTGTGGGAAGCGTGGGTTACATGTCACCGGAGCAGATCTGCGCGCAGCCAGTCGATTGCCGCACAGACATTTATTCTCTCGGAGTCATCTTCTACGAGCTGATCACCGGGCTACCGCCCTTTGTAGGCAATTCAGTCCGTGAAGCCATGGAAAAGCATGTGCTGGAAGCGCTGACACTTCCGTCTCAAGTTGCCCAGATTGAGGACCATGCCTGGGTAGACAGGATTGCCCAGCGCTCAATGGCCAAGACACCACGAAACAGGTATCAGTCTGCCGCCGAAATGCAGAAAGATCTGCAGTTCCTTATCGAGCTGGGCAGTGGCTGAACACTTCAAACAGGTTTCTGGGCGTTCCCGCCTCACCGGTCAGAGCCCCTAGGAGCCTGTGCGCTTGTCCTTATTATGGTCAGGTGTGACCAGCGCCGGGAACAGTCCGACCACTTTGCCCAGCCGGCTCTGATTCTTGCCGAGCGAATCGAGCATGGCTTGCACATTTATCGAGCCCCAGCCGGTGGTGGCGTCCCAACCCTTGCCGGCTGAATAGCCGTCATTGTTGCCATTGATGACATCGCGAAAAACGGAAGGGTTGTTCTTGCCGAATTCGTAGAGAGCCGGATTCCAGAATCCAACAGGCTTGCCTGTGGACTGAGCGATCTTGGCGGCGATGACAGCAGCTGCTGGCGAAGATGCGCTCGTGCCGCCAATTGCTTGTATGCCTTCGTCAGTGAAAACCTTCCAGCCAGTGCGCGGGTCGGCGTTGAAAGCGATATCAGGAACGCCCCTGCCATCGAACTTCGAGCCGCCGATGTTCGGAGGCATCTCAATGCCCTTTTGATAATCCGGTCGGCCGACCTGCAGAGATCTGCCACCACCGGTAGCGCCACTACCGCTCCAGGTCTTCTCACTGGACCATTTCCCGGAGGCGTCAACCTGTAGCGTCGTCCCCCCCACGCCGGTTATCCACTGGCTGGAAGAGGGGAAATCAGTTTGAGCTTTGCCACTGGGCGATCTGTCGACAGCTCCGTCATCTCCGGAGGCGGCAGTGATGGTGACACCCTGCACGGCGGCTTTCTTGGCGGTCAACTCCATGTTGCGGATGGCCTGTGGAGTCCACTGGTCCTCAGGCGCTCCCCAGCTGATGCTGACAGCGACGTTCTTGCCTTCACCGGCTTTAGGGAATGCGGACCTTTCGATGGCGGTGACGAAACCAGCATCGCTGTTCTCGCCGGCAACCATGGTCACCGTACCTTTGGGAAGCCCTTGCTTGTGAATGAACATATCCAGCGCATTCTCGCCGTTGGCACCTCTGGGGTCCGGCGTCAGCGGCTTTTCGGAAGTATTGATCACTTTCACGGTCTTGGGGTCGATACCGCGTTTCTGCAAATAGGACTCCCAGCCTTCAGGCAATGTGCCGCCAAGAGATATGAAGGCAGTGTTTAGCCCTTTTCCGTCAAGGGCTTCCGAAGCGTTATAAGCTTTGAAGACTTCCTCGGGCGTCAAGGATCTCAGAGCGTTGGGCTGAGCGGTGTCGCCAGCGGCCCTTGCTACGCGGGATTGAGCGGTAGCTCCTTCAATGTCCTTGAGGCGAACGAAGTGCGTTTTTAACTGGGGTCGTGTGTCAAGTCCAAAGACCCCCTCTACATTGGGAGCAAGCTCAGTGGGCACGGAAATCGTTCCACTGCGACCGCGGAATGTCACTCCACTTGGATGCTCGAATTCCTGCAGTTTGACATTGAAGGCGCTTTCGAACTGGCTGGCATTTCCCTTGAGAACGACCCTTCCTGAGGAAAGATTCTGCTCCGAAATTTTGAGCCCGTTGTCAGCGGCAAACTTACCTACGGACTCGATAGCAGTCGGGTCTGCGCCAAATTTCCTGGCAAACTGCCCTTCTGTGAGGAAATCGCCCCGACCAGCGGCAATTCTTGCCAGATGCCTGTCCAGAACCAGCTCAGGAGCCTTGGACCTGAGCATTACGGTTACGCTCATGTCTTCATTGGGATTCGTGTCCCCCTTGAGAATACCTTGCGGCTGGGTCCGCTCCGTGCGCAAAAGCTCGGCTCTGTCCCCTGTCACCCGGTAACGCGGCGTCAACTCCACACCGCCGCCTTGCCCGACCGGCTCGGGAACCCGCCCCAGCCCTATCGATTCGCGGACTGTGTTAATTTTCGAATCGACACCGTTCCAGAAGCTGTTTTTCGCTATAGCAAAACCGTCCATCCGCTCGGACATGAGTCCGTAGCTTGCCGCTCCGGCGCCAAGTTTGTAGCCAACACCGCTGACGGCCGAGTTGACCAGAAAAGATCCCCCGGCATCGCCAAGTTGTGTTGCCGCCAGGTTGATATCTTTCATGGTCTTGGCTGAGCCTGCTTTTGAGTAAGCATCCATGACCGGCTCGGCAGCCTTATACATAAAATAGCCGCCGATAGCCACAGCTGCGATCTTGCCGGCAGCTCCGCCTTCAGGCAAAACTGTTTTCAAAACAGCGCCCATTGCCGCTGAAGTCGCTACCATCTTGAGCGTTCCGACTGGATCTTGAATGTCGGCGACTATGGCATGTCCGATGCCGGCAGGAAGATTGCCGATGCCCTTGATCGTCACTTCGCCATAACGCCCCAGGCGCGAAGACGGAGCAGCCTGGTTGTCGGCGTCCTGCCTGACGAAAGCTTGCTGGCTCAGCAATAGCCTGCTTTGCTCGACAACGCTCCGGTCGCCATTTTCAAGCCCCTTCTTATCGTTGCCTTCCTGACCGCCCTTGTTGCCTTCCTGACTTGTCATTAACACTTCCCTCACAAAAGGGGCCCGACACAAAAATCCGCCTCGGACTACTCCATGCCAGCTCATTGAGCTTTCCGAGGGCTGTTTTGGGCCTGCCTGTAAAGTACCGCCGATTGCCTAATATTGTCGATTCGTGAAAGTACGAAAAAACCTTAATTCTGGGGCCAGCCGTCTGGACAGCCTGCCGGCAGCTGTCCAGACAGGTGTCAGCGGTAGAATTGGTTATGCTTTCAAAGCACGATAACTTGAAACCATTTTTGATCGAAGAGGTAAGCCGGGCTACATGCTCAACGGTCTTCTTTCTCACCAGCGGTTTCTTTTGGTTTTGCGTATTTTTCATGCCGGTATCAGCGTCTGACTACCCGGAAGATCACGGGCAAACAGCTTCGCCGGGGCACCCGGGCAAAATCATTCTCCAGGGAAAGGTGCAACACTTACAACGGCTGCCGGCGCTTGATGAGGGCTTGTGCAGCGGGGCAAACTTCGATGAAAGGGCTCTGGGCAAGGCACGCTATGCCAGCAACTGGTTTAAAATCCCCGCCTGGTTTGCCGGAACGTTTCAGTCCGAACAATCGAAAGTAGTGAGCATTTTCGATTATGCTACTGGACGCTCTATCAAATCGGATCAAACAATTGTTTCTGTGGGGCAGGAGCAACACGGGCACCAGAGGGATGCTCACGGCGATATCTGGCACTTTTATGTTGAATCTGGCACAAGCGCAAGCGATCAGCCAGGCTATCGCACTTACAACACAATCGACTGGTACGGTCCGGAGGTCGTCTTACCAACCCGGGTTGTTATGAGAGTAATGGCTACTTCGCTTGTCGTAGACAAAGCTAGTGGCACAATCATCGATTCTTACCGGCGCGAAGATATCAAAACATACGAGCCTCTTTCAAAGGACACGGTACAAGTCTCTTACACATCGAAAAATTTCGACTCACGCGGCAACCCGCGTGACTTGCAGACGGGTGTGTCCATACATCGCCGGATCGCCCCATTTGCCGCTGTTGACTCGGCTGGCAGCAACGATTATCGAGCAATGTTTTGTGACTACCTTATAAGCCGGCATCTGGACAGCTTGCTGCCGCTCTCCGGCAAGCCATAAATATTTGAACATCTGAAAGTGTCGTCGGGCGGTCGATGGTAATATGGCCCTCATTGCCGCCCGAGGATTGAGCCCTGGCAGATCTCCTGAACGTCCCCAAGAGCAACGTCACCAGCGTTGAGCTGGTGGAAGACAAACTGCAAGCTGCAGTCTACGAGCACAGCATAAGAGCGCACAACGGGGTCATTTCTTGCTGGTCCTATGTCAGCTCGGGGCTGAGCGTGGCTGGACAGCGCGAAGTTGTCTTCACCCTTCGCCGCTCCGGCGGAAGGACGTTTCCGGAGGAGCCGCTCCAGCTCATCCGGTCGCTCTGGGATTACGCGCTGGCAGGGCAGACTGTTGAACATGGCGGTCGCACGGAGTTTGGTGACGACGGCTTCATGAACAAAAATTTCCGGGGCATCATATATGTGCATGCTCAGCGACTGTCAGGCATGGCAGCCTGCGCGGATCTCTCAGCCATTCTTGTAAGCGAACCGGAGTTGCGCCTGGTAGAAAGTTTCGGACCGCAAAGACTGCTTGCCTTGCTGGGCTTCGAATATCGCTTTTTCCCCTATCCGACATGGAACGACCTGACGCGCCAGACAGTAGTGACGCAAGACATACTTGAAACCATGAGCGCCGGTCCGCTGGCAGCAATCCCACAGCTGGTAATTCCCTATGCCTCAGCCGTAAGTCTGGAAACGGAGCTCATCTGCATGATGCCCCGAACAGCCAGCGCTCATTTCCTCGATCTCTTCGAAAGCGGCAGTGTGACTTTGCCATTTTCTATTCGTCTGGAGATAGATCCTTCCGCTGATTCATGCCTTGTCTGGCAGTACCCAGGAAGCGAGCGCCCCTTGGCGATAAGTCGGCAAGGGAGCACTGCTTGCCGACTGTCGGGATCGTTTCTTACTCTGACAAGCGACCCAGAGGTCACCGACTGCCATACTCTGGAAGACGGCTTTGTCGTGCGACTGGCTCCGCCGGTCTTGAATGTTGTCATGAAGGCCCTGTCCGAAGGAGTGGATATCTGCGTACCTGCGACTTCCGGAGGCGCATTTCGCCTGCAATTCTTTAACCCGGCGACGCCTGCATCCAGAACCACTCGCTTGCTTGCCGTCAATTTCCTCAACACAGAAGAAGAAGTCTTTGCCCGCGTGAACATGGATTTAATCGGAGCTTACATGAAGAGGCTCGATAGCTTGATTGAGGCTTTCTTCCAGCGGCAACTCCTGAAGAGGGCTCACCAGCTGAAGTTGTCTGTAGTTCTGGAAGCTGGACAACAAGCCAGGTTCAATATTTCGTCGGCTCCTGAAATGGAGACTGCCAGGGTGCAGGAGCTTATCTCGACGCTGCAGGCGCAAGAACAGCCTGCGTGTGCCGAGGGCTCGGTTGGCTTCGAAATGGTTTTTGCCGGATCTGCCGCTTGAGTCTTCAAGCAGGTTACTTTGTCTTATAGATAACTTGCAATCGAAGAAGCTTTGGCGTATAGATTCTTAAGTCTCTCATAGCATTATTGCTTTAACTTGCGGTGAGGGCAGGCGGTATCAATTATCTTGCGCACCGAAGCCCCAGTTTCCAGCCAACAATTCGTCAGGGATCGTCTCTGCTGGCTGAGTTACTTGTTGATTGGCACCTGCTGTTATGTCAGTGCCGGTCTTGGTCCGCTCATGCCTTTCCTGCGTGCTGAAATGCACCTCAATTACACCGTTGCCGCGCTACATCTGAGTGCCTGGGCATTAGGAGTCGTGATAGCCGGGTTCGCTGGCGACAAGATAATGAGAAGGTTCGGCACGGCAACGTCGGTAATGGCGGCCGGTGCGGGCGTATCTCTGGGCACTTTGATTCTCGTTTGCGCCCACCTGCCTGCCATCACAATTGCAGGCTCACTGTTTGCCGGGGTGAGCGGCAGCGTGATGGGACAAACCCTCTATACAATCATGGCGCAACGCTTCGCGGCGCAGCGAACAGTTGCCATCACGGAAGCGACTATTGCCGGCAGCCTGGCAGCCAGCCTGGCTCCTGCTTTCATCAGTGCTTGCGATCGATCTGGGTTTGGCTGGCGCGCTGCACTTGTCCTGCCGATTCTACTCATGGTGGTACTGTTACTCAGTTTCAGGCGGAGCAGCACGCCGCTACCTCAGACGAGCAGCCGCGCCTGTGCCACCGGCAAGCTCCCGACCCAGTACTGGATTTACTGGACTGTCATTCTTCTCAGCGTCGCGTGCGAATGGTCGCTCATATTCTGGAGTGCTGACTTTCTCGAGGACATAGCGAAATTGTCCAAGGCCGATGCCTCGGCCGGTGTCACGGCTTTTCTGTCGGCGATGCTTATCGGCAGGATAGCCGGCAGCAGATTGGCGCGCACCATGGGCATCTCGGCATTGTTGCCAGGGGCATCGCTAGTGGCAATTGCTGGCTTTCTGGTGTTCTGGCTGTCTTCCTGGACCCCGGTGAACCTGTTGGGGCTGTTTGTGGCAGGACTCGGAATCGCCAACTTCTATCCTTTGACCTTGTCGGCGGCAATTTCCACGGCTCCAGAGCAAGCCGGTCAAGCTACATCGCGTGTGTCAGCCGGCACCGGCGCGGCAATACTAGTTGCTCCGCTTCTTCTGGGGCTCGTAGCTGATCGCACAGGCATTTTTGCAGCCTACGGCATCATTGCCCTGCTTCTGCTCATGTCGGCAGCCATGGTGCTGATCGCGAACCGCTTTGCCGCGCGCCTGGGCTCCAGTCCTCACATCCCCGAGATGACTTCTCCCGGGAGCCTGAAAAAACGACAGGGCACAGGAGGAGTCCTTGCATGCGAGGCAGATGGCTCAGACCAGGCAGCCGTGGTGGCATCCGGCACTGGGGCAGCCTGCCTCAAGGCAGGAAGGACTCCTGAGAGCCTGCTTTCGGTGGAAGTTTGTCTGGAAGGAGAATCGCCGGAATGTCCCGGTGAAACCGCTTCCACATGGTCGCAGCTATAGGATAATCGGGAGCAGGAAGTAGTTGCTATCAGCTGTCGGCCTCAGCCCGACGCGATTCGAGGTCTTGCCAGCGGGTATAGAGCCTGGTCACGGCGTCTTCTGCTGCCTTTAGCTCCTCCAGGCACCTGTGCAATTTAACGTGATCGCTGGCAATATGAGGAGCTTCCATGTGCTTCTTGATGGTGTTCACCTGTGCTTCGGACTCGGCAATCTTTTGCTCGATTCCGGATAACTCCTTCTTTTCAGCAGTCGACAGCGCCCGGCGCGGTCCCCCGGGCGGCGATGGAGCGGACTCCGCTTTCAGTGCCGCAACTGGCTCTGAGGGTCTTTTCCCGAAGGCGCCTCTTTGTGCCTCCCACTGAGAATAATCGGCAAAAAACTCCACACCACCTCGTCCATCGAGAGCTAGAAGCTGATTCGATACGGCATCAAGCATGAAGCGATCATGGCTGACAAGAACAACGGCACCGGGGAAATCTTCCAGACTTTCTTCTAGGACTTCCAGAGAAGGAATGTCGAGATCGTTGGTCGGCTCATCGAGAATGAGAATATCCGCCGACTTTAGCATCAGGCGTGCAATGAGAATCCTGGCTTGCTCCCCTCCGGAGAGATAACTTACGGGCATATTGAGTTGATCAAGGCGGAAGAGAAAGCGGCGTGACCAGCTGGCTACATGAATCGAGCGACCGCGATAAACGACCGAATCGCCGCTCGGACAGAGAGCCTCTCGCAAGGATATTGACTTGTCGAGTTGCTCACGATTTTGATCGAACCAGACTATCTTGAGACCGTCTGCTCGTTTGATCGTTCCCTGGTCTGCCTCCATCTGCCCGGCGAGAACTTTGAGAAGGGTCGTTTTGCCACTGCCGTTGGTGCCAAGCAGACCGAGTTTCACCCCCGGGGCAAGGACGAGATCGAGCTCGGAAAAGAGCAGCTTCCCACCAAGGGATTTCTGGCAGCCGCAGACGCTAAGAAGCTCCCTGGTCTTGCGGCCGGAAGCGCTGAAATCAATATTCACAACGGCACCGGCCGCGTTGCGGGCTTTCACCTCCTGCAGGTCTTCAATGAGCTTACCAGCCTGCCGGATGCGACCTTGTGCCTTCGTCTGTCTTGCCCGGGCGCCGCGCTGTAGCCAGGCAATCTCGCGCCGGACCTTGCTGGAGAGTGCCTGCTGCTCGTTTGTCTGCGCCACAAGGTATTCTTGTCGCGCTGGCAGAAACTCGCTATAAGGACCTCTGACACTCAAGAATCCGTCTTTGTAAGTTGAATGCAGCTCAATTGTGCGATTGGTCACATTCTCCAGAAAGTCGCGATCATGGCTGATGACAACGAAAGCGAAGGGCGCCGACTTCAGCAGTCCTTCCAGCCAGAGCACACCTTCAAGATCAAGGTGATTGGTCGGCTCGTCCAATAAGAGGAAGTCTGGCTCTGTAACCAGGCCGGCAGCCAGTGCCAGCCGCTTGCGCCAGCCGCCAGATAGTTCCGCCACAAGAGCCTCAGGATCGCCGAACCCAACCTTGCTCAGTGCGACTTCAACGCGGGTCTTTAGCTCTGAGCCGTCAAGGTGGGAGCCGACAAATGCTTCTGCCACAACCTGACGGAGGGTAAGTCCGCCCTCATAGTCATTGTCCTGCGCAACATACGCCACGTGCAGGAACTTCCTGGTAGAGACCGTGCCTGCATCAGGCTCGACAAGCCCTGCCAGGATTTTCAGGAGAGTGGACTTTCCGGCGCCGTTCGGTCCGATCAGCCCGATTCTATCTCGCTCGTCGATAGTAAGAGAGATGTCTTTGAACAGCGGTCGCGCGCTGTAAGACTTGCATAGCAATTGACAAGTGGTGATGACCGCCATGCGCTAGTCTCGGATTCTCCAGCCAGATTGACACAGCCGGGCTGTGCCAGTCCTGACAATGGCAGGGGCATTGGCAGCACAGTTCTGTCGCTGGCTCAAGCGTGTTTCAACCTTGAGAGTTGTTCACGGCAAGCCCGCACCAAATCGGCCTTCTCTGCCGAGTCCGGAGCTTGCGCTGCGTGCTCCATCGCTTTCTGGAAATCGAGTTTGGCCTGCCGGTAGTTCATCAGACTCATGTGATTGGCACCATTGTTGCAGTGTGCCACCGCCAGCTGTGTCCGCAACTGATCGGCCACCTGCCCGGCCTGGGCACCGGCCATTTTGGCTATAATGCCCTTTTTCTTGCCGAAATTCTCAATGGACCGGCCGAATGATTCTATAGCTCGCTCATTCCAGGCAATAGACTGTTTCACGTCGCCTTTCACTTGCTGGGCAATTCCAAGTGCGGCGTACATTGGACCGAGGTTCTCATCAAACTTGGCATTGCTACCATAGCTTGTAAAGGCATCCTCGCCAATCTTCAGTGCATCATCAAACTCCCCGCGCCCGACCAGACTGTGGACGAGCACCAGAGCAGCGCTGCTTCCACCTGCAGGAAACAGCTTACCGCAAGCAATGGCCTTGCGGCAGAGACCTTCCTGGCTCTTCCAGGCCTTGTTCTTCGCCGAAAGCATGATCGGGGCGAAGAAACTGAGCCACAGAAGCCCGCGCCCAACGAAAAATGTAGCTACAAGCGCGGACACACCGACAATCAAGGCCGCCCAGTTAAGCTGCTGCCCGCTGACTCCGGCAATTACTTGCGAAACTCCGAACAGAACAATCGAAGCAAGAACGAGGACGGCACCGCACAGGAGTGCAACGTGCAAGATCTGTGACTGACGGTCCCCAGCTGCGTTGCTCTCGGCTGTGTTTAAAGGGAATTCAGGCTTCTTGCCCCTGGCACCAACGGCCACCGCCCGCGACGGACCCCTGCCATCCACTCTCGTTACTTTAGCCACCTTCCACACACTCCTCGATCCCGGGATTTCTTCTCAAAGCTTACCAGCCGGGGCAAAAAAAACTTGAAAACCGCGAGGTTTACTTTACCGGGCTGGCAAGTTCGGCTGTCCTACGGCAAGTACCAAATTTGTTGCTTGCTCAAGTATATCTTTTCAACCGGGCGGATGGAAGCATGCGCGCGCCAATTGGAGTTTGAACTTACGTTAACTATGTTCAGAAGCCCGCCACAGCCCTTATTTCGCGGGTGCCCGGCCCAATCCAATTGCGTTGTTGGAAATTTGGCAACCATGATGAATCCATTGGTAACGCACATGAGTCGCAACGGCTCAGCATGACCAAAGCTTCACGAAAGGCGGGGAATCTCTCATGTTCAAATCAATTCTGACGTCCTTGTCAATATGCCTGCAAGGTACGGTTCTAGAGCCAAAGAAGAAGCTGAAAAAGCGCTTTCAAAATGTTCACATACAACCCAACTTGACCAGCTATAACGTGCGACTCCCCGAGGCACTCCCTTATGTGCTGATCTACCCGGATAATCAGAACAAGCACGACCTGCTCGCAAAGCTCCACAGCTGTGACAGAAGCCTTGATGAGGCTCGCAGCGGCGCCCACAGGGGACGCGCCCATTGGTGTCCGGACAACCATGAGCAGACCTATACCCTTCCTGGTCCTCCGTCCCCCAATCCCCAGATCGAACTCTATTACAAGAGGCTGGGACTGGACCGAACCAAGGATCCTCTCCTCGCCGGCTGGTGAACCGGTAACTTCGAGCGCTCGCGACTCAGCCAGCGGGAAGCCACACACGTTGCATCCACACGGGGACTCGGAGCCAATAACTACCAAAATCTAAAAGTTGCGGAGGAGCGCACACCGAGGGCACCAGAAATGGTGCCCATCGTTTATGCTGGGTTTACGAGGCCCAGCTGGGGCTCTGGCATTTTTGCCGAATTATGTTATTCTAAACATGCACTATCGGGCGAGTGGCGGAATGGCAGACGCGCTAGACTTAGGATCTAGTATCGCAAGATGTAAGAGTTCAAGTCTCTTCTCGCCCACCATCTAATTCTCCGCCGAAAGGCGGTTTTCTTTTTGGGGTAGGAATTCTCGGCTGGACCCCATATAGACCCCTGGAAGTATCAAACCTAGACAATATGGGTCAACGTTGAGCTGGTATCGCATGTAGTGGCAGCACAATAGATTCGATCTGTCGGAGCGAGCATCAGGCACAGCAACAGGACTCGATTAGAGCGGCGACGGGAATGTTTATCGCACAAACACCGCAGAATATTGAGCAGCAATCGCTTGTCTCCGGCAAAACGCCGGCATCGGACTGTCAAGAGGCAATCCTCTTGGGCATACGTGCGAAAATGAGCAACTTGCTTACTTTGACAGGAGTGAACCGCGAAGAGCGTGGTTTTCGGTGGACCTCAAGGCTGGAACGACTCGGAATGACAAACGGTAATGAAGCTAACAATGAAGCCGATACGTGCCGCAGGCTTGTGGTACCAAAGCTAGTACGAGCGGGTTGGGATACCGAACCACATTCGTTTACAGAACAGCGCACATTTACCGATGGAAGAATTGTCGTCAGCGGATCCCGAGTCAAGCGAAAATCGCAGAAACGCGCAGACTTTCTTTTGAGATACCGCAGAGACTTTACCCTGGCTGTTGTGGAAGCAAAGGCCAACTATAGACTCCCCGGCGATGGGCTTCAGCAAGCAAAAGACTATGCCGAGATTTTGGGACTTAAGTTTGCATACTCCACAAATGGACACGGCATAATCGAATTCGACTTCACGACCGGCTTGGAGACTGAGTTATCGGAATACCCCAGTCCCAGTGAATTGTGGATGAGGCTTACGGCAGCAGAAGGAATATCCGGTGAGCAGATGGCCAAGGATCTGCTCTCGCCCTATTTTCAGATTCCTGGAAAGCAAGCTCGTTACTATCAAGAAATCGCGATCAATAGAACGGTACAGACCATCCTGCAAGGGAAACGCCGAATCGTACTAACTTTGGCAACTGGTACAGGCAAAACTTTTATTGCTTTCCAGATCTGCTGGAAATTATGGAATGCGCGGTGGAACTCAACAGGCGAGTATAGGAAGCCGAAAATTTTGTACTTAGCCGATCGAAATGTACTAGTGGACGACCCCAAAGACAAAATGTTTGTGCCGTTCGGGGAAGCACGTCACAAAATCGAGAACGGTGTTGCTAACAAAAGCCGGGAGATGTACTTCGCGATTTACCAGGCTATTGCGAAAGATGAGCGACGTCCAGGGCTGTACAAAGAATATCCACGTGACTTTTTTGACCTGATCATCGTTGACGAATGCCACCGAGGAAGTGCCAGAGACGAAAGCAATTGGCGCGAGATCCTAGAATACTTTGAACCGGCATTTCAAATCGGTATGACTGCCACACCGCTGCGAGAAGACAATCGCGATACTTATCGCTACTTTGGGAATCCAATATACCGTTATAGCCTGAGACAAGGGATTCAAGACGGCTTCTTAGCACCATACAAAGTGCATCGCGTCGTCACGACGCCTGATGCAGTTGGCTGGCGGCCCGACCAAGGGCAAACAGACCGTTATGGACAGCCCATTCCCGACAAACAATACACAACTCCCGAATTCGAAAGAACGGTATCCTTGCGTGCTCGCACGGCCGCTATCGCGAAGCACCTCACTAATTTCCTGAAGCGGACCAATCCAATGGACAAGACAATTGTGTTTTGCGTAGATCAGGAACATGCCGAGGATATGCGTGCTGCACTAACTCGTCTTTGCCCAGATCTGATGCGGCAGTACCCCGACTACATTGCCCGCGTAACCTCTGACGAAAAGGAAATCGGCCGCGGACATCTATCTAACTTCCAGGAGCTTGAGCGAGCGACACCAGTGATTCTTACTACTTCGCAACTGCTTACAACAGGTGTTGACGCCCCAACTTGTAAGAACGTTGTTATCGCTCGGATGATTTCATCCATGAGCGAGTTCAAACAAATCATTGGTCGCGGAACCCGAGTACGCGATGACTATGGCAAGTATTATTTCAACATTCTTGACTATACAGGTAGTGCGACCACGCTCTTTGCAGATCCAGAATTCGACGGTTATCCCGCGGATATGACCGAAGAAGAAATCAACGAGCAGGGTGAGATCATCAGGCAAGAAACGCTTCCTGTCGAAGATGCACAAGAGGACATAGAAGAGACCGTTACAATCGATACCACTTTCACTGGTCAGATAACAGAGCCACCAGATCGACGTCGTCGGAAATACTATGTTGATGGAGGACAG
>JAHFBI010000329.1 GCA_023250095.1 Candidatus Melainabacteria bacterium
TAGCAGCTTTTTTGGGAGCAGCTTTTTTGGCTACCGTCTTTTTGGCAGCTGCTTTCGGGGCGACTGCTTTTCTGGTGGTTTTCTTTGCTACAGCCTTCTTGGCGGTGGTCGCCTTTCTGGTGGTTTTCTTTGCGGCTTTCTTGGGAGCGGCGGCTCCCGTTTTCGTTCCTTCAGAAAGAGCAGCTGCCGGGGAGAGACTTACTCTCTTTTTGGCGACTTTTCTCTTCTTGGGTTTCTTCGCTACCATTCTTGTTCCTCCTGGTATTGGGTGGGAGCACAGGGCCAGTTATCAGAAAATATTCCGAAGCCGGGATTACAAGACCCTTTTGAGTATGTAATTCCCATGCCACCACTTTTAGTGAGAGTGAAAGTACTCTCGTTGATCACACCACACAAAAAATAGGGTACTTCTATATGTATAAAATTGCAAGAGCACGCCAGAGTCCGATCACCTATCCCAAGCGTACGGCAAAGCATCTACCACTTTTTGTCCCTTGCTGGGAAAACCAGTGTTCATGCTAGTTCCGTTGATGTTCATGCATTTCAATTCCGGCGTGAAAACCAAAAATCAGCCTGGCAAATTTTTCAAAAAAGATTTTTGAAGTCATCAGTCGGAAGTTTGTCTTTGCGATCGACCACAAGCCTCGAAAGCTTGCTGAAATGCTGATGAATAGTCGGACTGGCTGTTCAATACGCTTCGATACACAGAGACAGGGACTCAGCCGGGGATAACTGTCTGCCCCTACGTCCAAAAAAATTTTCGCTGGAGGCTGCTCCGGCATAGCTGAGGCAATTGCCGGAGCAGCCTCCAGGGCTTGCTCGGAACTATGGTTGCTCGATCGATATCGCATGTGCCCTCGTCACAGATATGAGCGATGATTACGAAATTGAAGAAATGTTTAAAGGTCTGCTCCGGGACACCCCAGTCCGCGACTGCTGACGGTATCGCAGGTAGTGGCTCAGCGCGAGCCAAGAAAAACCCGAATGACTTGCCTGGCATGCATTTCAGGCGCGCTGTGGACCCGCGTAGCCGAAAGCTGAACGAAAAGATTCGTTCTGGACTTGTTTCAGTTCGTCGAAGTCAATCACATCATTATCGATCAACCGCTCATATTCGCCGGGCAGCGTGCATGGAGCCGGATTTCGCCCGGGGTTGTCGGTGCAGATGGCAATGGCGACGCCGGCCTTGCGGCAGCGATCGAAAACTGTTCGCAGGTTAATGAAATCCTTGAGAACACCGGTCTGGCGATAACTGGTCGGGCAAACTTCCAGTGTAATCTGGCGCTTGGCCAATTCCTTGAGCCAGTCGGGCCTCAACAGAGGGATGTGAATGCCATGACCAATCCGATCGAGCACGGTGAAGAACTGAGCATGAACGTTTTCTATGCCTGTCTCCCCGAGGTGAGCCGTAGTTTTCAGCCCTGATGCTCTGGCTTTTGAGAGCAGCCTCACCCAGACCTCCCACTTCTCGGGATCAATTTCCGGGCCTGCCAGATCGATCCCCACGACCGGACCGAGATTGTTTTTTGCCACCTTCAAAATGGCTTCATTGATGTTTGTAGGAAGCCGCCGGTCCAGACAGAGGATCTGCTTAACCGTAATTGGGTAGTCAGCCGGACGAAGATTGGCTGTAATCGTCTCGACGATTAGATTCATTTGCCCGAGGCGTTTGGCTGTGGGCAGATTGTGATCCGTGCGGAAATAGGGATTATACCGCAACTCCAAATACTGAAGGTTCTCGAAGGTGTAGGCTCCCCTGCACAACCTCAGACAGAAATAAGGAAGATGCTCCAGGCTCTGCAGTTCCTCCACCAGGGTATGGATCTTGACGAATTCTTCCAGGGTGCGACAGGAACGGGTAAACCAGGAATAGAAGCCGTCATAATCCGGGAAATAATTCAGAATGGCATGGTCGCGTTTTTGCAGGAATTTATAGATTATGCGAGGGTGCAACGCCCCGCCGAGATGCCGGTGAAGGTCTGCATACAGGGTCATATCAGTAGCCTTTCAGTATCGTCCGGAAATAAGGGTTCCATCTTGAGTCCAGAGAGCTTCTGGCGACCGACTGTGCTTTGTCCGGACTAATGATAAAGCAAATGCCGGTTGGCTATCGACTCTCTGGATATATACCTCATATGCTGGATTCTCTTACAACCAACTTTCGGCCGCCAGACAACGAGCGATCCCCTCTCGATCTCTCAACTGCTCATACATTGCGCGCGCCTCATTCCATTTCTTCAGAAGCTCATAGCAGCTGGCGGCCTTGCGCCATTGCTTGCACTGTTTGAAACAAGCGGCAGCCTTCTCGAAATTCCCTTCTTGCATCCACAGGTCAGCGGCAAGATCAAACCGCGAGGCTTTCTCCAGCAATTCGGCGGCCCTGCCCAGCATCATCGCTTGCTTGTAACGGCCGGCTGCCATCTCGATGTCTCCGAGTGACTCATAAAGCATGGCGCTCAGATCGAACCTGCCGACCTCGTCGGCCCATGCACACAGTTGCCTGCGCAGATCCTCGCTTCTGCCCGATTTCAGCCCCGGAGATCCAGAGGCCGTCTCCAGAGCGACTTTGTGCTGTCCTAACAATAAGAACAACCGGCAGGCATCGAGCCGGCGCCCGAGTTTCAGGAGCATCAAAGCAGCAGAGCCCAGGTTGTTGGCTTTTAAATATGTGTCGGAAGCAAGAGCCCATCGCTCAAGCCTCTCATAACAATGTGCCGCGTCCTGCCAGGCTGCAACTTGCACGTAGTATTGTGCTGCCGATAAGAGATCACCCGTGGACTCCAGAGTCCTTGCCAGGCGATACCAGTCCTCAAGCCGCCTGTAAATTTCCTGTGCCCTCGGCCAGTTTTGTCCATTTTCAAAGCACTGTGCAGCTTTCTCCGCTTTCCCGGCAGCTATATAAGCTTGCCCTGCCCCGTCCCAGTCTTTCAGTCTCTCAAAGAGTGCTCCTGCGCTTACATGATCACCTGTCATCTCAATACATCTGGCCGCTTCCTTCAGTTTGCCTGCCTTGATGTACAGCGCGCCTGCCTTGGAAAAGACTTCAGCCTGCTCATAACAATCAGCTGCCTCCGCCCAGCGATGGAGATATTCATACAAACGAGCAGCCTTTTCCATGAGCCCGGCTCTGGCAAAGCAACGTGCCGCATCAAGCTTATCTTTCACCTTCAAATACATTTCAGCAGCTTGTTCGAACCGGGCACATTCGACATACATCTGAGCTGCTTTCAAGAATCCTGAGCGGGAGCAGTAAAGATCCGCCGCCTCCTGCCACATGTGAGCCTTCTCAAAACATAGAGCGGCCGCCATGTTATCGCCCGCCAGCTGGAAATTTTTGCCAGCAGCAATCCAGTCTTCAAGTCTCTGGTATATTCTTGCCGCCTCGGCGAAATTCAAGGCGGACTCAAAGCAGCGCGCCGCATCCTGAAAGAGATGCTCGCCTTCATATGTTTGCGCGGCCGGTTCAAACTGGCCCATGCTCTCATAAGCATATCCCAGCTCCTTGAAGAGCCCGGCCTTCTTTAGAAAGGGGACAGCCTCCGTGAACTCCTTCAGTTCCAGATAGGCTCTGCCGAGTTTGGTGTAATCCCGGCAACGGGTCCAAAGTTTGAGGGCCTTGCCCTTGAGCTCCTCGATTGCCTCCAGGCTCTGCGCCCGGGAAGGCTGATCCTTTAATCGCCGCATCTCGTCAAAACATTCCTGGGCTTTGATTCTCTCGAGAAAAATGACATGATAATTCGGCAGATACTTTTCCCGTCTCTCAAAGAAAGACATCAGGTGATCAACGGGATCTGCCTCATGCACTTTCGTCAATGCGGTGAATTCCCCTAATCTGTCGCTAAGGAGTCGTCTCAAGCAGCTCTCATCTTCAGGACGCAGATAAATCAGCAGGTTCTGGCGCGCTCGCATCACGCCCATATACCAGAGATTGAAGAGCCGCGAGCGCATGTCGTCGCTGACATTGGACTTGTTCAGGCTTGAAAAGAGTCCGTAGATGATCAGATCCTCAAACTCCATGCCCTTGCTCGACTCAAGAGGCATGAGGAATATCCCTTCGTCGAGCGCGACTTGCCTGGTGATTGCCGGCAAAGACTCGTGGTCTTCAAAGAGGATCACCGCCGGTGGGGCTCCCGGCTGACGATCTTTGCTGGCAATAAGTGTCAAAAATTCCAGGAAGTCCGACTCGCTGCCTATCACCACCTCCACCTTGTTCCCTTCAAGGCAGGGAGCTGTGCCGAGATCTGCCTCCGGTTCCGGCCCAAGGGATCTGATAAATGATCCCAGAGAAAATATCTGGCGCGTATTGCGGAAATTCCGGTGCAGTTGCACTTTTTGCAGGGAGTTCGGTCTGTGCAGCTGCTTGAGCGTAGATTCGATATAAGAGTCGACCTCCTGCCAGCGAAAACCAGAGGCGCTGATGTTCTGATTGCGATCTCCCGACAAGAAGGGGAAACTCGGATGGGATTCGCCCAGACGGCACTTGTTTTCCCAGAAAAGCAGAATCGATTTCCATTCAAGCTCCGTGAAATCCTGAATCTCGTCGATGACTATCCAGGAAGAGTTATGTCCTGTGGAAAGAACGGCCCTTTCCTTCAAACGGCAATAGCAATAGCGGATCAAATCCGCTTCATCTTTCTGCCGCTTTCTTTCCAAGCGCTTTTCGTACAGAGCGAATATTTCCAGAATATCTTCGAGATCGTCCCGCACCGAGCCGTAGCCCTTGAAAATGCGCCGAAAGTCCTCGGGACTTTCTGGTAGCCTGTCGCTTCCCGGAACAAAGCGCCCCTTCAATATCGAATAGATATAACCATAAGTATCTTCCGCTGTTATGGTGCGAGACCAGCGTGTTCGCGACTGAATAATCTCCGCCAGGTAGGCGATGCTTGTTTCTTTCTGTATCCACTGCCAGTTAATCTCTTTTGCATCTATGTTCTTTTTCAGATATTGGCGACAGAACTCAAGGTAGGAAAAGACCCTCAGTCCACCCCCTGCACCCGGGGACTCTTCTTCACCCAGCAAATTAACTTTGTAGCAACGGCAAACGCAGGCAAGCTCCTCCTGATAGGTGAAAAAGAAAATGTCGTCATCCAGGTAGCGCTCGAAGAGATTCAGCGCCCAGAACAAGGCCAGAGAAGTCTTGCCGGTTCCAGCTGCGCCTTGCACCAGAAAGGAGCGGTCTTGTCTTGCCAGCAACTCTTCCTGCTCTTCAGTGAGCCTGAGATAGCGGTCAATATTGCGCTCGAAACTTCTGTACTTTTCCGGCTCGCTAAGAACAAAATGGGGAACCCGAAAAAGGAGAAGACCCTCTGTCAAGTCTTCATTGTCCGGTTTCTCGGCAAACAGATCTCTGGAAGCGTCCCTGTCCGGGTCCTCTGAGTCCAACTGCAGCACCAGATAGTCACCGTCTGGATCAAAGAGAGCCGGGATGAAAGCTCTTTCCACTCTGTCATATGCTGTATCATGATGATTGGCGTCCCAAATCACAAGCGATTTCTTTGTCCCCTGCAAGCAGGTGTAAAAAGAAAACATGATGCGCATCTCTACATTCAGT
>JAHFBI010000042.1:0-18752 GCA_023250095.1 Candidatus Melainabacteria bacterium
GGTCCAGGCGGGCAGCAACAACAGCAGGCTCCCTGGAATCAGCAACAAGGAGGTCCAGGCGGGAGTCAGCAACAGCAGGCTCCCTGGAATCAGCAACAAGGAGGTCCAGGCGGGAGTCAGCAACAGCAAGCTCCCTGGAATCAGCAACAAGGAGGATCCCAGCCCTTTGCCACTGGACCGGGATCGCTCATGCAGGGCGAGGATACGAGCGCGTTTGCTGGCATGCTGGATAAACAGTCCAAGTTGACGTTGGCAGAACTGCTCGTCGGGAACTATTCGATTCCTGCAAAATGTCTCGATGTGGCTATGAAGCTGCAAGAGATGGTTTGCAGGCGGGAGCTGACCGAGAAAAATGCTATGCAGGCTCTGAAGCTGGCAGCACAGCAGGGTGGTGTTCTCACCGACTCCATCCTTACGTCCGTCTCTCGGGCAGATTTAGATCGCGCAGCAGTTCGTGAAGCCGTGCAGCTCTTGCAGCAGGCTGGACTGGTCGGGGAAGTCGACGTCAAGGCTGCCGAAGCCAGGGTTGACGACACAACCGATCTTGGAGCGGCACTTGTGGCTGCCGGCAAGGTGGATGCGCTTACTGTCGAGGCCGCCAGAGAGTGCCACGAGCTTGTGTCCAGCGGGCGCTTGCCTGCCGGGAAGGCTATGATGGCTCTCCATTACTGCCAGCGCGCTCGCGCCCCTCTTAAAGATGCCCTGAGCGATCTTTCAATTGAGCTGGAATAGATGTCTCTGGCTGTGGCACGCTTTCTTTGCTTTTTGCTCTGAGTATTCTCAACGTCTGGTTGGGCGAATGATTTTGTCGCAACAAAGAGCAGCTGGAGTATAGAATAGATGCTGCTGCACTGCGCTTCAGGCACTAAGAGAAAGTGGGCGGGTATTTGTTATGAGTTCAGACGAAGAGACAAGCGGCAAGCCATTTCAGGAGCTGGAGAGGCAGTTGAGGTCGATTCTCGGCGCCGACGAGAAGAACCTGGTTGGGGGCAGCAGCATCGATGCTGCCGTCAAAGCGCTCGGTCAATTTGCCAGGACTGTGGGAGTGGAGGTCGGCAATGCCGCAATCATGCTCAAAGAGTTCATTCAGGAGCTCACTAACGTCAAAGGAGTCAACGCTAGCTTCAAGAAATTCGGCTTGCTCGATGTGCAAATCGCCACGCTTAAACCTGCATCCCTACCGATAAACAGAGATGTGCCGCCGGTCGGCAAAATTGAGTCTATCCGGCTGGGGGAGTGCATACGTTTTCAGATGGGGCTGGGCGACGGCAACCGTGATGTAGTGATGAATATCGAAGAAGGCATGAGCGTCGATCTCTATCTGGGCGCGCTCCTGGGTCGGCAGACCGTGCCTGTGGCCGGCAGCGCCAGGCTCGCACGCGATGAGGGAGGGAGGCTCGTCATTATTGCCACCACAATGGCGCCGGGAGTAAATCTCCCTGTTAGCGTCACAATCCCGGTCAAGCAGTTTATCTCGGTTCTGAAAAGAGAGATGTTTACCAGCAACTGAAAGAGTGTGTTCTCTTAAGAAAGGTGAGCAATAAATCTTCAGGGTGCAATAGAAATTATTTGACAGGGCACAGGTGCTATGGATAATGGATTTCATGAGTCATTGTCTATACATGCAGCCTACCTTCATCGCCGTCGTTACAGCGACGCCGGGGAGGCGCGTGTGCATGCTGAAGCATAGATAGATATTTGACCTCAGCTGGAATCACGCGAATATGCCTCCTCTAATGCCAGGGAGGCATATTTGTTTTCAGCTTCTGTACAGCAGGTGACATCATGAGCAACGCCGTTAAAGTAGAGAAATTGGCCAAGGTCTTTGAGTTCAACAAGGGGCGCGGTTTCTCGAAGACAAGAGTCGAGACCACAGCTGTGGACAGGATCAGTTTCGAGGTCCCGGAGGGGCAGTCGCTGGCCTTTATCGGGCCCAACGGCGCGGGGAAATCGACCACGATCAAGATGCTGACCGGCATTTTGCGTCCCACTTCAGGCGAGGCCGAGGTTCTCTCCCTTGTGCCCTGGCGACAGCGCAACAAGCTCTCACGCTTAATTGGCGCGGTCTTCGGGCAACGCTCGCAGCTGTGGTATCATTTGCCGCCCAGAGACACTTTTGAGCTCCTCTCCAGGATATACGAACTGGACAGGTCGCAGTATTTGAGGCGCTCAGATATGCTTATCGAACGTTTCGCCCTGGCATCATTTCTGGACACTCCAGTGCGCAAACTGTCTCTGGGGCAGCGGATGCGCGCGGAAGTGGCGGCCAGCCTCCTGCACCAGCCCCGGATAGTATTTCTCGATGAGCCGACCATCGGGCTCGATGTGGTGGCGCGCCAGGAGTTGCGCGACGTCATCCGGGAGTGGAATCGAGAAGAAGGGGTAACCATCTTTCTCACAAGCCATGATGCTGGCGATATCGAGAGTGTTTCCAGAAGGGTGATAGTCATAAACCACGGACGCATCGTGCTCGATGACAAGATCTCCAATATGCGCCGGAGATACCTGTCTTCCAAAGTGCTCAACATCAAATTTCACGATGAACATTCGGAAGTAGCAGTAAACGGAGTCACGGTCCTGAAAAGCACAGGCTATGCCCTCAAGCTCGAGGTCGACTGCCAGGTAGTCGGCATGGAAGAAGTGTTGCACCACGTGGTTAACGCCGGCAGCGTGGCGGATATCACTATCGAAGATCCGCCGCTGGAAGAAGTAATCGCGCACATATACGGGCAGGCAGGAAGCTCTGAAGCTGCAGAAAATGTGGAGGTGAGTTGAGTGAGTAGCTGGCAAAAATATCCCTGGATTGCCCTGGTGGCAGCCAGGTCAAATCTGGCATACTGGGGCGATGTCGCCAGCCGCTTCATCTTTCTGGGTGTTGTGCTCTACATCTTCCTCAGACTCTGGCAGGTGACTTACGCTCAGATGGGTGCAGCTGAGCTTGGCGGGTTCACTCTGGCTCAGATGCTCTGGTATCTGGTGATCACAGAGTCAATCACTCTTTCCGGTCCGCGCGTTGCTCAGGCTGTAGACGAAGACGTAAGGACCGGTGTGCTGTCGGTTCAGCTTGTGCGTCCGATGTCGTATCCGCTCTTTCGGCTGTCCACAACGATGGGCGAGCGTCTGGTGCGCTTCGTCATGAACCTCCTGGTCGGCTCGGTGGTGGCTCTCGTTTTTGTCGGTCCGATCAAGCTGGAGGGCGCCGGCTGCCTGATCTTCCTTCTGTCCGTGCCGGCAGCTTTCATCCTGGATTTCTTGACCAATTTTTCGATTGGGCTTGGAGCCTTCTGGCTCGAAGATACCAGCGGGCTGCTGCTCATCTATTCGCGCCTGACCATGATCCTGGGCGGCATGCTCCTGCCTCTGGAGCTGTTTCCCGATTGGCTCCAGCCAGTTTTGAAAGCTTTGCCGTTTTCTTCGGTGATATATGGTCCCGCGCATCTGCTCGTGCACCCGGACTGGTCCGCGTGGGCCGATCTTGCCATCCGGCAGCTCTCCTTCATCCTGGTTCTTTCTCTTTTTGTGGCGTTTCTTTACAGAACTGCGCTCAAGCGTGTATTTTCCAACGGAGGTTAGAAATGTTCAAGAAGCTGGCTAGCTATCTGGCTCTGGCTGTCACTTATGTCAAGCTGAATTTTCTTTCTCAGCTTGAGTATCGTGGCGCCTTTCTGTCTCAGGTTGTGGCCATGTTCGTCAACGACAGCGTCTGGGTCGTTTTCTGGGTGCTGTTTTTCACCAGATTCCCGGCATTGCGCGGCTGGAATGTCAGTGATGTTATCACCATCTGGGCGCTGGCTGCCTCCGGCTTCGGGCTGGCACACGGCATCTGCGGCAACGCTTTGCAGCTGGCCTCCTTGATTGCTCGCGGGCAGCTGGATGTCTGGATGCTCTACCCACGGGCTCTTCTTAGCCACCTTCTGGTGGGAAGAATGAGCGCTACAGCCTGGGGAGATGCCTTGTTCGGGTATGTCGTCTATCTGGTCATGGTGCGTCCCGACTGCCCGCACTTGCTCCTGTTCGTGCTGTTGTCTCTGTCGACAGCAGTGCTGTTCGTAGGGTTCAGCGTTCTGTCGGGCAGCCTCTCTTTCTACCTGGGTAATTCCGAAGGAGTGACCGAGCAGTGGAATTTTTCTCTCATAACTTTTTCCACTTATCCTGCGACACTTTTTGAAGGATGGGTGAAGCTTTTGCTCTTTACGTTGATCCCGGCTGGCTTCGTCAGCTATCTGCCTGTCGAGGCCCTGCGTCAGCTGTCGCTGCCGCATGCGGCAGCGGCGCTCGGCGGATCGGTTATGGTGCTCGTTGCTGGCGTGTCCGTCTTTTATCATGGTCTTGGTCGGTACGAATCCGGCAATCTCATGGAGATGCGCGGTTAGTCCGCAGTTTCTTTCACCTTTCTCAAGTGATAAAATGCGGTGTCACCAGCGACGGTGCTTCTCATGAGAGAAATCGACGTTCGAGAGTCATTCTTTAAGACGGAAATCGCCCGCATCGAGAGAGATACTCCGGGAAGCCTGGTTGTCAACGAACTGGGAATTCTCGAGGGCAAGTATCGTGTCGATGTGGCGGTGGTGAACGGCTTGCTGCATGGCTATGAAATCAAGAGCGCTTCCGATAATCTGGAGAGATTGCCCGGGCAGCAGGACAACTACGGCAAAGTGTTTGACAAAATGACACTGGTTGCCGATGTCCGCCACGTTGTCGCGGCCGTTAAGCTGGTTCCAAGATGGTGGGGTTTGATCGCTGTGAGCTCTCATGAGGGTGCCCCGGTGCTGGAGGAGATCTGGCCTGCCAGGCAGAATTTCCATGTGGATGCTTATGCTCTCTGCCAACTGCTCTGGAGGGAGGAGGCGCTGGCGATTCTTGCCTCTCACGGGCTGGACAGAGGTTTGCGGACTAAGCCGCGCAAGGCTCTCTGGGAAGCTCTGTCGAGGCAGCTGGAAATCAACCAGCTCAGAGCAGTGGTCCGGCGGATGTTGAAGTCCAGGAAGGACTGGCGGCGCTGAGCTGGTCTGTCGCTATCTTTTTGCCTATCTCTCGTCTATCTGTCGATCGCCTGTCGGGTAGAAGGTAGGATCATCGGCTGTGCCTGAGTCAAGATGGAAGTCAGGCTTCACTTGCCGGTTGCCATAAGTCTCGACACTCGGTCCGATATCAATCGTGTGATCGCCTGCTTTCAGCCCGACGCCAGCTGCTGCGCCGGAGTTGGAGTTGAGATCGAAGTGTGCTCCGGTGCGTACGCCGGCAGCGTCGGCAATGTCTGTATTGCCTCCGGCATAGGCATTGATTCCATCCGGTCCGATACCGGCGCCTGCATCGCCCTGCGCATTTACCGGCCAGACTCTGCCGCGCACGTCGCCGTCGACTCCGGTGTTTCTGCCCAGTCGTGCTCCAAAGTCAGCGTCGCCGTTCACCACGTTGAAGACATTTGCTCCGACTCCGACTTCACTATGTATGCCACCATCTCCGACGCCGATGCCGGCGCCGGC
Source organism: Candidatus Melainabacteria bacterium (assembly GCA_023250095.1). Lineage (GTDB taxonomy): Bacteria > Cyanobacteriota > Vampirovibrionia > Obscuribacterales > Obscuribacteraceae > JAHFBI01. The sequence goes on from JAHFBI010000042.1 coordinate 5,487, forward strand.
TCTGGCGTGCAGCGGTCCGCCTATGGGCATGAATTCTCCTTCCACCCGATTCTCCAGCCCGGCCTGGACCTCGGCTCGGGCTATGCCGATATTCACCCCGGCATCAAGCGAGCCATTGCTATTGACCCCTAATTTGACGATGCCGAGATCCAGTCCATAGAACCTGGGCTGCGGACGATTGTACGCCGCATCGTATGCCGGGCTGTCAGGCGGCTGGGGTGCATATTTACTTTGTGGCGCGTAGCCGGGATGGACCGGTTCAGGGACATCTATTGTCGGTTGTGCGGGAGCAACGCGCCGCGCGACGCGGTCCTCATCCAGACGACGCCTCTCCATGGCTTCATCTTGCATGCGCCTGGAAGCCGCTTCCGCCTGGGATCTGGGGTCTTGCCTTTCCGGCTCCTGCTCTTCAGGTCTATCGGAAGAGTTCTTTTGTTCTTCTTCGGCGTCTATTTCTTTCATGGCTCTGCGCCAGGCCTTGGGGTTGCGGGCAATGATTTTTGCTTTTTCTTCTTGGGCGAAGTCCCAGGCTCTGGGGTCATGACTTTTCCAGGCCTCATAGGCCTCATGTGCCGCCTTGATGTCGGCTTGCATGGCCTCGTCGGTGTGACTCTTGTGATGGCGCACATGATGATCTTGAGATCTATGCTCTTTATGCTCTCCGTCCATTCTGCATTTCCTCTTTGGTTTTGACTTGTGGGTCAAGATTTAGATTGTTGATTTCAGCATCTGCTGGCTCGGACAATCCGATCTGTCCCTTGCGATCCGGTCGTTAGATCTTTCCGACAGGCGGATATCGCCTGGCCATGGCGACGCGTGCCTGATTCTCATTTGAGAGGGTCTTTGCTTGAGACCCTGCTATTTTCTTTCTGGTGGACTTTTTTCTCGCCAGGAGCAAACCGGGCAATCCAACAGACGTGCTCCAATTTGACCACCGGCTCGTAAAAGTCTGGTAAAACAACTGGCTAAGACATCGGAGAAATACGTGGTTATATCTTCTTTGACAAGGTGATGCGCAGCCAAATCAAGCCAGATATGGATAATTGAGCGCTTTATCCAAGGGCTGATCCAATACTTCCATGAAGGCATCAGTGCCAGGTAGCTGCTTTGAGGCTGCCCCTTTGGCAAGACCGGTAATTGCTAAGCAAAAAAATTGACAGCGTTTCCGTGAGCGTACATCAAAGAGCTGATGGTTCGCCTTTGCTTGCTGTTTAATTGCTCCGCCCTGCTTTCGGAAAAGCAAAGGCCCATTTTTGAGTGAATCTCTCCCCTTGCGCCGGATATGGCTGTGCAAGCGGTAAGGACGCCGGCACAGAAGCTTCGCTTGCTCTGAGGCTCTGGATGACTTGCTTAGGGCTGTCCACAATTTGATAAAGGTTTCGATCGGAAGGGCTGATGGTGCCGGTGGCGAGCAGCGATTGTTGGAAGAAACGATCGAGCGGCTTCCAGAACTTTGAGCCCATCAGGAACACCGGTGTCGATCCCATTTTGCCTGTTTGAATGAGAGTGAGAAGCTCCATGGCTTCGTCCATGGTGCCTATGCCGCCCTCTTCCACGACAAAGGCATTCGCTTGCCGGAGGACATCTTTGCGTGTGGAAAAATATTTGTGTTGCAGGCTGATTGTTTGATATGGATTCGGCTTCTGTTCGCGAGGCAGCTCTACATTAACGCCGATTGAGACACCGCCAGCCTCATAGGCGCCCTTATTGGCAGCTTCCATAATCCCGCCGCCGCCGCCGTCCATGACAGCGTATCCTTCTTTGGCGAGCAAGCCGGCCATGTATCTTGCGCGTTGATATTGGAATGTCTCAGGACCCAGACGCGCCGAACCATAAATGGTGGCTGTTGGACCGACGTTGCTCAGGGCGTCCAGGCTCCTCATCAGCTCTTTCTGCCCTGTCGCCACCCGGTCTCTGTGTTCGGCAGGCAACGGGGTGCCGGAGAGCTCTTTTTCCAGGGTGTTGCTTACTTGCTCGTACCAAGGAGTTGTCTTGCCGGCAAACGCTGCTCGCGATGCCTTGCCAGCTAGCTCCAGGGGTGAAGGAGTTCTTTCCCCGGAGGTCATGGTCGTGTCAGCAAGTTGTTTCATTTCTTCCAGTGTGCGGACACCACGAATACCGCTGGTTGGGCGCACATACTCGTCTGCAATATTGGCCGCTCCGAGAAGCCCGCCGCCGATAGCATAATTCGCTACCGCCTGTAGCCGCTCGCTGCCGGATGATAGCTTGCCTGAAGAAAGAAGAGCATTGGCGTCAGCGCTGACAATACCGGCTGGCACACCGGAGAGCGCTCCGCTGACAATATCGTTGCGCAAGAAGGCTAGTCCTGAGCTCTTCATGCCGATTGTGGATGCCGTCAATGTCCCGAATGTAGCTCCGCCGACTGCCGCATGCCTGAGGCGAGCTGTCCAGAAATCTCCCTCACCTTCGCCGACGGGGGTCAGGATCCCGCTATAAAGAGCCCCGGTCAGGACGGACTTGCTTATAGAAGGAAGCGCTGTCCGGCTCAGCCCATATTCGGCTGTCATTTCCAGGCGTCCGGCTGCGCCGGGACCAACTAGCTTGTGCATGGCAATAAAAGGAGCCGCCGCTCCGGCGGTGCCTCCGACGACCTGTCCTAACCAGGCTGCACTCCCGGTCTCTGCGTGTTGGGGTGCCTGAAAGATCTGCACCTTGGGCAGCAGGTCTGTACCAGCCACATGATCGATAAGCTGGCTTGCTCCGTTCAGAGGCGCCTGAACCAGTGTGTACTGGAAAGAATCAATTGCGTTGCTGGTAAATGCCGATAAGCCTGAGGACTTTACTTCCGCCTCGTCAGAAAGAGCTTTCTTGAGAGAATCTTTTCCAGGCAACTCGGTTAGGAAACCCATCTTTTATATTCTTCCTTGCATGCTCCGTATGGCTCCTGGCAGTGTGACGATATTAGCCCTTTCCAAGCGCTAATCCCAGTGGGAATCTTCCCATGGGCGTACGTGTTTCTACGAAGATACTTGCAAAGGAGGTCGTTGCAAAAAAAATTCCTCAGTCAAAGGATTGAGTCAGGCACTGGTGCATGTTCTCTGGAGAAGGTCTAATCCAGGTGCCAGGTCCAGGGGTTCTGGAAGGACCTACCCCCAAAAACAGCTTTTTTATCAGACAAAAGTTTTGTCCACTTGGCTTGATTGGACTACTTTTACCCCGGGTATGTATTGACGGTAACAAGTGAAATGAGGAAAACTGTAGTCGGTATTTCTTCCGTCCAGGAACTCTCTTGATATCCACTTTTTGGACTGCGTGAAGCTTTACTAGGTGACCCTAGAGGAATGGAGGTTAAAAGATGAATTCAACTACTGGGTATGTTCCGGACGCTAAGAAAGAGTCGGGCATCAAAGTCAATCTGTACGTTGCTTTTGCAATACTCTTGTTTGCGGGTTTCTCTCCGGTTCTGCCGGATGTTCCCGTGCAGCTGGTGCTACCACTTCTGGCAATGGCGAACCTGCTTCTGGCACTGTATTTCATGAAAGAAGACAAGCTGACCAGGCTTCGCATCGAGGCTCTGGAGGCTGGCGGTAAGGGACAGGCAGCAATCTCGACATCATCGGGGACGTCCGAGGCTGCTTCATCCTGTTGCGATCCTGCTAAGTAAGATCTTTTCCGATTTTGGGACAATTCGGAACGGCGATGCGCGTCATGGCGTGTTGCCGTTCTCTCTTTTGTCGAGCGCTGCAAATGAAAAATGCTATCTCTGACAAGTAAGGAAGGAGGCGAATGGTTTGATTGCCAGCCTTGCCTGCCGGAAGTGAAAGTGGTGAGGCTGACGGTTACTTTCGGCCGGACAGCCGATCGACAGGGATAATCAGGGTATAAAAAAAGATAGATACTTAGGTTCCAGCATATGCTCCAGTTCCTCACGTGCGTAATTTTTTTGAGCGGGCTTTTTGCTCTTGCAACTCCGCTTGCATCTTTTTGCCAGGAGCCAAGAGGTCTTGAGCGTCCGCACCAGATAATCAATTGCCCCGATGGCGACGTCTTCATGGAGGAGGTTCAATCGAATCGTCCTGACGCTCAAGGATCGCCGACGGCGCCGAAAGTAGAAATGAAGCACGCACCGGACATATACGATCTCGGTGTGCCGGTGAGCAGCTCGGGCAGGATCGTGCCTCTCATTCAGCGCGAATCTGGTGGGTTTATGCCACTCTACAGCAGTATGACTGCGTCATACGAGCCGCTCTGGGGCTATCCGCTCTACCGGCCCTATTATCGCTGGCCAGGTTATTTAGGCAGCCGTTCTTCGCCGGACCCGAACTTTCCAAGGACAGTTCCGCTTACTTATGGCTATCCAGGTTACCCCTGGACCGCCGGCGGTTATAATCCATACGGACCATGGGTTGCACCATATCCGGTGCAATCGGTCTCGGTTAATCTTCGCCTCGGCAAAATGAATCTCAGCCTGGGAACAGGATCGTTCATACCAGTGTCATCAGGGAGATTCAGCTCTTCCGGGCTGCTTGCGCCGCTTCTGGCAAGCCCTTAGTTTTGATTTGCACAATATCGTGTAGAGTCCCGGCCATGTCCAGAGTCCGCCGGCTCGGGGGCTGTGCTGAATTTGTCATATAATGGCAGCGCATGAGCAAAGAGACTTTATCTTTAAGAGCCACATGGACAGCCGTTGCCTGTCTGATTCTGCTTTTCGTCGGGCAATGTCTCTGGTCGGCAAGGCAGGAATCGCCCACTATCGACGAGTTTCGCCACATACCCACCGGGCTTTACTTGTGGCGTAGTGGCGATTTCTCTTTTGACCCGGCCACTCCGCCCCTCTGGAAGATGGTCTGTGCATTGCCGGCTCAGCTTATGGGCGCCAATCTGAATTTGAGCGATCCAGCTTTGAATGCGCAGCTAGGCGGGTGGGAGCCATGGTTTTTCGCCACCAGTTTCATGGAGGCTAACGACAAGGATTACGATCGGATATTGTTCTATTCCCGCGTGATCAACGTGCTGGCTGCCGCCGCGGTCGTCCTTCTTGTTTTCGTCTGGTCGCTTAAGCTATATGGCAAGGGACCTGCCCTTGTTGCCACGACGCTGGCAGCGTTCTCGCCGTCGTTGCTTGCCCATGCTCGTTATGTGACAACTGATGTCATAGCGACTCTTCTCATGGCTTGCACTGTCTTTTTTCTCATTGAATTTCTGCGCAACAAGAAAAGGGAGTCTCTCTTTACGGCGGCGGTTATCTGGTCGCTGTCGGTGGTTAGCAAATTTTCCGGACTACTGCTTGCACCGCTGGTTCTTTTGGCGGCAATGATCACTGCCCCGAATAATCGGCTTCGTCTTGGCAATGTGGCCCTTGTCATGGCAGTGTTTGTCATTACAGTCGATTCTGTTTATCTTTTCAAAGACCTCGGACCGTCGATTGCCTCCAGCCAGTGCCGCAGCGGATTATTCCGGTCTTTGCAGTCCAGTCCGCTTTCTCAGGTGCCTCTGCCTTTGCCGGCAGCATTTTTGAAAGGGTTTGATATTCAAAAGGCCGACAGCGAAATGGCCAATTTTCCTTCCTTCTTCATGGGCTGTTGGAGCAGCGATGGCTTTTGGTACTACTTCCTGGCTGCTTTTGCCCTCAAAGAGACGATACCCTTTCTGTGTCTTCTGATACTGGCTTTGTTCTGGCGCCCCGGCAGGCAAGCGGCAGGAAATGTTCTCTCAGAAGCTGGCTGCCTTAGGGGCAAGCGCGATTTATTTGTTGAGGGCGCGTTTTTCTGGTTCGTGCCGGTTGTGCTTCTTGTCGTTCTGTCTTTGTTTTGCAAGCTCGATGTCGGCTTGCGCTATCTCTTGCCTTGCTACCCCTTCTTCTGGATTGCTTGTGCCGGGCTTGCAGCATCTGCCCTGCAAAGCCGATGGAAAGTAATCACAGTCTCTGTCCTTGTCCTCTGGTCGGTCGGCGAGACCTGCTTCATCGCGCCGCATTATCTGGCGTATTTCAATGAGTTTTGTGGCGGACCTCAAGAGGGGCACAATTACCTTATCGATTCAAATCTTGACTGGGGTCAGGATCTGATCAATCTAAAGAAATACCTCGATGACAACCATATCGGCAGAATTCAGCTGGCTTACTTCGGTCATGCCATTCCAGAGCACTACGGGATAGATTATGAATTGCTCCTGGACTCGCCACATCCAGGAATTGCCGCGGTCAGCGCTACTTTGTTGGAAGGACATCCCTATATGGCTACTTATGCCCGCCCGCCACTGCCTGTGACACCAGGGGCCTTCTGCCGCTTGCGCCGGCTCAAGCCAGTCGCTGCCATAGGATACTCGATTCTGGTTTATAGAATTCCGGAGCGATAGCCCACGCAAATGTGTCTTTGTAATATCCTGTTACAGATGCAAGGCAGAGGAGAAGCCGCTGCCGCGGAAATCTGTCTTCTTTGTCTGCAAGCTTTTTTCCGGTGGGAAAGTCAACGCCTGCCGGGTAAATAGCTAACAACAGCATTTGCTCAAAGGGCAATCGAGCAATCCAATGATGCGCAAAATTCTACTTTCTTGTGTTGGCACAGCGATATCGCTTATGCCGTTCCTTGTTCAGCCGGCTTTCTGTCAACACGGAGGCTCGGACCAGGACATCAAGGCGGCGCCGCCCAAGCAGAGCCCCAAACAGGCTTATCAAGACGCAACGGACATGGTGCTGGATGCTCCGGTCAAACTCTCTTTCCAGTCCGTCTCTTTTCAGATTCGCCCGCCGCGCGGTTACACGATGAAGACGCAAGAGGCTCCTTACGGATTTATTTACGCCTGGCAAGGGCCACTTCGCGAAGATGACACCTGTGCTTCTTTTATGGTCAATATCATGTGCGCTCCGCCCGAAGAGAAGAAAGCTGCCTCGCTCGATCAGGTTCTTGAATCCATGGCTAGGGGCATAGCCGCGCACAGGGAGAAATGGCACCAGAACCCGGTCGAGCACTTTGTCCTGAACGGGCGCCCGTTTGCCCGCATCTACTGGGACGGCGTCGAGCCTACCCGACAGCTTAAAATGCGCGGCTATCAGTATGCGACTGCCGTCGGGCGCGATTTCGTCATATTTGCCAGTCAGGATATCGTGCCGCTCGATAAGATTTCTCTGCCTCTCGGGGAGAGAAGTCTGGAGACATTCAAGCTTTAAGTCGAGGATTGGCAAGGCGGTTCAGACAGAGCAGCTGCCTGAGAGGGAATAATTAAGGCGGCAGGCAGAAGCTTGAGGTGGCTGTGGGGTTCAAGGAGAAGGAAAAACAGCAGGGCGCCGTCCGGCTTATTTGCCCTACTTGTGGCAAGCCGGTAGCCGACCGCCCCCGCTCGAATGTCACCCGGTTCTTGTTTCAGGAAAGCCGCTGCATGTGTCTGCCGGTTGTCTCTGACGATAAGCAGCCCCATGCTCAGCCGGCTTCAGCCGTGAGTGATGAACTGTCTGTTGCCTCAGGTAGCAGCAACGGGCAAATTGCCAGCGATGAGAAAGCAGCTCTTGCGCCTGGCGCCCCTGGCAGCGCCGGAAGCCCGGATGGCAGGGCAAATCCTTCCGGGTCCGGGCTGGCGGACAACTCCCAGTCGGGCAATCTCGGCGATCGTTTCGAAGTGGTCTCGTTGCTCGGGCAGGGCGGCATGGGAGCTGTCTACAAGGCCAGGGACAAGAAACTGCAAAAGACATTTGCTGTCAAAGTCTTGAACAGCCAGCTGGTCGAAGACAGGGCTGCCGTGAAGCGCTTCGAGCAAGAAGCAAGGGCGGCGAGTTCTCTGACGCACCCTAACCTGGCTGCTGTTTATGACTTCGGTATGGGTGAAAGTGGCGCCCCTTATCTGGTTATGGATTATCTAGACGGGGATAATCTTGGCGATGTCCTGAAGAGGGAAGGATATCTCGATGTCCCGCGCTCCCTGGACATATTCCTGCAGGTTTGCGAAGCAGTAGCGCATGCGCACAAGAAGGGCGTGATACACAGGGACATCAAGCCGAATAACATCATACTGACTCAGGGCACCGCAGGCGGTGACTTCGTGAAGCTGGTTGATTTTGGTATCGCCAAAGTTCTGCCTGGCAGAGATAAACAGGCCGAGAACCTCACGCAAACGGGAGAGATCTTCGGCAGCCCGCTCTACATGTCTCCGGAGCAATGTCTCGGAAACAAGCTCGACGCTCGGTCGGACATTTACGCATTCGGTTGTGTCATGTACGAGACTCTTACAGGAAAGTCTCCTTTTTCTGCTGAAAATCCCATAAGGACCATTCTGAAACATATCAACGATGTGGCGGTTCCTCTCTCATCGCTCAAAGATGCGCAGGCAATACCTGGCGATCTGGAACATATCGTCATGCGCTGTCTGGAGAAAGATCCAGACAGTCGCTATCAGTCGATGGATGACCTGTTCAAAGATCTAGAATGTGTACGGGATGGCAAGCCGCTCAAAATCAAGAAACCAGTCAAGGCTAGATCGACAGGCTCGCGCAAGAATAGTCCCGTCTGGCTTTCTGCAGTCGCCGTGAGTCTGGTGCTGCTTTTGACTTTACTTGCATCACTTTCAGTTGTGCACAAAGCCTCTTCTCCCAATCCGTCGGTTTTGAATCCTTCCGGCGATGCCCAGAATCTCGACAATCTCTCATATAGATATTTCGTCTCAGGTGAATACGAGAAGGCGATTCCCCTTCTGGAATTCGGCATCAAGACATACAAAGAAAACGGAAGGGAAGATACTTTTCTTGCTGATAATCTCCAGCACATAGGCAAGTGTTACATGATGCTCGGGCAATACAAAAAGGCTCAGCCATACTATGAAGACGCCCTGAAAATATATAGAAAGTTCGGCAACTACCAGGGCAGTCAGATGGGGGAAGCTGTGCGAGATTATGCCTTTGTCCTGGTCAAACTCGGCAGATCGGACCGCGCACGCCAGATAGAAGCTGAAATCACCCGGAGTCGTTGACGGGCTCTGCCGCCACATATTGGGAGATATATGCCGTCAAGATATTTTGGAATTCAGCTTTGAGCGGCCCGGCCATTTCCTTGGGTTCCATAACCAGAAGGCTCATGAGAGTGTTCATTATCTCCACTGAAACGCGCGCCGCCAGAGCAAGCCTCACCTCGTCGCTTATTCTTGCCTTCTTTTTCAGCAGGGCGGTAACTTGCGCAGTTGTCTGTCTGGTCATAGCGCTATCGATTTCGGCAAGATCAGGCGATGCCTTGGCATAAAGCCAGATGGCCTTCAGGGCGGGCTGTGACTGCAACAGGTTGTGGAAAGTCTCGATCGTTTCTTTGAACAAGGTAGAAAGCGGCAAGCCGACAACAGCAGGGTGCAGCAACAGATCGGCTGTCTGGCGCATCTGCTCCATATAACGCAAAGTCAGCGCGTGGAAAATGGCGCACTTGTCCGGAAAAAAGCGGTAGAGCGAACCTATTGATGTATTGGCTCGTTCGGCAATGGCATTCGTGGTGGCAGCCTCGTAACCCACTTCCTCAAATATGCTGGCGGCTGCCTCCAGAATCAGCTCGACGCGCTTCTGACTGCGTTCTTGCCTGGGACTGCGGCGCATGGGCGCCGGTATGTCTTTGTCCGACTGGTTTTGCTGGTTTGGCATCACTTTTTTAAGGGGTTGGCAGTGGTTTGATTGACAAACGCGAGCGTTTGCTCGTATTCTAACATATGTGAGCGTTTACTCACGTTTGTGCTGGCAGGCAACAGGTGGGCGGGCAGGCAATTTCCTGGAGTTGTAAATCATGACACAGGAGTATATCGGGTGGTTGATGGTCTGGTTTGACAATAAGGAGACTGAGGCTGCCTTGCGGCAACTAGATGGAGCTTGTGAACGCTCGAACCAGATTGTTTGCGCTCTTGAGGCAGAACTGGAGGCCCTGTCTGGCGCCGCCCTTATCTGAGAGGACTCGGAGGATGATTCATCTCGCTCAATTGCTTTCCTGTTGTTGCGATGCTGTCCCTGGTGCCAGGAGGAGCCGGGGATTTCGTCCTCCAATCCTCAGGGAAAAGACAATGGCAAGTTATAGGCGGTGTTGCCGGGCTCGTGTTTTTGTGCTGGAAAATGCGAACAAAGTCAGGGGAAAGACAGCACACTCTTTAGCCGAAGCTGAAAAACCTGCTGTGCCATGTGATCGGTAGGGAAGGCTTTGACTGATGTATAATCTGCTGTCTGTGGTTTGGGCACATATGCGGAGGCGACGCGAAATGACATACGCGCCTGCGGATTCCCGGATAAAAGTTGAACAGCCTGATGGAAAGCAGTTGGCAGACCTTAAGGTCAAGTCGTGGCCAACCTGGACAAAAGAGCCATCTGTTTTTGACTGGCATTATGACGAAGAAGAAATTTGCTATTTTCTTGAAGGCGATGTGACGGTGAAAACAGATCAAGGCGAAATTTCTATCGGCAAAGGCGATCTTGTGACCTTTCCGAAAGGATTGAGCTGTGCCTGGCATGTGAAGCAAGCAGTGCGAAAACACTATTGCTTCCGTTAATTGCTTGCGCTGTCAACGCCCTGTCTGGGGGATTGAACCGCGGCCGATGTGTGATCGTTGAGCCAGCCGCAGAGCGTATCGATAACATAGCCGGTAAATTGTCCTTCTTCGACAATCAAGTGTTCGCCAGTGTCCACAAATACCAGAACGCTGTCTTTGGATGGAATCTCATTGACGATCGACTCGTTGCTCTGTTTCTTCACGAGTTGATCTTTGTCCCCCTGAAGCATCAACACAGGGGTTTGAGTTATCTTTTTTGCCCAGTGACTGTTGTCGTCCATGAAATGCTGAAACTGAATGAGCTCTACTGGCGTCAAACTGAAGCGTGCCAGAGGATCTTTGAGCCAGGCTTGCCGCAACTCTTCCTTGTTCGTTGAGCGATTGACGACAATATCCGTTACATCCATCGTCTTGTTTGGTCCCGTCAAAAGCTTCATGCCGACTTTCACGGCATCGCCTGCCTGATGGAATCTGTCTCCGCCAGGTACTGAAGAAATAAGCCCATCAACAAGCTCCGGGTGCATCGCCGTGACACGCAGGGCAATAGCCCCCCCCATCGACTCACCCAGGAGAAAAACCGGAACACCCGGATGTGTCTTATGAACGAAAAGAAGAGCCTGACGCACATCTTCCAGGCAACCGGGGAAGTCGACTCTCCGCTCACCTGGCATTTCCATGAAAGTACCGAAACCACGCACGTCGACGGCATAAACACCCCAGCCCAGGGGCGCCATGCGCTCCCCGAATTGCTGGTAAGTGCCTTTGTGCAATCCAAGTCCATGCACGCAAAGCAACACTCCCTTGAGCTTGGCCAGAGGATCTATCCAGGTGAGACAGGGTGTGGCGGCAACTGGAGGTGCGTCCTTCTCCTGTCGCTTGAGCGATTTGAGATTATTTCCTGTGTCTTGGGCAGAAGGAGATAGCGCGGGCAAAGATTCCTGCTCGATTTGCATCAACTGGCAAATAAGGCGCTGGCTCGAGAAGACAGGACTGCCGCCGGAATTTAAGGCAGCAACAGCCTTATCGTGCGGTAGCTCCGCTGCAGAAATAGAGGCAACTGGAGCGGACTGCTCCGCCAAAAGAAGTCCGGCAGCAAGAAGAGAAGATGCAAGATAGAGCTTGCTGAAAACTCCCTGAAATTGCCTGTCGCCGAACACTGTCTTGAATTACTCCTTCGTCTTCATCGCCGACTTCCACTTAGCCGCCTTTTGCCGCGGCGTCGTTTCCTGCTTGCCTTAGTGATGTGAGATTTCTTCTGTTTGTTGCGATATCAGTCATCCTTTTTAACAGAGCTTGCGACTTGCTGGACGTAGTGCCTCCGGGGAGCCACGTTTTCAGCCCTATGGTCGCCTCCGAGGAGTAAAGGCGCTGCAAAGTGCTGACATCGCGCGGGGAGAGGGCAACTTTTGCGTCGGCAGGAGGTATGGAACAGTACATTATGTCTTGCGGTCTGGGGCTGTGTCCGACAAGCCCGAGAGCATGTCCGATCTCGTGCAAACAGACTGCCCGGACCTGGTTCTGGCTGAGAGGCGAGTCAGGCGACGGATCGCAGGTAAGCACCGTTATCGTCGCATGCTGGATGCCTTTTGTTGAGGCCGAAGAAATTCTTGTTTCCCCGCCTTCTGTCGGCGTGCTGACCTTGCTTGTATCATTTGTCCACTGGCAGTCTATGTCCGATTTGTCGGCTGAATTGACCAACTCGAAGGCGATGACATCCTGGCACGCTGACGACCACTGCTTGAAAGAATCTTTAAAGAGTCCGGCATATTCAGGCTTGAAATCCGGGATGCCTGAGCCCGAGCTGATGTACACTTTTATGGGCTTGTGATCGCTGCCCCAGCGCGTAGCACCACCATAAGTGGCATACTGGAAGTAATCGTTCTTGCCGCTTTCCTTTGCCGTGGAAAGAGCTTTCTCGACGGCTGTCTGGTGGACACATTCTTCCTGTAAGTGTTTCACGAGATCTCTGGCCTTGGCCGCGAGCAACTCCGAAGGAAACCTTCGCAAATATTCGCGATAAGTTGCCACCGATTCGCGGAGCTGCCCATTGAGCTGGAAGCAGCTGGCAAGATTGATCCAGGGTGCTGAGCGCGCGGGGTCGATGGCAATTGCTTCTTTGAGATGATCTTCGGCTTGCGTGATCTCACCCAGGCGAGAAAGAGCCAGCCCGATGTTAGTGTGCGCTGATGCCAGATTCGGATAGGTAGCCAGGGCTTTCTTGAGGATGGTCACAGCCATTTGATATCTGGCGGTGCGGATCATTTCGTAAGCTTCATTGGCCAGAAGCATGGCCTGATATTCTTCTTGCGATATCAGGCGCCCGCCTGCCAGATAACGAATTTTGCCCCAGGCCGTTTGCCGCTGTCCGCCCTTTTGCGGGTCGCTTACATCATCTTGGGTTTGATTTTTCAATTCCCAGGGACGGAATTCATCGGAAGTCGTCGTCACGGCCGGCGAATTTGGAGCGCGCAAGATGTGTTGCGTCTCGACGAGAGTACTTTCGCCAGCTTTGCCTGGCTGGGAGGCCGCTACGATTGGCGCTTCTTTGCCAGTGACAGGAGTGTGGGCGGAAGTGCCGTTGGTGCCGGTCGACTGTCGGGGCCCTTGTTGGCTGGCGCCGGCGGCAGAAGCCAGCTCTTTAGCCTTAAAGTTGGACGGGGAGCTGGTCAGGGTGGCTGTGGTGGTAGAAGATGGCGGCTGTCCTTGTCCGCTTGCAGGCGTCGTAAGAGCGGTGCCGGCCGGCAAATGTGCCGACTTTGTCTTTGTATCGCCGGGAGTTTCGCCTGCCAGGGGGGATTTGGGGCT
>JAHFBI010000042.1:18762-22606 GCA_023250095.1 Candidatus Melainabacteria bacterium
CTCTTGCCGGCTGGTTGTGCCGGGGTCGCTTGTCTGCGGGGGTGGGGTCATCGAGCCTGGTTTGATGGGGATCGGCGCAACCTGCCTCAAGCCCCGGTCGGTGGGCGAGCTCTCAGGAAGGGGCGGCTGCCCCAGCTGCTGCCGGATATAGTTCAGGCTGGATCTGGCACTGTCTGAGACTATGGATTGCTCCGGCGTGGTCCCGACCAGATTCACCGCACGCCGGGCTATTTCCTCGGCTTCCGAATATTTGCCCCGGTTGGCCAGAGTCGACGCCAGAAGATTGAGCGAAGTGGCCAGTTTAGGATTATTGCTCCCGTAAGTGCGCTCCTGGGAGGAGACCAGTTGCCGGTATAAATCTTCAGAGCGTTGCAGATCGCCGTTGAGAGAGGCATAAGTAGCCAGGTCGGGAAGGATGCTGACGAGTCTGGGACTATTAGCTCCTAGCTTGGAAGTCCAGATTTCTGCCACCCTTCTCAGAAAAATGTCGGCCGCCATGGGGTCGCCCTTTTGCTCGCAGCAAGCTGCCAGCCCATAGAGAGCGTCGGCTACTTCCAGGCTGTCAGCGCCCAGAGCCTTTTGCTCGAGCTCAAGAGCGCGCTCGAAATACTGCTTTGCCAGCGAAAAATCTTCTTCTTTCAAATATAAATTGGCTAACGTATGAATCGTTGCGCCCAGACGCGGGTCATCAGCCTGGAATGTTCGCGACAAATTAAGCGCCTCTTGCAGAGAGTTTCCAGCCTCGGCATAGCTGCCTGATTCCAGCTGTTGCCTGCCTTCTTTCATGCAGTTATCCCAGGGAGTCGTCTTGCAGCCGCCAGGCATGTTAAGAACAAGCCCCAGAGTCAAAGAAAGACAGACAGCTTTCAAGGAACCGGACATGATTTTGTGCATCACAAAAGCCTCTGCATGTTTTCCATACGCTTTCAATCTATGGGGTCAAAGCCGCCGCCGCGCACTACGCGGATTAACCAATACATTATAGAGGGACCGATCAGGTCCTTGAAGTGATTGTCAAGGACTTGGAAGCAACAGCTCAGTTTATTGGCTTAATTTCTTCCGGCTTGTAAACCGGCTTGTCGCGGGTAACTGCCATTCCGAAGCCGACCAACTTTTCCTGAGAGTCCTTATCGTGCCAGCGAGCGAGGAACTCGGCCGTCGGGATGAACCCGTAATTGCCTATCACGCAGGGGTCCATGAAGTAAATATTGTCCCGGTCGTAACCGACGGCAACGACATAATGTCCGTCTTCCCAGTCCGTGCGGAAGTCTACGGGCTTATCCGGCCAGGCTTGAATCAAACAAATTACTGGTTTGCGCTGGTCGATCCACTTCTTCAAGTCTTCGGCAGACATGCCGGTCTTGATCTCTACCGTAAAACCCCGGGCTCTGCAGAGCCTGGCTATCTCCTTATAACGCGTACCGGCTCTGGGGTTGGTTTTCAATTGTCTGGCCAGTTGATCTTCGCGCAGCTCATCACCAAAGTAAGCAAAAACTGACTGGAGAGCTGCAGCACCGCAAGTGTAATCGGTAGCCTGACGGGTAAGCGGAAGGCGAATGAGGCGATCGAGAGAAATGTGTTCCTGCAAAGGGGCTTCAGCTGCTGCCGCCCCGACAATCCCCACGGATCCGCTGGTTCTGGCAGCTCCTGCAGCCCCTGCTGAGACCCGGTCAAAGGTGCTGACGGCAAGCATCACGGCAAGGCAGGGCAGGCTATAGCCAGTCAGCTTGCAAGATTGCCTGTAAGTACCCGGGCGGCTTTCGTCTTTCATCGGTGAGATTCTCCTGGCAACAGTCTTTGAGCAAATTGCACGATGTCTTGCCAGGCTAGGACAGGGCAGAGTTCGGGCACCAAATATAGCACGCCTAATTTAGTGACAGAATCCGCCCTCGCTCGTCGATATCCATGTGGAGAGCCGAAGGGTGCCGGGGCAGTCCGGGCATGGTGTTGATATCTCCGATAAGGGCGACGACGAAGCCTGCTCCTGCGCGAAGATGGAAGCCAGTCACATGCATGGTGAAATCCCGTGGAGCTCCCAGGCGGGAAGGATCGTCCGAGAAAGAATACTGGGTCTTTGCCACACAGACAGGCAGTCGGTCAAAGCCGTGCTTGCTCAGCCATTTCTCCTGCTTGTGCGCCTGAGGGCTCAAGCTCAATGCCGCCCCTCCATAAACATCTCTGACCAGCACAGAGAGCTTCTCGCCGATTGTGCCGTTCAAATCGTAGAAAGGGGCAAAAGATGCCGGATACTGGAGGATGTCTTTTACTGCCAGCGCGAGATCGTGCCCGCCTTCTGCGCCCCTGGCAAAAGCATCGCAAACGGCCGAGCGTAAGCCTCTTGAGCAGCAGTGTTCTTGAATGAGATCGATCTCTGCTTTTGTGTCGGTAGAAAAGCGATTGATTGCTATTACTTTTGGCAGACCGCTTTTTTCAATAATTTGCGCATGTCGATCCAGATTGTCCAGACCGGCTTTCACTGCCTCAAGGTTCTCCTGGTTTAGATTGTCCGGAGCAGCTCCGCCATGCAATTTCAGAGCGCGCGCTGTCACCACCAGGACCGCTGCATCCGGGCAAAGATCCCTCAGGCGTGGAAAGGCCACAATGTCGCAGAATTTCTCAAAGCCCAGGTCTGCGCCGAATCCACCTTCGGTCACGACGATTTCGCCAAGTTTCAAGGCTGCCTTTGTTGCGACGACGCTCGAGCAACCATGAGCGATATTGGCGAAAGGTCCACCATGCATGAAGACCGGAGTGCCTTCCAGCGTCTGAATGAGGTTGGGCTTGAATGCTTCGCGCAAGAGAACGGACATGGCGCCCTCTGCGCCGAGCTGGCAAGCTGTGACTGGCTCGCTTGCATGGTCGTGGGCCACGACAATGCTTGCAAGCCGGCTCTTGAGATCGGCGTATGAGTCTGCAAGGCTGAGAATTGCCATCACTTCCGAGGCGGCGGTAATCTCAAAGCTGGCTTCGCGCGGATAGCCGTTCTCTTTCCCGCCCAGAGCTATGACTGTCTGACGCAAAGAGCGATCGTTCATATCGACTACCCGCCGGTGGAAGACCGAGCGCGAATCGATTCCCAGGGCATTGCCATGATAGATGTGATTGTCCGTCATGGCAGCCAGCAGATTGTTCGCTGCGGAGACGGCGTGCATATCCCCGGTAAAATGCAGGTTGACGTCTTCCATCGGTAGCACTTGCGCGCGCCCGCCGCCGGCTGCTCCGCCCTTTAGACCGAAGACAGGTCCCAGCGATGGTTGCCGGAGGCAGGCTATTGTTCTTTCGCCCAGAAGGGAGAGTGCTTGCGCAAGGCCGATTGAGACTGTCGTTTTTCCTTCTCCGGCTTTGGTGGGCGTGATGGCTGTGACAACCACAAGTTTCCCGCGCTGGAGTTTGTTGTCGGCTAAGAGGCGCAGCAGGCAGTCGGCGCCAATTTTTGCTTTGTCTTTTCCATAAGGCTCAATGTCTTCAGGGGAAAGCCCAAGATCGGCTGCAACTTCGGCAATCGGGCGCGGCTTCTTTGAGCGGGCTATTTCTAAATCGGTCTCCATGCAAAATTAATCTCCGAGCTGAGAAGCTAAGGCAATAGATTACACTAGCGGGCAGTCGCCTTTTGCCAGATGATGCAAGAGGCGCGGCCGTCTTTTTTCAGATCAGACTGCTCGCAAGAATTGCTCTTCGAACGGAATTGTGAGTTTTATTCCTCAGCAGGCGGCTTGTACTCTTTCAGGTTCGAAGTGACCTTTTGCCGGGAATATACAAGTTTGGGAACCCGGGGTCCGGAGCTTGACTATCCGGAGGGAATTGTATGGGCGGTGGCGATAACCTGAATGATGGAAGCGAAAAG
>JAHFBI010000330.1 GCA_023250095.1 Candidatus Melainabacteria bacterium
GATGCGAATCATCAAAGTCCCCCGCTTCGTCCGCTCATCTCGATTCCGAGTCCAAAAATGGCCTAGTCGGCGACCAGGCTGTCACGGCGCCGTGCTGGGCGGCCGCGATAATATCCGCAGGCGATGCAGACCTGATGTGGACGAGCTGGTTGCGAGCAATTCGGACAGCTGGTCAATGTGGCAATTTTTGCCTTCCAATTGGCCCGCCGCGAGTGCTGTTTTTGATGTGATGTTTTCTTCTTTGGTTGTGCCATTGGCCTTTCTGGTTCCTCCAGGGCACGGGTGCCGTGTGGTTGATGCAATTGCAGGGTCAAACATTATCTACGATTTTGTCTCTGTTTCCTCTTTTGGAAACAGACTCTTCAGGTTTTTCCAGCGAGGATCAATTTGAGCCGCGCCCCCTCCGGTTACCTTATCCTGCTCTAATGAGCCGCTTTTGGCGTCTGTGTCAGGCACAGGAGGTCCGGGACACTGATCGCCGCAGAGGCAAGCAGTTGGTTTGGCCAGCGTAACAGCTTGATACACAACGTCGCTGATGTCAAGCTTGCCATCCTCCGGGAGCGGTTCGACGAAGTCCTTGTAACTTAGCTCCCTGTCTCTCGGAGCCTGTTTCTGGAATTGGTCTCCCAGATCCTGTATTACGAAGCGTTCATCAATTTCGACAGAGAGGCTTTGGAAATAATGCTTCAAGCAACGGTCGCACTGCAATTTCAAGAGTGTTTGTACGCGCCCGGAAAGACGCATGCCAGTAGCACTGGCCGAAATCACCAGCTCTCCGACCACGGGCTTGACGGCATCAAGCCCCGACAGCACTTCTTTGAAGCTGATGCTCAGCTTCGGCTGAGGCAAAGTCGATAATTCTTCAAGACTTACTTTCAAGGTTCAACAGCCAGAAACAGGGAAATAGCGACAGGTGATCAATGAGAATACCCGCTCGTTAATATTATCAGATGCTGCCTGTCGCGGAACTGAGGCGATTGAACGCGGGCACCGGTTATTTCACCGCCAGTGTTAATCCGCCAGGGTGCGCCGCGGCAACCAGAGTACTGCCCTGAGCCGACACAGGTTATAATCCGCCAATGCTTATTCCGCCAGATGGAACCAGGTTTTTGTCGGCGCGTTGGCTGCTGCCAGTGGAAGGGAAGCCCGTGCCTTTCGGTGTTGTTGCCATATCTTCCGGAAAGATATGGCGAACTTTCCAGAAGGAAGAATTTGAGAGCCTTTTTCAAGTTAAAAGAGGGAACATGGCTGTGCTTGTCGGCTCTGTCGCTTCCGCCGGCTCTGACGAGGCCGATGGGGTGTTCGAATACCCTTTTGAAGACTTTGGTCTATCCATTATTTTGCCAGGGCTGATCAATCTTCACGCGCACCTGGAATACTCCGCCTTACGTTGCTTCAACACGGAAGACATTCTTTTCGACTGGATCAAGTCTTTGATGTGCAATGTCCGCTCCTGGACAGAGGCTGACTTCCGCAGCTCGGCCAGATCTGGCTTGCGCTGGCTTGCTGCAAGTGGAACGACTTGTGTCGTAGATTCTTCCTATACCGGGCAGGCAGCACATGCCATTGCTGAGTGCGGTCTAAGAGGCGTGGTCGGGCTCGAGCTATTCGGCTCTGCGGAAAAACAGGCTCAGAACATATGGGGGCGTTGGCTGGAGAAGCGGGAGTCCCTTTTGACTGCCAACCAAGAAACTGAAGCTGCCGGCTTGCCCCGGGCGGAAGCTGCTCATGCCACTCAAGCTTGCCTCAGAGCAGGGAGCAGTTTGGCACAAGCGCTCGACGACGGACGGGTAAGTTTGACAGTAGCGCCGCATGCACCATATACGGTGTGCCCCTCTCTGATGAGGCTGGCTGTTGACTGGGCTCAGAGCCAGAATCAGCCGGTTCTGGTTCATCTGAGCGAATCGAAAAACGAGCGAGACTGGTTCTGCCGAGGGGACGCCATCCTCGATGCTTTTTTCCTTGGACTGCCTGGTTCTGCCCGGGAAGACGTCGCAAGCCTCAGCGGGCGGGCGGGCGGGCTGAGCCCAGTGCGGCATCTCAGCCGCCATAATCTTCTTGGACCCTGGCTCATCGCTGCGCACTGTGTCCATCTTGACGACGAAGACATTGCTTTGCTCGGGTCCAATCAGGTGAAAGTGGCGCATTGCCCTCGCAGCAATGCCAGGCTCGGCAACGGTATGGCGCCAATTGGCAAGCTTCTTGCCGCGGGCGTCGAGCTGGGTTTTGGTACTGACAGCGCAGCTTCTTGCGATGATCTCGATGTCCTTTCGGAGGCTCGATTTGCCTGGAATCTCCAGCGGGCTGTCAATCCTTCGAACTTGCTTTCAGCGCAGAACGCTATCTGGCGGCTGACGCAAGGAGCAGCCGAGATCCTCGGACTTGGTGATGTAATTGGCAGTTTGAAAGAGGGCAAGGCGGCCGATATTGCCATCTTCGCCATTCCCGAGGTCCATGCTTCGGCGCTTGAGCGACCTTTCGACCTGCTTGTTTACGGAAAACCCCGCTTGTGTGATCTTTATGTCAATGGACGTAAAGTTGTAAATAAGGACGTATAATCAATTTGTTCGACTTTTGACCCAGGTTTGACTTAAGATTTGCGGGGGAACATTACATACGGCGTAAAAGTCACCCGGGGCGTTTACTACTTCTAACTGGATAAGACTGAGAGAATTTTATGGTAGGCAGGACCGATCACATTTGTAGCGGTAGAACGTGCATGTTCTGCCGGGTGCTGGACAACCCGCAGCGAACCAAACAGATGCAGGTTGGAGGCAGATCCCAGATAGACGGGCAGGTGCTCGACCGGGTTAAAGAACTCGAGAGCCGCTCGCTTCTTGCCAGCACGCAGTCCTCGCTTACAGCCGCCAAGGGTGAAGAGCTGGAAAGGCTTGCCCTGCTCGATTCTCTGACAGAGCTTTATAATTCGCGCACTTTCCTCAAGGAGCTAAAAGACGAACTCAAGCGTGCCAAGCGCTACAAGCGTCCGGTCTCGCTTGTCATGATTGCCATCGACGGTTACAAAGAAGTTTCCAGGCAATATGGCGCGCTTACCTCCGATGCCGTTCTCAAGGTTATTGCTAATGTTCTGAGAGAATGTGTGCGCGATGTTGATATTCCTTCAAGGTATAGCGGCGATGAGTTTGCCATAGTTCTTCCGGAGACTAACGCTGCCGGAGCGGCCGTGGTCGCCGAACGTATTCGCCAGCGGGTCGGCACCCAGGCAATCACTCACAACTGGAACAACTTAAAAGTGACCGCCAGCATTGGTCTGGCGTCTTTCCCCGCTCACGCTCGCGAGCACGATGAGCTTGTCGCTAGGGCTGTTCAAGCGCTAGAGCTTGCCGTCCAGCGCGGCGGCGATCGGGTGTGCACCGTATAGTAAGCGAGTAATCGCTCTGTCGTAAGCCTTGCCAGGTACTCCAGGTACTCTGGGCTCCTCCATTTGGGAGCTGCTCGCTGGCTGCGGCCAGGTCCGACGGTTAGAAGCTGACTGTTGTCTTCGCCTGACAGTGGTCTTCAACTGGCGGTGTTGTGAATTTGTTTCTAGCGGACCCTCTCCTTAGTACTCTGGTCTGCTGGCTGCATAAGGCGTTGGGCGCTCGAGGTGCCTTGTGCTGCAGGGGGGTATCGGACAACTGAATACTTTCTTATCGGCTGGGGCAGCAGCCGGGCGGTTTTGTTCTTTATAAAAGTGGGGAGGGCAGGTGTTTGACAAGTCTGCTGTATTAGAATTGGGGGCTTAAATGCCGGAGTCAAGAAAAAAGAGTTAGAAGATGCTCGCTAAGAACTGGAAAGCTCTGGCTGTTCTTGGGGTACTGGTCTGGTCGCTGCTCAACCTGTTCCAGATCGTTACTTCAGATCAGCTCAAGTACTATCAACATCTGGCCAGCCTGACGCCCAGAGCGCTGCAGCTTGACGTCAGTGAGCGCCTGCGCAAGGATCCTGAGTGGGACAAGCTCAACGCTTTTCAGCGCGAAGAGCGACAAAAGACTTTGTTCGAGGAGGGGCAGTTTGCCAACAACCTCCAGGTGCTCGGGCATTTTGACAAGTATGCAGTCATCACCAATTTGAAGCTGGGTCTTGATTTGCGGGGAGGGAGCCAGCTTCTGTTGCAGGCCAAGCCTACCAGGCTGGTGCCTGAGATCACTCCGGAAGTGATGAAGGCTGTGGAGACAGTGATCAATAACCGGGTCAACAGTCTCGGTGTTTCGGAGACTGTTGTTCAGCGCACCGGGCGCGATCGCTTGATTGTTGAGTTGCCAGGAATCAAGGACCCGCAGGAAGCCAAGGATCGCATTGGCACTACTGCCCTGTTGGAGTTCAAAGAGCTGGGTTATGATGCCAATGGCATCCCCGAGCGCGATGTTATGGGGGCTCCACTCTGGAAGGATGTGGGGCTGACAGGTGCTGACTTCAAGAAGGCGCAGGCCGTGCCTATGCCTGGCGGTCAGAACTGGCGCATTACTTTTCAGTTCAAACCGCAGGGGGCCAAGATTTTTGGTGATCTGACTTCGCGCCTGGTCGGCAAGCAGATTGGCATTTTTCTCGATGGTGAGCCGACCGAACGCGGACCGGATGGCCGGCCGCTACCGATGGCTGAGTACAGGGGAATCACGGTGCGCGAGCCAATTCGCGGCGGCGATGGGGAGATAACCGGTAGTTTTACCAAGGAACAAGCCGTGGATCTAGCCATGAAGCTCAATGCCGGAGCACTCCCCACCAAAATCGAGATTCTGGAGGAGCGCACGGTTGGAGCAACCCTCGGGCAGGATTCAATTGAAAAGAGTCTTGTGGCAGGACTGGTCGGTATTGCCATGGTCATGCTCTTCATGCTGTTTATCTACGGGATGCCTGGGCTAGTTGCCGACGTTGCTCTCGTTCTTTACACGCTCACAACACTGGCCATCTTCAAGACTGTTCCGGTAACGCTTACGCTGGCAGGTATTGCTGGCTTCATACTTTCTATCGGCATGGCCGTCGATGCCAACATATTGATTTTCGAGCGTACCAAAGAAGAGCTAAAGGCCGGCAAGAATCTCTATACCGCTATTGAAGCGGGCTTTTCCAGGGCTTTTACTTCTATTTTTGACAGCAACATGAATAGCTTGATTGCTTGCTCGGTGCTGATGATCTTTGGTACGTCCATTGTCAAAGGCTTTGCCGTCACTCTGGCGATTGGTGTTGCCGTTTCCATGTTCAGCGCGATCACTGCCACGCGTGTACTTCTGCACCTAATTCCCAAAGAATGGGGCATGTTTGGCATGAAGTACCAGAAGAAGAATCCCAAGCTTGCCAGCGACGCGACTATAAGTTCCTAGGAGACAAGTACAGTGGCGCTTCCCAAAGTAGATATAGTTAAGTACAGAATGTTATGGTTTGGTATTTCGCTGGCCATAACGGTGCCCGGGCTTATAGCAGTTCTTATCTGCATAGCTCAGTTTCACGCCCCACTCAAGCCTGGTATCGACTTTACTGGCGGGTCCATCTTGCAATATGAATTTGCCAAACCTGTTGAATTGCAGGCTGTGCGAAACA
>JAHFBI010000043.1 GCA_023250095.1 Candidatus Melainabacteria bacterium
TTTTTTATTAAGTAGCGACACCAAAAATGATTTGTGAATTTGACTTCTTGCCGTTATGATATCGAGCAGGAAGGAGAGACGCCGTGGAAATCCATAGGGTACAAGCATCAGAGGCACCGCTCAATTTCGAGCCTTGCGGCAATCACGACGAGGTTGTGGCAGTCGAGGGTCTCGACGATCTCTTTAAGTGGGCATCAGAGATGGTGGCTGACGGGCTGGACGGGCGAGCCCGGAAAGCAAGAGAGCAACGCATCCGCCGCAATGTTCTCGGTGTCATTCAGCGCAACAAGGAGCACGAAGCCCAGCAAAAATTTGCCGACGAGATTCAGTATCTCCAGCGGCGCGTGATGGCTGTCATGCAAGTGTTGCAAGAGAAGCTGGAAGAAAATTCCAACCTCAAGCAAACGATGGTAGCGCAATATTTCGCCTTGCAGAAAATGGGGCAGCTGGAGGAAGAAGTCAAGCAATTGCAGTCGCTCACCTGGTACCGGCAAGAAGCGGAAGTGGAGCGCAAACACTTGATGACCGCCATCGCTAAGATCAAGAAAGAGCGCGATTTCCTCGATGAGCTGCTTACCGTCAACGAAAACGAGAATGTTCGTCTATCCAACCTTCTCAATCAGTGTCGTGCCGAGCTTGCGCAGCTCAAAGACAGAAGATGGTGGCACCCGATTCTGTCTTTCTTCAAGATGCGCTGATTATCTAGTTTCAAGGCAGCTCATCGGCCATTTTGCCTTTCAGGCGCGAGATCTTGCCTTCGAAGCCCCTGTTGCCGGGCTGAAAATATTCCCGCCCGAGCAGGTCTTCGGGCAGGCAGCTCATGTCTGTCGTGCCCTGGCTGTAATCGTGCGCGTACTTGTATCCTTTGGCGTAGCCCAGTTCCCTCATCAGCTTTGTTGGGGCGTTGCGCAAGTGCAGGGGCACCGGATGCTGTAGTGAATTGAGAGCATCACCGGCAGCCAGACCGTATGCTCGATATATAGCATTCGACTTCGGGGCCAGGGAAAGATACACAACCGCCTGTGCCAGAGCAAGTTTTCCTTCGGGCATACCGATGAGATCGACTGCTTGCATCGCTGCCACTGTCTGCACCAGAGCTTGTGGCGCAGCCAGCCCTACATCCTCGCAAGCAAAGCGCACGAGCCGGCGAGCTACATACATAGGATCCTCTCCGGCCTCAAGCATCCGGGACAGCCAGTAAAGACCGGCATCCGCATCCGAGTTGCGCATTGACTTGTGCAGCGCCGAGATGAGGTTGTAGTGGTTCTCGCCGCTTTTGTCGTACTTGAGAATGGCCTGTTGCACAGCCTGGGCGACGTCATCTTCGCCGGCTGTCCGGGAGTGTTTTGCCCTCAGGCGCATGCCCAGCAACTCCAGCGTGTTGAGGGCGCCTCTGGCGTCGCCGCCTGAGTAAACGGCTAGCAAGCGGAGCAGTTCATCGCTTATATCCAGCTTGTCGGCGCCCAGCCCTTTCAAAGGGTCTGTGAGAGCCCGCTTCAAAATGCCAAGCAGATCGTCGGCGCTGAGATCCTCCATGATGAAAACTTTCAGACGTGACAGCAGTGCCGAATTTAGTTCAAAAGAAGGATTTTCGGTTGTCGCGCCAATCAACAAAATCGTTCCGCTTTCAACATAAGGAAGAAAGGCATCCTGCTGCGCCTTGTTGAAGCGGTGAATTTCATCGACAAACAAGATGGTCCGGCGCCCTTCGAGGCTGGCAAAAGCCTCGGCTTCAGCCATTACCGTCTTGATTTCCTTTATGCCGGAGGTTACTGCCGAAAAACTTATCCACTTGCTGTTGGTGGACCTGGCGATAATTCTTGCCAGAGTTGTTTTGCCGACACCAGGCGGTCCCCAGAGTATAAAAGACGAAAGCTCATCGGATTCGATCATCTGCCGAAGCAGGCTGGCGGCTGAAAGAAGCTTCTCCTGCCCGACAAAGTCTGCAAGGCAAGCCGGTCGCATCCTTTCGGCAAGCGGCGCTTCCGAGGCTCTTGCTTTACTCACCTGAGAGCCCCCATTTGCCTGACTTCTCCCGTTTACTCGTCTCTCAACTCCGGACGCAGATAGCCGCGGAGCCTTGCTCGGTAAGCGTCGGCCTTTTGCCTGAGAACCTCTTCCTGAGCCAGCTTGCTCTTATCCATGCGCGAGCGAATCTCATCTCTGAGCTCAGCTTTGCGTTCGAGGTCATAGAGGAAAGACTCGGCTGCCTTGCCGGCTCTTTCTGCCCGTAAACTCTCTCCTTCCCGGAGAAGATCCTCCCTGGCCACCCTCCTCGATACTTTCGAGTTGAGCCAGGCAGATGTGCAGGCGTTGGCATTTGGGGCTCTTGTATGACTTTCTCTCATAATTGCTGTATTTCCCTCACAGGCAGCCAGTCAGGAGAAGAATTGCGTGTTTGCTCGCGCACTTACAAGTCATTGTACGTTAAGAGCCAAATTTTTCAGCAGAAGAAATTCCGAGTTCTTTTTCAGGTGTGGCATCCCTGAGTTCTTCTTAAGGAAATGCTGTGGCGCTTTCTGGAAGGGATGCTGTCTGACCTGTCCAAAAAATAGATGCATCGTATATACAAAGGCAGGCAAGGGATCAGGAAGGTCTTTGGAAGCAGGAGAGTTTCTGAAGGCTTCTTTCCATGGAAGTTTTTCGCACAACGCTCGATTGCTGCATAAAGTCGGTGCCAACAACCCGCGGGGATCGCTGGCACCATATGCACAGGAGCGCATCATGTCACAGATCTTTGAGACCGAAGTGTTTGGCTTGCCTGCAAGCAGTTTGAAAGAAAACCAGGCGGCACCGGCCAGTAGCAAATTCCTTGCCGAATTGTTTGGTGCTCCTGAAGCCAGTCTGAAAGAGAGCCAGGTACAGCCAGGCAATAGCAAATTCCTGGGAGAAAACTGCCTGGCGGCCCTCATGACCATGGCTGTCTTCAAGGCGCCGGACAACCAGGACGTGTCTGTCCGCCCTGCTGACTTCGACAGCCAGTTGGGAAAGGAGACCGGCGATTATCTCAGGAAAATCGGCTGCCGGTCAGTTTCTATGACCGGCGACAAGCTCGAGCTTCGCCTTGGCGGGAAGTATTTGGAACCTGTCGGGCAGAGCGGCATCAAGCAAGCACGCTTGTCGGACAATGTAAGCTGCAACATACGCCGCAACGGCGGCAGCATAGAGTTGAGCAGCATCAAGGGAATCGACCTCGATTTCGGGCGCTTTTCGCCATGGGTGGGCTTGCCGGATATGAACCTTTCGCCAGGAAATCTCGAGCTCGTGCTGCCACTAAAGAACATCAATATCAGCGTCCCGCGGGAGCTTTACGATAATGTCTCCGACCTGCTTGCCAGGCTAAAACGTTGATGAGGCGACCGGCACTGCCGGACTCAAAAGCACAGGCAGGTAGTCGCCGTCGCCTTATTACCTGAGCTTCCAGTCAGGGTTGACTATGGAAGTGAGGATATGATCCTGCCATTTTCCGTTGAGATTCAAGTAATCACGCGCATAGCCTTCGACGACAAAGCCCAGACGTTTCAAAAGTTTGCCGCTGCGCTCGTTGGTCGGCACATAATTGGCCATGACACGATGAATGTTCATTTCTTCAAAGACATAACGCAATGCCGCAGCAACGGCTTCGCTCATATAGCCTTGTCCTTGTTTGTCCTGGGCAATGCCATAGCCAAGATAACAGAACTGTGCCGCTGATCTGAGTATGCCGTTGAAACTGACATTGCCGATGATGCGGTTCCCTCGGTCTTTTTCGAAGAGGAAGAATCTGGCAGACTGGTCGCACTGGAACTCCTGAATATTTTTGTCAATCTGCTTTTTCCAGTAAGCTTCAGTGAAGAAGTCCAGGGGCCACAACGGGCTGAACTGACCAAGGTGCTCCTTGTTCTCTTTGAAATATGCTATTGCCCCGGCGGCGTCGGGCGAGGAAAGCAGGCGCAAAATGAGCCTCGGGGTGGAAATTAGCGGTAGCGCCGCCCTGTTGGACATGGACAATCCTCGAGTTGTCTTGAGTGGATTATCGAAACGCAAGCCAGACGGAAGGAATGAGCGTCACAAGGAAGCTCAGAATCATGATCCAGATGACGGCTTTGTAATTTCGGCGAAAGAATTCCATCATTTTGGCAGGCCAACTCCTGTAACTTAGGCGATAAGAGCGTTATTTTTGAGCTTTGCTCGTCCATCCTGACTAGATTCTATACTCACGGCATACTTTTGTTCCTTTTGTTAATCTGCTTGATGTCTTTCCTGGAGGCAGGCCCAGATTTTTGAGGCAAGCGCCCGGCTGATCCCTTCTGTTGCGGCAAGCTCATCCTCTGTGGCCTTTTTCAAGGATTCGAATGAGCCGAAGTGCAACATCAGTTTCTTTCGCCGCGACTCACCGACGCCAGGCAGTCCGTCGAAGTCTGATTTCAAGGAGCGCCGGGCTCTCAACTTGCGGTGGAACGTGACTGCGAATCTGTGCGCTTCATCGCGCACGCGCTGCAACAGGTGCAAGGCCTCGCTCCGGCGGCTCAGCAGGACCGGCTCAAGCGAGCCTGGCAGCCAGATTTCTTCTTGCTTTTTCGCCAGTCCCAGAACAGGCAGTCCGCTGACAGGCAGTTCCGCCAGAGCTTCAAGGGCAGCATTAAGTTGCCCCTTGCCGCCGTCGATGATGATCAAATCCGGGAGCTTCTTACCTTCCGAAAGAAGCCGGCGGTAACGCCTTGAGACTACTTCTTTCATGGAGGCAAAGTCATTGGCTTGCCCTTCCTGAGACTGAATCTTGAAATGGCGATAATCAGATTTGCGGCACTGACCGTTCTCGAAAACGACCAGGCTGGCCACGTTGTCCGTCCCTTGTATGTTCGAGATATCAAAACATTCGATGCGCCTGGGCAAACGGTCAAGCTTCAGCTCATCTTTCAGTCTCGTCAGAAGCCCGAGCGCGCTGGCATCGAGATCGGCTTCGTCCTTGATGTGCTTCTCCAGAGCCAGGCTGGCGTTTTTCTGCGCCATTTCAATCAATTTCAGCTTCGCCCCGCGGGAGGGAACCAGCACTTTTACTTGCCGGTCAGAGCGTTGGCTCAACATTTCGCCAAGAGCCGGTCCGTCTTCCAGAGCGTGCTGCAAGAGTACTTCTCTGGGGATGGAAATATCCTCGCACTGCGCGTAATACTGCCGGCAAAAGCTCACAAAAGCCTCATCGAAGCGTGTTCTATCTGCAAGGACAAGATCGAAGGCTTCAGAGTTGATGAGTTTGCCCTGGCGGATGCGCATCAAGCAGATCATAATATGTTTTTCTGTGTGGGCTTCGGCGATGATGTCTTGGTTGACAGTCTGGTCCTGAAAGAAGACCTGCTGTTTCTCCACAACCGACTGCAAAGCCAGGAGCGAGTCGCGCAGTCTCGCCGCTTCTTCAAACTGCAGGGCTTCCGCTTGCGCTTCCATCGCCTTGCGCATGGCTGAGAGAACTTCCGTCTGCCGCCCTGAAAGAAACATCTCCATCTGCCTCACCATTTCTGTGTACTGGGCTTCCGTCACAAGCTTCTGGCAGGGGGCAAGACAAAGACCGATGTGATAGTTCATGCAGGGGCGGTCTTTGAACAAGGGCTTCGCCCGCTGGCGCAGCGGAAAAACCTTGCGCAACACTTTTACCGTTTCCCACATCATTCCGGCTTCCACATAAGGTCCGAATATTTTTGCTGCCGGGTTGCCGCGACGAAACTTGAAGGGATCGCGGATCATGATCAAGCGCGGGAATGGCTCGTCATAGGTGATAGCCAGCCAGGGATAGCGCTTGTCGTCCTTGAGAGCCACGTTGTAGCGCGGCATGTGTTTGCGTATCAAAGTCGCCTCAAGTAAAAGCGCTTCTTTCTCTGAATTGGTCAGGATGGTCTCCAGACTCTCCACGCGAGGCATCATCACAGCCAGCTTCGGGCGCTCGCGCCAGGAAGTACCGCTCCAGTAAGAGCGAACCCGGTTGCGCAGGCTCACTGCCTTACCTATATAGATGGTTTCTCCCTGCTGGTCCTTGAAGACATAGACGCCCGGGGCATCCGGCAAGGATGCCATCTGCCCTTTCAGAGCTTCACTCGGCACACAAGCTTTCACCGACCCCTCTTATCAACTGAGAAGGTTGAGCAGATCTGCCTTCGAAGGCTCAAGGCAATTTACTGTCGGCGGCGGAGCTCCCGCGGCCGGGCGGTCTTTCAGACCGGGTATCACAGCTTTCAAGGCATCCACAAGGTATTCTACGCCGATGACCTCCAGGGCGTCGAACTTGCCTGAAAGAGGCAGATTGGACTGGGGCACAAGCGCCTTTTTGAAACCCATGCGCTGAGCTTCTTTCAATCGTCGCTCCAGAGACGACACCGGTCGAATTTCGCCGGAGAGCCCCACTTCGCCTATGGACACCAGAAAGGGATCGACCGAGCGATCGAGGCAGGACGTGGCAATAGCTACGCTCAGGGCCAGATCACCGGCGACATCGCCGAACTGGAAGCCGCCGACAATATTGACATATACATCCTGTCTTGCCAGGGCCAGCCCGACACGCTTTTCCAGCACGGCAATGACTTGCAGCAGTCTGTTGAAATCACAGCCATTAGCCACGCGCCGGGGGGTGCCGGTGGAAGACATTCCGACCAGGGCCTGCACCTCCAGAAGAAGGGCCCGGTTGCCCTCGACTGAAGCCAGCACTGCCGTGCCGGAAGCTGCCCTTTGCCCCTCGGCTTTGGACAGTCTCTCCCCGAGAAAAAGGGCGCTGGGATTGTCTATTTCGGCAAGACCGCCCTCGCCCATAGCAAAGATGGCTATCTCGGATGTAGAGCCAAAGCGGTTTTTCACAGCGCGCAAAACGCGCAGTTGTCTGTGTCTTTCTCCTTCGAAATGCAAGACGACATCAACCATGTGCTCGAGCACGCGCGGCCCGGCTATGGAGCCGTCTTTTGTCACGTGCCCGACTACTACCAGGCAGATGCCCCGTGCTTTGGCTGCGTTGACAAGCGCGCCTGCCGACTCTCTGACCTGGCTGACTGAGCCGGGCGCGCTCGAGACCTGCCTCAAGTAGACGGCTTGCACGCTGTCGACAACGGCGAACTTAACATCGGTTGAAAGAATGTGTTTCTGAATGAGGGAGACATCTTGCTCGGAGGCGATCAGTATGTTTTTGCCGTCAATGCCCAGGCGTCCGGCACGCAGAGCGACCTGCTGTCTGGATTCTTCGGCCGAGACATAGAGGACGCTGTAATTCTTTGACAGCACTCTGGCCACTTGCAGCAAGAAAGTGGACTTGCCCACACCCGGGTCGCCAGCCAGAAGAATGACTGAGCCGGGCACCAGTCCGCCGCCGAGAACCTCGTCCACCGAATCGAGCCCGGTCAAAAGACGGCAGGCGCTGTCAAGCTCGACATCCGCCAGAGGTACAGGACCCTGGTCAGCCCGTTGGAGATCCAGCTCCAACTCCAGCTCAAGGAGGTTGCGAGCCTGGAGAGGGACGCTGTGGCTATCGGTTTGCAACTCCTCGACCAGGCTGTTCCAGGTCTCACATTCAGTACAGCGCCCGAGAAAGCGCGATGCCTGGAAACCACATTCCTGACAGACCCAGCGAGTTTTGCTTCGCGCCATCTTCTAGCTTCCTTTTTAATAATCCTGGCTTGCTACTTGCGAGCTGCCCTACTTAAAATTGCCAACTCAAATGGTTCCTTGTTGAACAACATCCTGACTTCCTGCTTTTCTGGCTTGTGAGGTTGTGGGCCTACCGTCTTTCTAGTCTTCTGGTTTTCTGGTTTTCAAGCTTGCTAGCGTCCGTCCTTATGTCCTCAGCTCTTTGCTTAATTTACTTCCTTTTTTGAACCACTTGTCTCTGGTAAAGGCATGCGAGAAGTCCGGCTTCCTTAAGCTTAAGACAAATGTTCTGGCGGACTGACCGGATGAGACATCGTGAACTTTCAGGTCGCTTTATTTTAACTTGACGACTGCCTTGACCGGACATAATTTGGTCGTAAGCTGTCAATCAGGCAACTGACAGTAGGTAAACCTGTTTTCGAGCTGGCAATTCTCTTGCAGGCAGTGCAGATGGGCTTACCAGGTCGAATAGTCTGTCCTAAGCTTTCAAGTCATCCCTTGCCAGTTCTTGCCAACTCCGTTGCTTCCTTTCTCTTGCTAAGGTGCGTGTTATGGCCCATCCGCTTTTGCCTCTTCTTATCGTCTCAATCACTTGCTCACAACCAGGTGTCGACCTGACCGCCAGAAGCAAAGACCCTTTCTTTGCCATGAAGGCAAACCCGTCTCTCATTTTCATTGCTCAAAAGCATGGCGCAGACGATCCGCATGGTGACGATCCCCACGGCGACGATCCTCACGACGAGCAACACGACCCGGGATTACCGGCAAACGAGGCCAAGAAAGAACACAAAGCTCCCAAGGACGTGTACGGCGGAAACGTCCCCAACTCTGACAAGCCTTATTGAGCTTATCAGGCGCTGAGAAAACGGCACGAAAGTTCAAGGTGGGCCTGGCGCTAGAGGCGGCGCTGCCCGGTAATTCAAATGCGATCGGTGGTAGAGTGGTATATCCGTCCATCCTTTGATCTCCGAATAAAGACTTGCCGTCAGTAACTCTTCAATCGCCCGGAGCAATCTTTCTGAAAGTAGGCGCCCTGACCGTGCGCTGGTACGGCGTCATGATTGCCCTGGGGTTTCTAGCGGCGACGTTTGCCGCGGGGCGCCTGGCCAGGCTCAGGCAGATGGATCAAGACAAGTTGTTGAACGGATCGCTGGTGAGTTTCATGGGTGGGATCCTCGGAGCCAGGCTTTATTTTGTGGCCCTCAACTGGCCGTTCTTTAGCCAGCACCCGCAAGAGATACTTGCCACCTGGCTGGGAGGGCTATCGATACATGGCGGCATTGTCGGAGGGCTCATCGCAGGCGCTCTCTATTGCCGGCTGGCCCGATTTCCTTTTGTTGCCGGTTGCGATGTCATTGCCTGCGTCTTGCCTCTAGGGCAGGCAGTAGGAAGATGGGGCAACTTCTTCAATTCGGAGGCCTTCGGGCGCCCGGTGCCTTCGGATTTTCCTCTCAAGCTCTATATTCCTCCAGTCAGTCGCCCGTGGCTTTACCGCGGCGATGAATATTTTCATCCAACCTTTCTTTACGAATCCATCTTCGATCTTCTCTTGTTTTTTCTGCTTTATTTCTATCTTGGTGAACGGCTGAAACGCTACCAGGGAGTGACTTTCTTTGCATATCTGGCGGCTTATTCCGTTGGGCGGTTGATTATCGAGCCGCTCAGAACGGACAGTATCATGTTCGGCACCCTGCCGGCACCATCTGTGGTGAGCGCTATTCTTTTGCTTACGTCTTGTCTGGCAATGGCGGCTCTTTTGTCGAAATACCGCCGCGATGAAAAAGTTCAACAATAGACAATGTCGAAAGAGCCAGCGCGAAGAGGAAATAAGGCTCGATAAAGAGCATGGCAAACAGGGGGCGGAGCATGAAATATATCCAGCTCAACCCAGGCAAAGTAATAATCAACCCTTTGATCCAGCGCGCTCTGGCTGAGACTCCGCTTGCCTCCTGAGCCCATTGCCAGAGCCACAGACACGGTATCATCGCCAGCAAGTAGTCCTGAACATGGGTGTGCGCGCTGAAGGCAAGCATGAGAAGGACGCTGACGGAGGACAGCACTTTGAATACGCTGCCGTTGCCACCTTTCAGATGTGCCAGGTGCGCCGACCACAACCAGGCAGTGAATATTGCGCAAATAAGCATTGCTGCAAAAGATACATAGCGCACGATGCTTCCATCGCTGCCTGTAACCAGGCAGAGGAAGCCTCGCAAATTCTGCATCTCGGGAGCAGAAACGCCGCTTACAGCCTGGCTGGTTTCGCCGCTCAGAAGAGCGTGCGGATAATTGAGCACATTAGCCGGACCAAGCATCGCCACGGAAAGGGCAAGCAGTGCCGCGCCGCCTGCGAGGCAACCGCCAAGATATTTGAAGCGTCCGAGTATCAATCCGACAGCCACTACAACCGGTGCATATTGCAATTTGATCAAAATGATCGCAGTGGCAAGTCCGGCGGCAAAATACCTGCCGCCAGCAGCCAGATGAAAGAAGGCCGCCAGGGCCGGTAATATGAGAAATGTTGTCTGTCCCAGCTCGAATGTCAGCCAGGTCGGGAAGGCGGCGAACAAGGACACAAAGAAGAAGAAGCGACTGAAACCACCGGTTAGAGTGCTTGTTCCAAGAAAAGGCAAGCTAGAGACAATGAGCGCGAGCCCGGCTGCACTCCAGGCCAGCCAGGCCTCCGGCAACGGGAAAAGCGAAAGCGGGCTTACGATCACGAAGAAATAAGGTGGGTATTGCAGGTAAAAGGGCAGCTCAGGCTTTATGGGAGCTACCAGTTTCTCCACCGACTGTGACTGGACTTGCCTGTCGTAGATATTCACAGGAGAAGTCAGACATTGTCTGGTGAGTATGGCAGCGTTATATACATTGACAAAATCACTGATGCACGGTCGCCCGTTTATCTGGCGGGCAAAGAGAGTTCCGCCCAGAAGTTGTCCGCCGAGCCAGCCATAGACAAGTATTCCCCAGGTAAACAGCGCCGTCAGATAGCCGAACCAGAGCCTCTTTCGCCACCTCTCATCCATCAAGAAGCCCGCCATCAAGACCTTTCCCGACTTAATTCTAACCGTATCACTGATAAGATATTAGGTCTCGAGCAAAAGTCAGGGCTTGACATATAAGACTTGCGGAATCAACGCCATGCCTGCGAAACCCTTTACTGAGCGCTTATTGTGAAACCATCGGCACTGGACTATCTCGTTTGCAATGCCTGTTACGGCAGGCTTTCCCTTGAGATAGAAGAAAGTATTGTCTTGTCTGAGGGCAAAGAGCCGGAGATACTTTCCGGTGTGCTCAAGTGTCTGTCCTGTAAGAAGCAATTTCCCGTGCGCTCGGGGGTGCCGCGTTTCGTGGACGAGAAGAGGAGCAGCCAGCAAAACCTGGAGACAGGCCAGCGCTTTGGCATAGCCTGGAAGGAATTTCCCAGGCTGGCTGCCAGTTATCGGGACCAGTTCTACGACTGGATGTACCCGGTCGATGCCGCTTTCGTCAAAGACAAGATCGTCTTGGAAGCCGGATGCGGCAAAGGGCGTCATGCTCAGCTGATAGCCGAAGCCGGGGCTGCGCAAATCTTTGCCATAGATATCGGCGAAGCTGTCGATGTGACATATGCAAATGTCGGGCATATGGAGCGGGTGCACGTTGTCCAGAGTGATATCTGCCAGCTTCCTTTTACTCAAGTTTTCGACTTTGCCTTCTCGCTAGGAGTGTTGCATCACATGGATGTTCCTGCTGCTGGCTTCTCATCCATTGTCAATTGCCTGACAAGCCAGGGCGCTGTCTGCGTCTGGGTCTACGGCAGAGAAAACAACTGGTGGCTGATCCATCTCATTAATCCTGTGCGAACGTTGATTACCGCCAGGCTGCCGGCTCCACCGCTGAAGCTCCTGGCTTTCCTTCTGGCTGTGCCCGTCTGGGCTGGCGCCAGATTCGTGGCCAGACCATATATGGAGACAAAGAAAAAGCTTGGCTGGTTGCCGGATTTGTTTTATGGACACTATCTCAGTTACATCGGGCGCTTCGATTTCAACGAAATCCATCATATTGTTTTCGATCACCTGGTGGCGCCAGTATCCAACTATATCCCCGGTGAGGAAGTTGCCGGCTGGTTCGCACAGGCGAAATTGACAACGCCAATCATTCGCTGGCACAACAAAAACAGCTGGACCGGGTTTGCTTCGCGCAAGGCGCCAGACACGGAACTCATGCTCAGCCGTGTTGCACGCGCAGTGCCTTCAGGAAATCAGCGGCAGATCTGACCGCCTGCCCGACTTAGGAACTTCTCGAAGATCTGCCCGTTGACCATATTCTCCGGCTCGTCCCCGGCAAAGGCAGAAAGGAGTCCCTTGGCAGCCACGCGCCCCATAAGCGACCGCGTCTGCCGAGAGGCACTGCCAATGTGTGGCGTGAGCATCAGATGTTCCAGGCGAAGAAATTCTTGCCTGACATTTGGCTTGGCTTCAAATACGTCGAGACCGGCACCTGCGATCAACCCTTTTTGCAAAGTCCTCAAGAGCGCATTTCCGCCACTTGAATAGATTCTCGTTGAAGCTGTCGGCAATTGTGTTTACAACAGCTTCCCGTCCCTGAAGCCCTTGCTTGAGCTCATCAGCCTCAAGCGGCTTCAGCTTGTTTGTTACCAGACATGCTGTGCTTGACTTGAGCTCATCGACAGCATTTCCGGGTGGCTGGCTGTAACAAAAGCTTTTGGCTGGTTCATGATTTCTGGGCAAGTGCCTGGGTTAGCGGCTCAAGATGCTCTTCGATGCGCCTGCCTAGAAGCGAAAGCTCCAGATCGGTGCGATAGTTGTCCCAGCCTAGCAATTTTTGCATGAGCCTTGCAACTTTTGGGGCTGATTCCAGGCATTGTTTCTGATTGAGGATGCCCAGACGCAGTCGGCGGAAGAGGACATCTTCAAGACAGACTGCCATTTCCGCCTCAACGCAAAAAAACACTTCCGCCATGATTGGCGGGAAGTCCGGGCAGATACGTTCGGACAGGGAGGGATCCTGCTCGACCAGCTCTACCACGCAAGAAGCATCGCATCCATAATTGGAAATCAAGTGCTCCAGTACAGCAGGCTCAAGGGCAAGTTTGCGTGCGCTGGCCGATATGGCAGCTGTTCGGGTGAGAAAATCTTGCTTGTCCGCCCAGCCTCCCAGCATCAGGCGCCCAGTCCTGGAAGGGTTTTTCAGGGCCTCCGGCAGGCGGGCTCCTACTTTGTTGACTACTTCCTCGGCCATCAAACGATAACTCGTAAGCTTGCCGCCGGCTACGTTGATCAAGCCGCCCACAGCCTCGAAAATCAAGTGTTCGCGGGACATGCCTGACGTGTCGCTTTCAGCCCCGCCGCCTTCAAATTGTACGAGGGGGCGCAAGCCTGCGAAACTGCCGCATATATCGCTTCGATTCAAGCGGTGGCTCCGGCTGTGACTGTTCACCACCGACAGGAGATAATCGATCTCATCGGCTGCAGGCAGGGGATTATCCAGTTCTCCCTTATAGGCGTGATCGGTAGTGCCTATCATCAAAGCTCTTTGCCAGGGCACGACAAAGACATAGCGGTTATCGTCAGTCGGCAGGAACAGTGCCGTGTTCGTCTCGTATGCCGATGGCGGTACTATGATGTGGATACCTTTGGATGGCGCCACGCGGCGCCTCCAGCCTGCATCAGCCATCTGGCAGACCTGGTCGCTCCAGACACCGGTGGCATTGACACAGACTCTGGCGCGAACAGTAAGTTCTTGCCCCGAATAACGATCCCGGCACACTGCACCGGCAATCCGCTCTCCTTCTTTGACGAAAGAGCTTGCTTCCAGATAATTAATGGCGATCGCGCCCTCCTGACAAGCTGACTTGATAACTGATAGCACCATGCGCGAGTCGTCGGTAATGCAATCATGGAAGCGCAGTCCGCCGACTATGTCGCCGCCGGAAAGAGCCGGAGCAGCTGTGAGCACTTCATTGACACCGAGGTGCTCGCAGTGGTGCTCGGCGGATGAGGACCAGGCGAGGAAATCGTAAAGAGCCAGCCCCATACTCGCCTTGAGATTGAAGAAAGCCCTTTTCCCGTACATGGGCATGATGAAACTGAAATCGCGTACCAGATGCGGCGCCAGCTTCTCCAGAAGCGCCCGCTCCTTACATAGCTCGCGCGTGAGTTTGAAGCGGAACTGCTCGAGATATCTAAGTCCGCCATGTATCAGCTTGGTTGTGCGGCTCGATGTGCCATGGGCAAAATCCTCTTTTTCGATGAGAACTACCGAAAGCCCGCGCGAGGCGGCATTTTGAGCGACGCCGGCCCCGGCGATTCCGCCCCCGATGACGAGGATATCGAACTCTCTGAGAGCGGCTATCTGCAATGACTCGGCGCGGCTTTTCATTGGACCCTTTAATGACGCTTATCTTCGTGAAGTCTTACAGTATCTTTAACAAGACAGTCCAGCCATGGATACCACCAACTGCTGACGCTTGAGAGGATAACCCATTGAAGACGATATCGTCTTGCTAACTGGCGGGATCTCTGCGAAATGTGGAGATAACGGCATTCTTGGTGCCAAAAAAGTCGTTCTCGTCGTCTTCAAGCTAAGTTCTTAGCAACCTTAAGATTTGGCCATGTTGGTTGAAGTTGTGACCAATAGCTTGGAAAATTGAGATTCTGACCACGTTCCCACCAGGCAAGGACTGAATGTTAATCCACAACTCGAAGTTATTGTTGCGCCAGGCAGCTGTTTCACTGCTTGTACTCTCGCTGACGGCACCTGGCACCATATCTGGTGCAGCGTTCGCGGCCGAAACGAAGCCTAAGAACAACGATGACATCCTGCAACAAGTTTTTGCTTTGCAAGAAAGGCAGGCGACGCCGGAGACTATTGAGCAGGTTTCCAAATTGCTCGAGGAAGGGAAGAAATTTTCCGCCTCTAACGAGTACAACAAAGCGATTACGAAATTCCAGGATGCGTACGCTCTTTCCAAAGAGATCAAGTATTCGGACGGAGAAGGGCGGGCCCTGACGTCGATGTGCACGTTCTATCAAAGCAAGGCCCAGTTGCCCAGAGCCAAGGAGCTTGGCGAAAACGCCATAGAAGTTCTCGCCGAGTCGGCCGATAAGAAATCGCTCGGAGAAGCCAGAGTAGCGCTGGCGCAAGTCTACTTCTCTATGGATAACGCCTATGGGGCCGTTCAGCAGCTGGATCTCGCTATGAAATGTTTTTCCGATCTCGGCGCCAAGGATTCGGCCGAAGCCGGGAACGTGCTTATGCTGGCTGCTGGCTTGGGGGTGCAGACCGGGCATTTGAAAGAAGCCATTCAGTTTTATGAGGGAGCTGCCACTTACTTCGGACAATCGGGCAATGTCGACCGCCAGGTCAATATACACAAAAATATCGCTGCTTTGTTGGGGCAGTCGGGATATCTGACGGCTGCTCTCGAACAAGCCAACAAAGCGCTTTCTGCCGCAAGGAGCAGCGGTCAGATACCATTGATCGCCATTGCTCTCGAGTGCGTGAGCAACTGTCAGTTCAATCTCTGCGAGTTTACGGATGCCAGGAGGACTTACGAGGAAATTTTGCAGCTCAAGATTCCTGGTAACACAGCCCTTGGCCAGGCGCTCGTCAACCAGGGATATGGCTCGGTTCTGGCTGCCACCGGTGATCTGGATCAGGCAAAGTCCTATTTCGAGAAGGCTTTGGCTACGCTCAAGACAGAAGGAACCGCTTTCCAGCGTGTGCAGCTATATAACTCGCTGGGGATAATCGAATCGGCTGAGGGGCACAATGCCTCGGCGCTACAGTATCTCAAGCAAGCTCTCGATCTGCAGGGAATAGTCTCGCCCAAACAAGACCAGCTGGCGATCCTCATCTTGCAGAATCTTGCCTCCGCCGAAGCGCGTGCTGGCGAGCGGCGCAATGCCAAGAGTCACCTGCTTAACGCGCTTGCCGAATACAATGGCAAGAAACTGGCTAATCCGCCCGTGCTGGGCAAGATATATGCGGCAATTGGAGAAGTCTCACTCGGGCTGAAAGAATTTCCCGAAGCCGAGAAGTATCTCAGACAGGGCATTGAAATCAGCCAGAAAGCTAATGATGATTCGGCACTCTGGCGCGATTACACGAACCTGGCGCGGATTCAAATTGCCGAGCAGCAGCCGGCTACCGAGTCTCTGCTCAGCGCCCTTTCCTTCTTTCGCTCGCCACAGGCCGGCAGTTTCCCTCATCCGGCTCACCTGACTTATCCTTCTGGGCGTGAAGAGTTGGCTCAGGAGCTGGTGTCGCTGCTCGTGGCAGCAGGATTGAACGAGCAAGGCTTGTTGGCAGCCGAGCAACTCAAGGAGGAATTGTTCATCAGCGAGTGGCACCGCCGCTCCGGCGAGGTGAAGGCAGCCGATAGTGAAATGTACGATGATCTCGTCAGTCAGAGAGCTCATTTGCATGCCGCGGAAGTCGGGGTTAGTCCTGACAAACTCATTAAAGACTGGCAGAGCTGGCTGGCGCGGTTCAGGCATCTGTCGGAAGAGAACCGAGCCCTGGCAAGGCTCATAGCTCCAGTGCCGATCACTATGTCTGAGATTGAAAGAGTTGTGCAGACCAACAAGGCTACTGTCATCGACTATCTGGTGAACACGCACTCCACTCTCATGTTCACAATCGATAGCAGCGGGCGTCTCACGGCAACACAACTGCCTGTCGGGAAGGACGAGCTGCAAGCGCAGGTATCGGCACTACTTACTGCTTCAGGCAAGTCCGAAGATTCTTCTCGTTTGACCGAAAGACGCCTATTGCAGCTGCTCTTTAACGAACTGCTCGCGGAGAACGCCAGGAAAGTT
Source organism: Candidatus Melainabacteria bacterium (assembly GCA_023250095.1). GTDB lineage: Bacteria > Cyanobacteriota > Vampirovibrionia > Obscuribacterales > Obscuribacteraceae > JAHFBI01. The sequence goes on from JAHFBI010000043.1 coordinate 16,428, forward strand.
CTGCCGCCTAATCCAGATCAGACGGTTGTCATAATTCCTGATTCAGTATTGTTCAATCTGCCGTTTGCCGCTCTTGTTAACGAGCAGGGAAAGTATCTCATCGAGAACCATACGTTGACGCTCGCCCCTTCAATGAGCCTGCTGCTTGATAGTGTTCCCCGTTACTCCGGCGACCTGTCGGTTGTGGTTGCGGCCAACAACAATAATGCCGAATCCCGGGAAGGCAATGAGACCAATCAGATCTCAAGTATCTTTGAGCCGGATCAGGTGGTCAGACTTATTGGTAAGGAGGCCGAAGGGCAGCATCTTGAGGAACAAGCCAGGAATAATGCCGTTCTACACTTTGCTGCCAGCATGCCTATTCTGAAGAACAATCCGATGACATCGATCCTGCCATGGTCCACCGAAGGTGCCGGCAAAGACAAAATGACAGCCGGACGTCTTTTCGGGCTGAAACTTCCCAGCGACCTGGCCGTCTGGAGCGCCACATCCGTCAATGCTCGCGATTATCAGGGCAACGCCGTGCAGGTTTTCAGCCGTGGTTTGAATTATGCCGGTGTGCGCAACGTCCTCATGAGCCTCTGGATTGAGCCTGATCCTCAGCGAACCAGTGAGCTGGTGGAATTTTATAGAGGCAGGCAAATGGGGCTCAATCAGGCCCAATCATTGAGAAAGGCGCAATTGCTTGCTCTGTCCAAAGATCCTGCGCCGAGGTCGTGGGCTGCTTTCCAATTGATCGGACCGGGCAATTAGGAAGGAGGCAATTTCCGGCTTTGATTCGTTGGCAAGACTACAATTCGGCCGTCAAAGTGCTTAAAACCTATACTTCGCCGAAGTCAAGGGTGCAAATAAGCTGTATAACTTTAGGTCTGTTGAAACGGCGTTCGCTGACGAGCTTGACATCATTGTCGATACCAGGAGTGTAGATCTGTCGCAGGCATCCTTCGAGTGTATTTCTCTTGCCACCGCGGCTTGATCTTGAATTTATCCACCTTGTGCTACTGCCTTTCCGGGGAAGTCCTGAAATGAGAAAAGAAATCCAACAGCCAAGCCTTTCCAGAGCATTTATCAGAGCCATCCGGTCCGGGCAAAAAAGGGCTGCTCTGGTGGCTATGGCAGCTCAGCTTGTGGCCGGTTCGCTATTTGCACCAGCGTTTTGCCAGGCAAAAACACAGTCTTTGCTCAACGACAGTCTTCCGCTTCCGGACATGAGCATCATGCAAGTCGAACACTTGCTGCAACACAGTCGCTCAAGGGAGGGCAAGAAAGCTCCTAGGTCATGCGCGGCACCACCTTCCCTGCGCCTGGAAAAGTCTGTGTTGCCTGCGGTGACCCAGCCGGTGGTCACGGCAGCGCAACCGGCTGTCACCGGCGCTGCCCCGATGCAGGAAGAACGGGCGGACGAGCAACAGACGCTGCCGGTTGCCCAGGTTGAAGCACCCAAACCAGGGAAATCGGAGACAGAGTCCCAGCAAGCCAATTCCTTCTCCTGGTCTGATGCCGAATGGCAACAGACCAGCATCGGGCTTACCGCGGTGCCCGTTTCACCGGCACCTGCGACTGCCGGAACAGGCGTCACGTGTCCCGAAGCCCTCTCTAGTGGCTCCGCTTCAACGTCCGGCAAATCTGCTGAGACTTGCTCTCAGTCCGCCGTCGGGCTTTCAGAGCCGCCCGCCACAGCCACCAGTATCATCCGTCCGCTTGAAGCACCCACCTCCGGGATCTTTTTGAGAGGTAGTGAACAGGTCTCGGGAGTTGCCGTACCGGCAGGAGCAGCAGGGCTGGCCGTAAATCCAGTGCTGGTGACACCGGCGCCGGTGCCCGCCGCCAAACCCGCTCCCGTCGGCGCAGAGCCAACCGGCACTGGGCCGATAGTCATCGATAATGACGAAACGGTCGAGCAGCAAGAAACAATCAAATTTGAAGAGCTGCCGACCGACGAAGGTAAGACCAAGATCAAGACAGGCGCACGCTTCCCCATTGTCATCTCCTCTGAGATAACGAGCAAAACAGCCAAAGACGGCGATCCTGTTCAGGGACGGTTGAAGTACGACTTGAAAATAGGTGATCGGCTCGTAGCCAAGAAAGGCTCGGTCGTGACCGGACATATTACATACAGTTTGAAGGCACGGACCGCTCTTCATTCGCTCGTCAGCGTCAACCGCTGGTATCGTAACTCCGGTTGTCTCGGTATTGCTTTTGACGAAATCGTCAATGAAGCAGGCGAGCACATCCCGCTTGTGGCGGAACCCGCGCAGCAAGCGCTGGTCGTCAAGAACAAGGGCGAGGGTCGGGTTCTTGGTGTAAATCATAAAGGACAGATAACCGGACCGTGGTCGCAACAGCTGAAATACAAAGCCGTGCGTGTAGGTCTCAATTTTGCCCTTGCTCCGGCAGGTGTATTCAGCTTCGGTGCCATGCCGGTAGCTCTAGGAGTCATCGGTGCTGCCAATCCCTCGTTTGCCTTCATGAAGCCGGTGGGACTCAATGTCAGGCACCGCCGCCTCAAGGGTTTAGCCTGGGGATTCTTGAGCGGGATTCCTGGCAGCTGGTTGATTGAAGATACCACCGTTAAGGGCCAGGAAGCTGTCATAAAGCCCGGCGATGAATTCCTTGCTGAGTTCCGCCAGGAATTCACAGGAGAGGCAGCCACCGATGCCGAACTCTTGCCCAATGCCTCGACCAAGGTGCGTGGTCAAGTTCTCACAGATACGAAGAAAGGCAAGAAGAAGTAGCCCTGTTTGCCAGAGATCAAGTCTGTGTTGCTGCATGCTTCTCGCCTGAAGAAATGTTGCACTGGAATGTGTTGGGAGAATCTATGGTGGGGCTGAGGGACAGTGCATGAAAGGAAAGAAGACTAAAGCATCTGAGTTAAGATGTGCCGTCTGAGAGATGCTGGCGCCACATAGAGCAACTGGCTATTGCGGTGCTACGGAGATCGATCAGATGGAGGAAGGTGTTACTCAGAAATCTCAACCGTTATCGCTTAAGATTTCACGGCTATCCCCATGACAGTTTCGGACCTTGCATTCTCTTGGCAATTCGGACTGACAGCTGCGAGGTGGGACTCAGGCTTAACGTTATCAAGGTGCCACTGTTGAATGATTAATCTCTTGATAAACCGTCGGGCCGGGACACCAGGCACTGGAGCCAGCTCCTAATGGGAATACAGGTCAAGCCAGAAAGTTAACCGATATCGCTTGAGTTTCTTGGACGGATGACCTCCTCGCTTTTACGCACATGATCGTTAGCGGGTAGTCAGCTGCTTTTGAGGAGATCTAGAGAGCGCCAGTATAAGGTGGCGTACCGCCGCCAGATATAGCTACCGGGGCATCAAGCTGAACCTGCATCGGCAAGCCTGAATGGATTGTGACATCGCGCCCTTTCCTCAGAAGCAGACTGTCGGCCACACCGAGCCCACCACCGATGGCCGTGCCCGACCAGGCGCCACGTCCGGCACCGCGCCCGCCTCGTCCGGCGATTGCCCCGATTGCCGTGCCGAGGGCAGCACCGGTGCCTGCTCCAATCGCTCCCCTCAGAGCGACCTGACCGACTTTGTTCTTCCAGGTCTCGCCTCTGACGACGTCGCTGTCGTCGCTGCCGACTTCGGTATATTTGCCGATACCTCCCATGATATGTGCAGTGATCGGAGTTTCCACTCCATCAGGCGTGCGAAGTCTGTTGAATTTGATGCCGAGCATGCCCGAGCGCCCCATAAAACCGCCTGCTTTGGCTTCAGAGATCTGTCCGATCAAAACAGATCCTGCAGGTATGGTTGAATCGCCTAGATTGACAGGCTGTGCAAGCGTAGCCTGAATAAAATCGCCCATCTGGGCAACCTGTGTCGAGATGGAAGTATTCAGTGTCACCGGTAGCACAAGTCCGGCTGGAGCATACACTACTCGACCCCGCTGCATGGATGCAGGCGGATATGTATTGCGGTTGAACTGGTCATAAGAGCTGCCAGGCTGCTGGGCAGCGTACGGCTGGTTATATGGAGAATAAGGGATATTGCCTCCGGCCGACCAATTTTGCCCGGGCGGGTTGTAGGAAGCGGGCGGAGAAGCGCCGTAAGGTTGTTGCGGTAGCTGGTTGCCGGCAGGTGGGCTGTAGACCGGCTGGGAAGGGGTAGTTGACGTTAGCGGCGCCGGCGCACTGGACTGATAAGTTCCGCTCAACTGAGCAACATAACTGTCAATACTGGCCGTATCTCTGAGAGATTGCCGCAAAGCATCTGCCCAGCGCTGAGCCAGAAGCGCTGGAGTCGTCGCATTGGCCTTGGCATTGTCCCCATCGACAGTGACAATTTGATAGCCGCCAAGCGTTATCATCGGAATGCCTTTGACATAGACGATGTTGACGGAGGAAGGACTTCTATCCTTGGCAGCAACGAGTGCATTGTCAAGGTTGCGTTGGATTGTTTCCGAGCGGTCACCGATGGACATTCCGCCAGAGCCAGCTTTGTTCACGAAGATAACCTGCCCAGCAATTCGGACCGCACCATCTGCGGCCTGCACCACTGCCGGTGACAGCAAGAGCGTCTGACTTAGCATCAGGGCTGCCACGATAACGCTGCGCTTGCAGGATGGTGTGATGAACGGATTCATAAAAGCATCTCCCCCGCTTGGGACTATCTACGCTCGGATAGACTGAGCAAAGTGTATCAATGTTCCCGTCCGGCTTTCTGAGAGATACATAACTCCTTAAGGAAGTCAAACTGCACCAGTTAGGTTTTAATTTAAATTGAATCAGAGAGGAGTCGGGTGGCAGCAGACAATTCTGAATCAAACACACTTTCCGGGCACGTCGCTCTTGTGACAGGAGGCAGCCGCGGCATCGGGCTGTCCATCGCGTGCGAATTGGCGGCGGCAGGAGCAGCCGTGGCAATCTGCTCTCGTGGCAAGCCGGCACTCTCTGTCGCTGAAGAGGTCCTGTCCAGCTTCGGCGTCCCGTGCCTGGTTCAGCCATGCGATATCCGAAGCCCCCAGCAAGTCGAGTCATTCGTCAGTTGTGTGGAAAAGGAGCTCGGTCAGGTCGACATCCTTGTAAATAATGCCAGCATTTACAGAACCGAGCCGGTCCAGGGGCATTCGCTCGAGATCTGGAATGAGGTTCTGGAAACGAATGTGACCGGTGCCATGCTGCTCAGCCGCCGCGTTCTGTCCGGCATGATTGAACTTAACTGGGGGCGGATCATCAATATATCTTCAGTCTCCGGAAAAGTCGGCGAGATATGGGGCAGCGCTTATTCTGCTTCGAAATTCGCCCTCATAGGCTTTACCCAGTCTCTGTCCCTGGAAGTGGCCAGAAACGGCATCACGGTAAACGCTGTCTGCCCCGGCTGGGTCGACACGGAAATGGCTAAGGGACAGCTGGAAGATCCGCAGTGGTGTAAGCTAAATTCAGTGGATCCCTCCGAGTCGCTTAGCAATGCCTGCTTCTCGGTACCACAAATGAGATTCATCGAGCCGTCGGAAGTCGCTGCCCTGGTGGTCTTCCTTGCTTCGGTGGCGGCCAGGGGCATCACCGGTCAGTCAATCAATATTTGCGGAGGATTATCCTTGCATTGAAAGCTGCTTCCTTTCAAAAAAAAGCTCTAAGAAAAAACGAGTGGCCCCTCAAAAAAGTTGGCCAACTAACCGTCATATTTTCTCCGCTTTTGTCGGAGTCCGCTTCTTCGCTAGTTCATGCTTTCACGACTCGCATGGGCGGTGATACGCCGGCTCCGCTCAACTGGTTCAATCTGGGAAGACATCTTGACTGCCAGAAATCCCGCCAGGATGCCTCGAGTAACAGGCAGAAGTTATGCGAGGCTTTATCCATAGATTTTCAACGGCTAACAGTGCCGGCTCAAAAGCACACGACCAACATCTATCATTTGAGTGGGGAAGCGCCCCAAGCTCAGCTGCTGATGGATTATGATGGTGTTGTCACTGGGCAGCCGGGATACGGTGCCTTGCTGCATTTTGCCGACTGCGTGCCGGTAATGCTTTTCGATACTCGCCGCAAGGCCTTATGCGTCATGCATGCCGGCTGGCGTGGTACCGCCGGCGGTATTGTTGCCCGGGGT
>JAHFBI010000331.1 GCA_023250095.1 Candidatus Melainabacteria bacterium
CCGATCAATCTGGCCAGTCCATTTCAGGGTACGCGCTATACGCTGCCGTTGCGCGTTCTGGCGGGGCTGAGCTGGAAAATATAGACTGGTGGCGCTGGCGTTGGGCCAGCTGACTGTCGCGAATTGGAGACAGGATAACTCCTTTCACGAGTCTTCTTAGAACTGGCGGAATGTGCCGCGTGCTCCGCCGGAGCCGCTTCCGCCAAAGACGTTATAGTCGAACGTGAACTCTATATCCACCGACTCTGGCGAGTGGGCGGGCAAGGACATGAAAGGAGCGGCGTTTGTCACGGCATCGAGAGCTGCCTTGTCGTCTTCGCGGCTACCAGAAGACTGGCTGAGCCTGAGGTCAGAGAGCACGCCGTCGGTATGGATGGCGAAGATTACGACAACACGCTTTGAGTGTGCCCCGTGGATGGGGAACCAGTGGCGCTTTATGCGGCGCTGCAGTTCGGCCATGTAACGGCTGAAGTCAGCCTTCCCTGAGTCATGGTCGGGTGCCCTGTTATCCGTGTCCCGTATGGGATTGATCCCCTCGCCGCCTTCTTTTGGACCGCGCAAGGCGCGGTCGCCATCAGGCAAGCGGCTTCCGGTCCTGCCATGACTCTTGCCGCCTGTTGGTCCATCGTTTGTCGCTGCGCTGCGTGGACCGACTGCAAGACCTTGATTGCCAGGCGTCTTTGCCTCCCCGCCGCTTGATTTTACCGGCTCCGGGCCCTGAGTGGCGGTATTTCTGGATGAGGATCTTTGAGAGAAGCTGCCAGCAGTTACCGGCAAGACTGAGGGCAGATCAGACTTTCCCTGGCTGGACGGAGCGACCGGCACTGGCGCTGGTGGCAAGGCAGCTGCGGAGCTACCTGCGCCAGCGGATGAGGGCGCAGGCATAACCGGTGCGCCACCGGGCAGCGCCGACAGAATTGCCTTCGGTCCGGGAGCTCCTTGCTGGATGGAGGTGTGCGCAGACGGTGCTGTCGGCAGTGGCAGTCCTGCCCCCGGGCTCCTGACAAAAGTCGAGGCAACCGGTGCAGGCGCTGGCATCTGGCTGGCGACGCCTTGCCTGAGCGCTTTTGGCATGGGCGGTACAGTAGCTTGTGGTGTATTCATAGATAGCAAGGGAAGATGTGCAGGCAAGACGTTGGCAGGAGCGCTCGGCAAGGTCAAAGGCCTGGGCTGAGGAGCAGACGATGGATGCGCCGGCTCCACCCTGGCAGGTTGAAGATGTTCTTTTGAATTGAGAGCCGGCTCAAGCGGCTTTGGTTGAGGAAGCGATGGTGCCGTCCTTTCAGGGGCATGAGGGCTAGGCCTTACAGGAGCCGATCCAGTTTTTTGTTCTGCTTCTGTCTGGCTTCTGGCAGCCGGCGAGGTACTTGCCGAGCTCTGGCGCGTATTGTCAGGAGCGGACCGGGTAGAAGGCGAGACAGTGCCTTGCGCTTGCGAAAGCATCGTGTGCTTTCGCAGGTCCCTGTGTCCGTGCGCAACCGTATTGTGGTCAGAGGCATTTTTTGTTTGTGGCGTTTTTTCGTGCTTCTCACGGGTATCGACGAACTGGATATCCACTGATTCTGTCACATGCGGCCTGGGGATCAGGAAAAACAAAGCCAGAATGAAAAGGGAGAGCATGCAGGCGAAGTGCAGGAGATAGGAGCCGCTGCAAGCCTCGGAAAGTTCAAGGATGAAACCAGGATAAATCTGCCCGGTGCGGGATTTCCAGGCTCTGTCATAGGCGTCGCGCGCGGCGAACAAGGTAAAAGAGGCAATCAACAAGATGATCAACAGCGAGGCTGGCGACCCTATATGCGCATAGCGGATGGATTCCACCACGCAGTCATTGGGGCGGCAATGAAAGCCCGCCGAAAGCTCTCTCATTGCCTTGAGCATCGGCTCGGTGAAGAGCATCAACCAGAGCAGAACGGCATTTACGACAGTCACGTCAAGGAAGAGAATTCCCTTGCGCCTGTCGCCATTGTAAAGTTGCCCCAGACCAGGCACCAGGGACAATAGCGCTGCAGTCAGTGGGTGATGGTGGTTAACATCAAACGAACAACTTCCTGAATGACTTTGAGACATATTCAACCTTTGGGTTAAGCTGTGGGCAAGAAGGAGGAAATCTTACTGTCAAGGACTAGAGCTATGACGGCTACGCCAGTCAGCATGCTGTCCTTACTCTAAGAAGAACGGAAGAGATCCGAAACGGTTTTCCTGCTGGCTTGAAGCCGGGTTTTTCCCCAGATGCCACTCAGGGAAAACAGGGAGGAAAGTTATGTTTGTCGAGTCAACCACCCTCTTGCTGGTCGCCTTTTATATGTTCTGTGCCGCGCTGATCGGGCTTTTCATATTCGAGTACCGGCTAATCAACCATCCCAAGTTTCGCCAGGGCTCAGGCGACATCACAACCGAAGTCGGCTATGAAGAAGACCCGACAGGAGAGCCGGTGTTGCCACCTCTGCATGGACTGCCGCTTGCTGGTGACAGCGAAACCCACAGCCCGCACATTCAAGCCGGCGCGCACATCGGCACTGGTCCGATGTGAGAGAACCTGGATGAGCGATCTCAGGGAGCAGCAATACTCAGACCTGAAGGACCCAACCATTTGAAGCGGGAGCTTTCTTCCTCAAGCCAGGAGCGGAAAGCCGGGTGAGCAATGGCGATGAGAGCCTTGACTCTGTCTTTCATGTTCTTGCCATGCAGATCGGCGATACCGTATTCAGTGACGACGAAATGCACATCGGCGCGTGAGGTGACCACGCCGGCGCCGGCAGCCAGACTGGCAGTGATGCGCGATACCGAGCCGCCTCTTGCCGTCGAGGGGAGCGCTATGATTGCTTTGCCGTTGTCTGCGCGGCTGGCTCCACGGATGAAGTCCACTTGACCGCCGCAACCGCTATAAAGATCAAAGCCCAGGGAGTCTGCGCATACCTGTCCGGTGAGATCTACTTGAATGGCAGAGTTTATGGCAGTCATTTTATGATTCTGGGCGATTACGTAAGGATCGTTGATAAATTCGCTTGGATGCAATTCTACGGCGGGATTATTGTCGACGAAGTCGTAGAGATGTTTCGAGCCCATCAAAAAGCTTACTGCCAGAACTCCAGGCAAGAGAGTCTTTTTAGAATTAGTAATCACTCCCTGCTCAACCAGCGTCAGCACTCCATCAGAAAACATCTCGCTGTGCACGCCGAGATCGCGTTTGTCATGCAAGGCGTTGAGAACGGCGTTCGGTATAGCACCGATGCCCATCTGGATGGTGGCGCCGTCTTCCACGAGCGAGGCGACATTTTTGCCTATGGCTCGTTCGACTTCGCCTGGTTGCTCGGCAGTGAGCTCGGGCAAGGGGTGATCGTTTTCCACGATATGATCAATCTGGCTTACGTGGATGGTGGAGTCCCCGAAAGTGCGCGGCATATGCCTGTTCACTTCGGCTATCACCAGAGTGGCGTGGGATCTGGCGGCAGGAGTGCAATCGAGCGAGACGCCCATGGTCATGTTGCCGTGAGAATCAGGCGGCGAGCATTGGAGCAAGCAGACATCGACTTTGAGGGTCGCATTGTAAAAAAGGCGCGGCGCTTCGCTGAAGAAAACAGGCGTGTAATCGGCCCGCCCTTCGGCGACTGCCTGGCGCGTATTGGGTCCAATAAATAGAGTATGGACATAAAAAGACCCGGAGCAGGCGATGTCGGCATAAGGCGCTTTTCCGAGTGTGATCAGCTGATATATTTTTACGCCTTGCAGATCTCCTGTGCGCGCCGTCAGAGCGTCAATCAAGGACGGCGGCGCCGCGGCATTGGAGTGTATGTAGACGCTGTCGCCTGACTTGATATGTCCGACAGCTTCTTGTGCCGTGGTTATCTTGCTCTGGTATCGGTCTGTCACGACTGGGCTGAGCTTGAAACCTTACTTTCAATCGGCTGGCTGATTTCGTTTTCTTCCATCCAGAACAAAATTGCCGGGTGGTTCAGATAGCGCACCATCTCATCCGGCGGTGTTCCGAAGCAGGTTCTCCTTACGCCGGCAACGTCAGATACGGGAACTACAAGCAAAGTGTCCTGATCTTCTTCAGCATCGGCTTTCAAGTAGTTATTCAGGTTGTTTGTGGTCTTGACCTCGATTTTGGCCTGGGACAGCGAAGGAACCAGCCTGGTGAGATCCGTCACAACGCGCAATCCGTCCGGGGCGGTCAGGTCGTTTTCTCCAGAGTGCCCGTGCTCGACGGTGAACAAGTAGCGCAGCATCGGGGTGATGTTCAAGGAAGAAGCGAAGGAGAGGCAGGATTCAAGAAGAGTCGAAGGAATCTGGCTGGTGGAGAGAACTATGCGCATTTTCGACCAGAGCTTGCAGCGGTCCTGCACGATAAGCAGCGGTCTCGGGCAGTAGTGAGTCAATGTCTCGGCCACAGAGCGTCGGGGGATTTTGCGCTTGTCCTCGTCAGGTGAGCCCATGCCTGTGCTGCGGTGCCCGAGAATGACCAGCTCGTGGTCCTTGGCCCGCCAGCAAAGCTCGCGAATAGTAGTCCCTTCGTCCAGATAAGTTTCACCGGGCACTCCGGAAGACTCCGACAGAGTCTTGTATACGTCGACCAGGTTCTGCCCGATGGAATAAAGAGAATTCCGCATGGTTTCATGAGCGGCAAAATACGGTCCGCTGCCGATAAAGCCGGCGATGTCAAAGCCGAGAAAATCCCAGGCGGCAAGGGAGTCTACCACGTGCTGGGCATTGACAGGGCGGTCGGAGGATTTGGCGATTGCCCAGCTAATTTCTGCGGCGTACCGCGACTGTGCGGAACCGTCCAGTCCGAGCAAGATTGCTTTCTTCGACATGACCAGCCTCGCTAGCTTGAGTGTATTGTGCGCAAAGATTTTACCCCGGCTCAGGCATAAATTGCCAGTGCTCGCAGGCGCGCCAAGTTGACATGAGATCTCTGGATTTCTCAGCCCTGCAAGTGGGCTTCGAGGAACCAGAGCCGTTTGTCGATGTTTCTGGACATTTCGGTGAAGAGATCGGCTGTACCGGCGTCTTCCAGCAAGGCGCAGTCTTCTATGTTCTCTCTGAGCGTTTTGCCGTACATGGACAGGCGGTCGGACAAAGCGGCCACAAGATCAATGCCGTCGGCTAAATTGTGCGGGTATTCGGGCAAGCGACTGGCAGCGGCCGCCATGCGGCACGTACCGAGTGCCGTGCCAGCCAGTGCAGTGATGCGCTCGGCAACCATGTCAGTATATTCTTCCAGTTCTCCGGCAATCTCGTCGAAGAGCAGGTGAAGTTGATAGAAGTGCTGCCCTTTGACGTTCCAGTGTGCTTGCTTGACCTGGGTTTTCAAGTCCAGAGTATCAGCGAGGCTCTGGTTGAGCCGTTCAATTATTTGAGTTCTTGCTCTGGCTGGCAGATCAATCCTGGTGCGATGCAGGTCGGCGTTGCCATTGAGTGTTGCTGTCTGTTTTCCGCCACCCTTTTTTGTTGGTTTATTCATATGTTCGGCCCCTGATTCAAAACAGCTTCTTAGAAAGTCTGGATAACAATACCAGGATCCAAGGCTT
>JAHFBI010000044.1 GCA_023250095.1 Candidatus Melainabacteria bacterium
CGAGCAAGCGCTTGACAACATTGCAGTTGCATCTGGAACGTAGCCAACCGACAGCAGCCGTGTAATACAGGACCTAACTTATGACGAGCGTCTCGACGGGGCTCTTGAGTTCATATGTGATTCCACGCCAGTGAATCCGGTTGGTCAACACGGAATAAAGCGTCATCCAGGGAAGGATAAGGTGAGCCACCGGCAGAGCAAGACAGCAGCTCAGGAAAGACTCTCTCAAATATTGCCCACGATCAAAAAGAACTTTCTGCCAGAGATGGCGGGCCCTCCAGAGGAAGAAAAGCTCGACCGGGATGACCGAAAGACCGCTGAGAAAAGCTGTGAGACTGACCCCGTTTAAGTCAGCCAGAAGGCCGGGCACGCTGGCAAACAGACAGGTTAGCCAGAGCGCCATAACTGCTGCGCGGGCGATAGCTCTGCGCCACAGCCTGGGGTAATAGACCTTGGTAAGAATGAGCTGGCGATTGGTCCATTCGATTATCTCGGACACGCCCGCATCCCCGGCACTTTCCACAAGACAGCGGGGCACGAAATGCACCCTTAGCCCGAGTCGCTTGACAGCCACGGTCAGGGAGAGATCGTCGTCGGCAGCTCTGTCCCACTGCTCGGCAACGCCGGCTCGATCAAAGACGGATTTGGAAATAGCCATGGCGCCGCCCCAGGCAAAGGCGTATTGCGGACTGGCCATTTCCCATGCCGACATGCGGTTCCAGAGGGATCTCAAAAGAGACGGGATGTTGTGTTCAGAGGCAACATAAAACCTGTATCCGGTAGTAGCTCCAACAGCCTCATCGGCAAGCGGAGCGATAAGACAGCGCAAGAAGTCTTCTCTGGCGATCACGTCCGAATCAACGAAAACAAGGATTTCAGTGTCGCGCCCGACTTCGGACAAGGCCTTGAGCTGATTATTTATTTTCTGAGCGCGCTGTAAGTTAATACCGGCAATTACCAGGCGGCAGGAACTACTTCCGGCTCGATCGCATATCTCTTTGAGAACAGGGTATGCCGGGTCACTTTCCGAAGCTAAAGCAAATATCACTTCGAAATTTTGATAATCCTGGGCAAGAAGCTTGCCAATATTCTCACTAAAGCCAGGATCCAGCCCCTTACAAGGCAATATCACCGTCGCACGAGGGCAGTAGCTTTGAGGCTCGCGTGCCAGCTCGCCTTCAACATAATGACAAAGCCGCCGGAAAGAGAGCGATTGCGTGATACAGACAATAACTGAAATAGCAACGAGGATTGAAAGGAGGGCCATGAAAGTCTTTCGGCTCGGCTGATAGTCGTGCCCGGCAGGCAGGCAGCAGGAAGTATAATCCTAAACTGTCTTTCCTGGAGCAAGCTGAGAATTGTGGCAAACGGTGAAGGATGATTCGCCCTATTCTTTACAAGACCTTCAGTGCGCTAGCCCTGGCTGAGGTCAACCGACTCGAGCAAAGCAGCAAGCAGCCTCGAGAGGCTCAATCGGCAAAGTTGATGAGCATTATTTCAACCAATGCCGGCTCGTCTTTCGGAGCCGAGCATGGCTTTGCCAGCATCAAATCAGTGGAAGATTACAGGCGCGCCGTGCCAATCAGAGAATACGAGGGCTTCCGCCCTTATGTGGAAAGGGCAGTCGCAGGCGATCGCAACGTGCTAACCGGAGAAGATCCGCTGATGTATGCCACCACCAGCGGCACAGCCGGCGCTCCGAAACTCATACCGGTTACTGCCGCCTATCTCAAAGAGTTTCGCCTGGCGTCAACCGCCTCAGGCTATCATCTGCTGCGATGTTTCCCGAAAATAGATAGAGGAACAACCCTTTCTATAGTCTCGCCAGCAGAAGAGGGACGCACGGCAGGCGGCACACCTTATGGAGCTATCTCAGGCGCGCTCTTTCTGAGCGAGCCTCAACTGATAAGAAGATTCATCGCTCCCATACCGTATGAAGTGTTCCTATTAAAAGACTACGACAGCCGATATTACACTCTCCTGAGGCTGTCCCTGGCATTGCCACTCTCCTGTTTCTACACACTTAACCCCAGCACAATCGCTCTGATGTCCAGGCGCTTGAAACTACACGCCAGAGAACTCGTGAAAGATGTATTCGATGGCACCGTGACGCCGCCTTCAGTCCTCCCTCCTTCTTGCCAGAAGGCTCTTCGCCCGTTTCTGAAACCAGACCGGGTACGAGCCCGTTTTCTTGCCGCTTTATCAGATGAAGGCAGTTTTGTGCCGCACAGGATATGGCCGGAACTTCAGGTTGTGTCCTGCTGGACAAAGGCAGCAGCATCGTTCTACCTGCAAGATTTCCCGGAATTTTTCGGATCAACTCCCATCTGTGATATCAGCTACGGTGCCAGCGAAGGGCGCGGGACAGTCTCTATCGGACCCGACAAACAGATGCTGGCTCTTCATTCCCACTTCTTCGAATTCATTCCCGAACAAGAGATGGCAGGCGAGTCGCCTCAAACTCTGCTGGCTGACCAGCTTACCTCCGGACAAAAATATTTCATTCTCTTCACGACATCAGGCGGCTTATACAGGTACCACATTAACGATGTTGTCAAAGTCGTCGGCTTCCACAATCAAACTCCGCTGCTGGAATTTCAGTACAAAGGCGGCAATGTTCACTCATTCACCGGCGAGAAACTCTCAGAATTGCAGGTTACAACAGCTATGGCTGCCGCCCTGTCAGAGATGGGGCTGAAAGCTCGCTTCTTTACGCTCGTTCCACAATTCCGGCCACAGCCTCACTACGAACTCTGGATCGAACCGGAAGGCAACAGCTATTTCGACGCCCCTCAGCTCGGTTCAGGCTCGGATGCAGACCCAGTTTCTGAACCTGGGTTATGCGCCTGCCTGCTAAGGCTGGCGCAAACTCTGGACAAGCATCTTTCTCTTGTAAACATCGAGTACCAGACTAAAAGAGAATCTCAGAGGCTCGAAGCTATCAGCATCAAGCCTCTGTTGCCTGGAAGCTATGAGCGTTTTCGCAAAATGCTGTCTTCAAGAGGCACAGCCGATGCCCAGATAAAAGTCAGTCACCTGAATCCGAAAGAAGAAACAAAGAATTACTTCCAGGATCTACTTCAGCCGGTCGGAACCATCGGGACTCTCCATTAGCCGCCGAGCATCCTGCCAGATTGCCTACCTCGAACCGTCCGCCACATCCTCAAGCCGGCCATTCTCCGCTTTCGACGGCATCTGCTCGGCGAAATTTGCCCTGTCAGGAGCGGCAACAGGCTATGATCTGATAGCTGGAATTTAGACGAGGACGGGAGTTGCAAAGATGGGCAAGTCAGTAGGCATCGATCTTGGTACGACTAATTCGGTTGTAGCTGTTATGGAAGGAGGAAAACCGACCGTAATTGCCAATGCCGAAGGTGGAAGGACGACTCCATCGGTTGTAGCGTTCACCAGATCCGGTGAGAGGCTGGTCGGACAGCTCGCCAGGCGTCAGGCAGTTCTCAACTCGCAGAACACTGTGTATTCCATCAAGCGCTTCATAGGGCGGCGCTTCAACGAAGTGGAAAGCGAGCGAAAGATTGTCTCCTATAAGGTTATCGAGACTTCCGATGGCGGCTGCAAGGTTTCCGTCCAGAACAAGGAATACACCCCCGAAGAAATCTCGGCCATGATCCTGCGCAAGCTCAAGGATGACGCTGAGAAGTACCTTGGAGAGAAGGTCTCCAGCGCCGTCATTACCGTACCGGCGTATTTCAATGATTCACAGCGGCAGTCCACTAAGAACGCCGGCACCATTGCCGGGCTCGACGTACTGCGGATTATAAACGAGCCTACTGCCGCGGCGCTGGCCTATGGCATTGATAAAAAGGGCAAGAACGAAACGATCCTTGTCTTTGACCTTGGCGGCGGCACATTCGATGTCTCTATTCTGGAAGTGGGCGATGGACTCTTCGAGGTGAAATCCACTTCCGGCGATACACACCTGGGCGGCGACGACTTCGACCATTGTCTGGTCAACTGGGTTGCCGAAGAATTTCAAAAGCAACAAGGCATAGATCTCAGGAAAGATCCGCAGGCTTTGCAGCGCCTGACTGAAGCGGCGGAGAAAGCCAAGATTGAATTATCGGCCGTGATCGAAACAACTGTATCTCTTCCGTTTATCAGCGCCGATGCCGATGGTCCCAAGCACCTGGAAATGAAACTGACTAGGGCCAACTTCAATGAGTTGACGAGGCATCTCATCGAGCGCTGCCGCCCGCCCCTCGAGCAAGCGCTGAGAGACGCCAAGCTCACTTACAACGAACTTGATGAAGTCGTCCTGGTAGGCGGTTCAACACGCATACCGGCTGTTCAGGCTCTGGTGAAGAGCCTGACGGGAGGCAAGGAGCCCAATCAGAGCGTCAATCCTGACGAAGTAGTAGCAGTAGGCGCAGCCATCCAGGCTGGCGTACTGGGCGGCGAAGTGAAAGATGTCGTCTTGCTCGACGTCACACCGCTATCGCTGGGCATTGAGACCATGGGTGGTGTCTTCACCAAGCTGGTTGAAAGGAACACCGTCATTCCAACTCACAAATCGCAAGTCTTCTCCACGGCAGCAGACAATCAGGACGCAGTCGACATCCAGGTCTACCAGGGCGAGCGGCCCATGGCCCGGGACAACAAGATTCTAGGCACCTTCCGGCTGGACGGCATCCCGCCAGCCCCAAGAGCAGTCCCGCGCATCGAAGTGTCCTTTGACATCGACGCCAACGGCATTCTCAACGTGACAGCTCGCGAAGAGAAAACCGGCAAGCAGCAGAAAATCACCATTACCGCCAGCACCAACCTCACAAAGAACGACATCGAACGGCTTGTCAAAGAAGCCGAAGCGCATGCTGCCGAAGATCAGCGTTTCCGCGAGCATGCCGAGTTGCGCAACGAAGCCGACAGCCTCTGCTACAGCGTCGAGCGCCAGCTGACCGATATGGGCGATGCAGCCCGTCCAGGCAACAAGCAACGCGCCGAAGAGCTGATGTTAGAATTGCGTCAGAAACTCAAAGATGACGCAGGCGCAGAAACAATCAAGAGCTTGATGAACGATTTGCGAGGAGTCGTGGTCCTGCTCCAGCAGGACGCAGCCGAGCGTCAGCCGGTCGGCGCCGGAGCCACATCTGGTCCAACCGACAGCACTTCCGACCCTGGAGCAGGCGGCGACGACACAGTCGATGCCGAATCCAGCACAAGCTCCAGCTAGTGTCGTTTTGCGCCAGATGCCATCAGATAATTCCGTCCCATTGCACACGCAGGGCGGATGCAATCCGCCCCTACAACACACGTCCATGTTTGTAAGCCGACACTGGCAAGGGAGACTGCGATGCAAGGCTGGTTAGGCGCAGGCGGCGACGCATACTATAAAGACAAGCTTGTTGAGCTGCAATCATCTGCCAACATCCCGGCAAGATGGCATGGTACGCCCATCGAGAACTTCATTCAGGCTCAGAATTTCGGCTACCCGCTTTTTCCACATCCCGAGCCGCAAGTTCTGATCTCAACCTGTATTGAATTTCGCTATTCTCTACCAGTGCCAAACAATTATGCCTATGTCATCCGTACAGCCGGCGGGCGCTTGATCGGGTCCGAGTTTGCCGTAGGCTATGTTCTTGCCCGCGGCGTCAAGAACATTTTGCTCGTTGCTCATAACGACTGCGGCATGACCAAGATCGCCCACCACAAGGAGGCAATGATCGAGGCATACGTCGCCCAGGGCTGGAGCCGGGCTGCAGCCGAGGGGTTCATCCAGTCGCACGCCCCGCGCTATGCCATAAAAGACGAGCTAGACGCGCTTGAACAGGAATATCACCGTTTAAAGAAAATATTCACGAGCGTGCATGTCGCTCCGCTCTTCCTGTATCTGAGCGATCGCCGGGTCCACATCCCGAAATGGTATTGCGACTTCATTCAGCAAGGGCTGCCTGCCGGAACTTCCGCTGTTGCCGATGTTGAAATCAAGCAACTGCTATGAGAGATGCCCATTTTTAACCTCATGTCACAAAATTGCAATATCGGTGATACACATCTGCAACCTTTGTCCACTAAAGTTGACGAATCCCGGTGCAGTTACTACCCCACTTCTCAGAATCGCTGAAGCCAGACTTCCCGGGCGCACACTCCGCATATCCCGCAATCGGAGAATCAGCCATGAACAACCGCGCATACTCAAGATCGTCTTCGACTCCCACATTTCCCCTTAAAGGCGCCCGCATCTACGACTTCCAGAAAGTCCATACATCTGCCGCCGCTGCAACGAACCTTCTTGTGAAAGCCGGGCTGCTTCAGAAGGAAGAAGCGACAATGGTCAGCGAAATTTCCCAGACGACCGGGCATAGCCAGGCGCAAGTGCTGGTGCGCTCCGGATTCCTGACGCAGCAGCAATATATGAATGTCGAAAGAGCCCAGGAGTTGATGCAGCAGGATGTCGTGAGCGAGAACCTGGCCATGGAAGCACTCCGCTTCGCCAATCCCCGTGGCATGTCACTCGACAAAGGTCTGAAATACATGGGCTGGGGCTGGTAGCAACCAGCAAAAGAGCTTTTTGAGACCGGGCTCAGGTGACTCTGCGGTAAGCAACAACCGACACATAGCTAGGGCTGTTGAACTTGCTGGCGTTGTCGATTGAAATTAAACCCTTGTTACTGTTGTTGTTAGCAACCTTGTCCCCGCCGAGATAAATCGCCGCGTGCCCGTGCCTGCCGGCGCCGCGCTTGGCGATAATAACGTCGCCAGCCTGAGCCTGTTCGGCACGGACAGCCACATAGCCATTGCGCAGCAAAGAGCGTTCCAACTCCGGCACGCTGGCATCGTGAATCGGAAGCCCATACGCGCGATTAAGCGCCGCACTGACGAAGCGAGCACAGCCGAGATCTGGTGTCACGCTGCGATCGAAATGCGTGATCGGGCGCCCGACCATTTCCCTGAGTGTGTAAGAAAGACGATTGAGATCCTCTCTGGACGATCCTGATTCATAACGGCCATGACGCTGGTATTGCCTGGATGCGTCCCCGTGTTCCTGGCGGCGACCGTCATAATAATTGCGACTCTGGCGATTGTCGTAATAGTTACGGCCCTGTCCGCCATCATACCGGTTATGTCGCTGCCCGTTGCCGTAATAGTTACGACTCTGTCCGCCATCATACCGGTTATGTCGCTGACTTTGGTCATAATAGTTACGACCCTGTCCGCCATCATACTGTGGATGCTGGCTCCCTCGGAAGTCGCGGGGTGTCCAGATGTTGCTCCCTTGCCTCCGCTGGTAATCGCTGCGGTGGCTCGGGTCATGCCGGTCCCTGTCGAAACGATGATACCAGTCGTCGCGCGTGTAGGGCGCGTGCTGCCCGGGCTGAAGATAATTCTGTCCACGCCCTGGCTGAGCTTGCCCTCGAAACTGATCGTATCTGTGGTCCTGATGATACCGGTCATACTGTTCATAGCTGCGATTCTGCTGGTTGCGGTCGTACTGCTCGCGCGAATCTGGGCGCCGGTTACGGCTCGGATAGCCGTATATGAACAGGTCATTGTCGAAATTGCCACCGTCGCCGTTGTTGCGACGATACTGGTCGTACCGGTCGTCGCCATAATAGCGACCATTGCCATTGTTGCCATAATACCGGTCGTCGCCGTAATACCGGCCATTGCCATTGTTGCCGTAATACCGATCATCGCCATAATATCGGCCATATCGGTCGTCGCCGTAATACCGGTCATTGCCGCTGTTGCCATAATACCGGTCTTCGCCATAGTACCGGCCATTGCCATTGTCACCGTAATACCGGTCATCGCCATAATACCGGTCATTGCCGCTGTTGCCGTAATACCGGTCATCGGGGTAATAGCGACGATTGCCACTCGGCAGCCCATATATATACAGGTCATAATCGAGGTTAGAGCGGCTTCTGTCGAAATCATCCTCGGTATAGAAGCGCCGATAAGAGTTGTCCGTATAGCCACCGGTGCGCCAGCCGTCAGAGCTGTGGTAGGCATCATCGTCGTAACGGTAATTCTGTGAACCGGAGCCGTAGAGCAGATAATTGTCTCGCCCGAGATCCAGATAGCCGTCGCCGTATACGTTAGCCAGGCTTGACGGGGACATACGGATATGGGTGTAGCTGTCGCCTGCGGAGCTGGAATAGAACTCAGCGCTCAACGCGCCTGGAAGCCCGCCAGAATCGGCAATATCGTCATATCTCGACCCGAAATATTCGTGTGACATCCCGCAGTTTACCGATACCGAGCCCTTACAAAAGAATATATATGCCCACGGGTCGGCAGACAATGCCTTACCCCCGGTTTCCCGCAAGTATTTTGCCTATTTCTGCCAAAATCACCTGCCTGCTCTCAAGGTCCAGGCAAGCGCAGAACACCACCGGCAAACTTGCTGCCAAAGAACTCCAGATTGTTGTCCGGGTACATGTACGACCAGATAAGCGATCCCTGAACATTGCCGAAACCGCCTGAGCCGCCAATGTTCTGCGCAAGCGAGCGCGTCTGGCTGTTGAGCCGGGCGAAGAATGGGTTGGCGGAAGAATAGAAGGGATGGTGTCGCTGAGCTGTGGCGACTGACACTTTGCCGATTTTGGCCAGGTGCGTGCCGCCGATTGAATTGAGACCCTTCTCGTAAGCTCCGAGACTGCCGACGATCACTTTATTGAAAGGCATAAAACTGGAGATATTGCCTTCAAGCATGCCGGTCGTTTGAGATCCCGAATAAATTGTGTCGTCGAAGTAGGCTACAGCCTTGCCCCTGGCGGCGCCTGATGAAATCATCTTGTTAAGTTCGCCGGCTGAAATGAAGTTCTCCGGCGAAAGATCATTGACTCGTCCATAGAGATAGCTGATGAGATGAGTACTGCCGCCGGGATCTTTGTCGACAACAAGACGGAGATCGGCAGTGCTGATGCCGCTTTTCCTCAATATTTCCTGGACCTCGTTGTGGACAGCGGTAGCCTTGGCGACCATTTGGGGAAAGGAATTGTGGACGGCACCGTCAGCGAGCATGCGTGCAGCAACTTCACGTTCTTCACCGGCGTATTTGGAGAGGAAAGAAGCAATCTCCTCCTTGCTCGCCTTGGGCACAATCATCTGCCTGTACAGGGCGTCGAGCGGGGGCATCTGTCCAAGCTCGGCAGCAGACGGTAAATTGGCTGCATGATACGAGCCGACCGAGCGAATGACTTTGACGTTGGGACCCACCTGGGAAGCTGCTCTGTCGACAGCACCGTCGAGCAGGTCTGAAGCTACCCCGCTCGGTAGAAGCCCCGGGTTCTGTCTGGCAATGCTGCGAGCCTCGGCGACCAGGCTCGACAATTTCGCCGCCGTTGCCTGCGGTCCGCGCGCAAGATCGATTGCGTTGATGCCTTTGTCAAAGGCATTTAGATCGACTGCATAAACCCTCGGTATCTTGGACAGCAATTCCTTTTGTTGCGCTGTCAAAGACACTGTCGAGAGATCATCGAAAATGACGATTGAACTTGGTGCGCCATATTTCATCTGCTCGGCAAGATGATCGATGTTGTGAATTTCCATCGACATGCTGTTGCTCTTGCGATAGAGATAACCAATCATGTTGCCCGAGCTGTCCGGCGCCAGAGTGTATACCTGACCGGGAACGCTCTGACCACCTGCATGTTCGAGTTCAGCCCGCAAGGCTTGCAATTTGATCTTCACCCCGACGTCGGAGGCATTGGCGGCGGACTTCTCGAGAATGGACTGTGCCAGGGCTCGGTCCTGCCCCTCAAAGCTGTCGAGCATTTGCCCCAGCTCGGCCCGGCTGATGGGTTGAGGCGTGAATTTGGAAAAGATCTCGTCGACCAAATCGTTGAGACGAGCCCTCTGTCCTGGATCGGTCATGTCTTTGAAGAAGTCGGCTGCCTTCTGCAAATAAAGCGACTCGGTCTTGCTCTGAACGCCAGCGAGCGCATCTGCTTCAGCCAGGGAAGGGCTGTTGACCCTGGCTACGGAAACACCGACTTTCAGATCGCGATTGAATCCTGACTGGATATGATCTTCGAAAGCCCGGGCAGCCTCAGCCCCATGCTGCTCCGCCTTCAAGCGCACTACTTCCTGGTAGTTGCTATCCGCTCTGATACGCTCCAGAGAGGCACCGACCTTTTCTTGATTGGCGGCAAGATAGGCATCGGTAGATTTCACGACACCTACTTTCTTAGAAAGGGACATAGGGGCCTCGGCTGTCAGCACATCGACAGTCTGAACAGTGCCGAGAGCTTCAGCAAATTGAGCCGGGACGGCAGGAGTTCCACTAAGCGCATCGACCTTCTTGATGTTCAGTCCGGTCTTCTCATAAAGAGCCACTGCGTCTGAGACAGCTCCATAAGGATCGCTGGCCGCCTTCTGAGCCAGAGCGCCCGGCTCCTGACCGAGCATCTTGCCTGCATCATCGAGTGTCGTGACACCAGTTTTGGGCAAAGGGACACCGTTAACCTCCGGCGGCGCCTGAGAGCGCGGGACAGAAGGACGGAGGCGCTTGAAGCCGTCAGCAAGCCCGTCGGCAGTAAAGCCGAGCAAGGTGCCGCCAAGAAATCCGAATCCGGCCCCCTGCAGGCTCTTGCCAGCAAGATCAGACAGGCTCAGCTTACGCCCGTCGGCAGTGGCATTGACTATTTCACGTCCGGGACTTTCAATGGCCCCGAATACGGACCCGGCTGTGCCGGACTTGGCAGAAGCGCTCAGCAGGCGGATTCCCAGTCCTGTGCCCTGAGTCTCAATGCGCGCTGTGAGCACATCGCCGGTCACAGTCAGTCCATACCGGCTGCCAATGGCCTTGCTCACAGCCGAGCCCGCCAGCTCGCCGCCAAGCACAGACGCTCCCATTATGCTTCCGGTCAAGAAATCTCTGGGCAAGCTGGCATATTGTCCATCAAGTTGCTTCAAACCTGCTTTGGTTGCGCCGCCAATGGCGGCCCCGCCGGCCAGACGCAAAGCAAGCGCTGAGGCGCCCCTGCCGCCCTGAGCTTTCAAGCTCAATCCGGCCACCACAGCCGCGCCGAGATCGGCAATCGTCTCCACCCCTGCTGACTGCGAATCGTGATACCGCCCGACTGCAGCACTCTCTTTGAGACTTGCCGAGACTGTCTTGCCCTGGTCGAATGTCTGCCCGGTCAACTCTTGAAACAGCTCGCAATAGCGTTTCACATTGTGAGCCTTGGCAGCGGACTTCAGCTCTTCAATCTTCTTCTGTTCATCCGCCAGCGATGACTCTGTCGACCTGGAGCCTGCATCACTATCGAAAACGTGCGACCAGAGAGCTCCCGGCTCGAACCAGGATCTTTCCCTGGCGCTGGTGCCGATTGTGTTCTTACCCGCATCGAATAATTTACCAATGGCACCGCCGCCTTGAACTTCCTTCTTAAAAGTCGCAGCAAGCTGATCGTGCTGGACAGCCAGCTGCTGAGCTAGAGCTTCAAGATCTACGCCTGCTGCCTGAGGCGGTTTGCCTGAGCCATCTGGGTTAGTGGGCTGTCCTTTGCCGTTGCCTGGATCAACAGGCTGGGCAGGTGGGGAAGGCGGAATATCCCCTTTCTCCGGCTTGGGCGGGTCAGCAGGATCACCCTTATTGGCTCCAGGAAGATTTCCCTCGCCAGGCTGCTGGGGCGTTTTGACAGGCGGCAGCCCAGTGCCGTCGCTTTGACTGCCGGGCTTATTGTTGCCACCAGAACTATTGCCATCGCTCCCCTCGAGAGGCCTTAAGTCCGGGTCGCCGTCGAAGCTATAGTTATCTTGCCGGGCAGGCACCGCCGGAACTGAAGGCTCAGGAGCCGGGACTGGGTTGGCTCCGCCTTCCATGCGCTGGAAGAAGCGCCGTCTGAGATCGGCAATCTCACTTTCGGCCGGTAAGACATAAACTTTGTCGGCAAAATAGATTGGCGAGATCATTTCTTTCTTGCCGTTTTTCTCGACAATGGTCGGCGTCAGTCCGTTGGCTTCATAAATTGCCTCAATCGGATGACGTCCGCCATATTTCTCTTCAGCCAGCTGCCAGAAAGTGTCGCCCCACTTAAGCCTGATTTCGGTGCGCTCGTCGACTGCTCCTACCCGGCTGCGCTCGGCAGGCAGCATATCACCAGGATTCGCCATCTTGATCTCTCCGGTACTTCCAATAGCCGAAGTATCGTCGCCTTCTTCTGCCTCCGGTCTGTCGGAGGCTTGAGCCTGCCTTCGAGCAAAGGAGCCACCGATATAAGATCTCACATCCTTAAGGTTGTCGAAGTCCTCCTCAGACTGAGGGGCTCCCGGGTCCTGAGCCTCCAATCCAATGAAAGCACGAACATCGGCTAGATTGCCGACGTCCTGTGAGGAAGCGCGCTCGTTTCTCTCGAGATTACCCATCAGCCAGCAAAGACACCTGAACCAACCCTCACTTAGAATAGTGGTGGTCCCACTGGACAGGCAATGTGAGGATCACGAAGCCTGTCCCGACAATTGAGACAAAAAAGAGCGATCCGGCTGCCAGCAACACATCCTCTGATGGAATGTGGTTGCTTGCCTGCCGGACCGCCAGTTAGTGAGAGATGACTCAGTCCTGTCTTCTGTCAGGGCTGGGTCTTCATCGCCTGATTGGTTTCAAACGTAGTCACAGCAAGATGAGCCCCCTGGCTGCGCTTGAAATTATCGATGTAACGGCGGAGGGCTTCACGCACCAGATCTGAGCGCGTGCGATGCTCGCACTGGGCAACAAAATCCACTTCTTCAAGCATCGCCTGGGGAAGAGCAATCAAAACTTTCTTGGGCATTCACAAATACCTCGTGATACAAAACGGCATAAACACGGGCCCTCGCATATGCGCGAGGTGCCTCAAGCCGGATAGCCAAACTATAGTGCATAAGAGGGCTTTTGCAAAGCCCAAAAACCGGCACCAACAGCCAGTTACAAGGCACAATCATATGCCTTTCGGATATGCAGTAGTAAGGGCACCAGGGCTCGAACATGGATATGCTTGCACTCTGCTGGATAAATCAGGCCCGGCGCAAGATTTAATCAAACCTCGCTGAATTTGTCTTGTCCAGCTAAAAGGCAATCTGCTTTCAGTGCTATCAGTAGTCTATGATGCTGCCAGCGCTCTCTATATATTTGTCGGCCATCTCCTCGTCCGGGAGAAGTTCTACGCCTGGTGTCAATGACGGATAAGAGCCCCCGGCAACTCCCCAGAACTTCGCCCAGCGCTCGGAGGCGTACACTTTGCCGCCAGCGTCGATGAACTCACGCAAGAGCCTCTGCATGGGGATCATTTTCTCAGTGGACTGCCTGTGCAATTGATACTCTTTCATATCGTGCCGGTTAGCCGCATTTACAGCCTCGATATCCAGAAGAATGGTGACATTGGAGCATTTCTTCAACATCAAATTAGCCATATGGAAGGCTTCCCAGACGGACTCCCAGTTGTTTTGACTGTTGTAGCATCTCACCCTGACCGTAACCAGCTTATCGCTTCTTGTTGGAGTAAAGTCATAACGAGCTGGCGGCGAGCCTCCCTGTCCGCCTGAGCCTGGATGCACAGGGGGAGCTCCAGATGTGCTCGTGCCCGATGGGAACAAGGGCGGCAGCGGCGCCACCGGCAACACTGGCGGCGGCGGATCGACTCTCACAGTCTCAGCACTGCCTGAGCCGGCGGAAGAAGTAGTGCCTGCATTAACTTGCGTCTGAGAGGAAGAGCCTGAGAGACTTGCCCCGCCTGCATCCGTCTTGCCTGGCAGTTGAAACTGCTCAACAGCTATACCGCCTGGGGCATTGTGAGAGGCAGTACCAGGGCTCTCGGGCAGAGCCGCGCCTCGTTTGACCACCCCGGTCAAGGGCCTTTGCACGCGCTGAGCGCCCTTGCTTTGCACGTGCCCTTTCAATTCTTCGGCACAGGCGGCAGAGGCAGCCATCGCGCAGCAGAAAAGTGCGATCAAGATTCTCATAGACACCGCTCCAGAGGCAAAGTGGTCATTCTTCAAGAACCTTAAAAACGCTCAAAACCATTCCCACTTCCCCGGGGATTTGCCTTGCTTTATTTTGCAGGCGATTCTGTAAGCATCAAAAGCTGATGCTATGCCGACAAGAAGGACAGCCTGTATTCCGGCCATGAACGCCAAGGCGAATGCTCCAAAAAAGAGCGCCGCCCCTTTTGACACCTGCCCGAGCATTATCTGACCGAAACCAGGTATAAAAAGACTGCGGATAAACATTTCATAGGGGTCTTTCGGCTTGCGCGGCGCCGATGATTGCTGTCCGAGCCAACCAGCTCCAAAGCCCGGGCCCTGAGAATATTCAGGGACAGGTCCCCGCAAATCCCGCTGGCAGAAGCGACACATGATCGCCTCGAACTTTATCGACTCGGCACAATAGGGACACTTTCGCATGCCCCCAGTTTCGATGCTCTCTTCTGCAAGCTGCAAGGATGGCTCGGCGCTCTCGTCCGGCTGTCCGGTCGTTTGCGAAGACAAAACGCCTGCAGTATCATATGCGGTGGCACCAGATTGAGACACTGCATCTGCGTCCTTCCTGACGGCTAGATTATCGAGCGCCAGCACCGCAGAGTCTGCTGGAAGCGACGCTCCGGGGCTGCCGCCTGCGGCTGGCAACACGACTGAGCCTAAATCGGCAGAAGCTGTTGCCCCGGCACCAGAGAAAAGAGGCGGCTGTTTTTTTTGCTCGGAAAGGCGATTGAGCATATTCTGAAGGTAACGCACATCGCCGTGATCTGCTCCGAGCAGCGGCTCCTTGATTTTCAAAGCCTGCAAATAGAACCACTCGGCAAGTTGATAATTCTTGCTGCGATAGTGGTCTTCGGCATCGCGCACATACTTGTCGGACAACTTGAGCGCCTCGTCCGGGCTTGTGTCAGAGCCTTGACTCTTTGCCGAATCAGAAGTCATGAAACAGTTCCCCCGGGCTCATTGAAAGCTCTTAACACCACTTGCCCTCTTGTGCTGGAGGAGCCGGCTCGTCTGCTGTGTATGTCAGCGCAGCACTCTTCTTCCCGAAAGTGGGGCTCAATGCGGACACAGCACCCAGAAAGCCGCCCCGGCGGCAATTACCACAAAAGCCAACCAGTAGAAGACACCGACAAACCGTTCGCTGTTCTTTTCCCACTTCTGTAATTTAGCAAATCGCTCGGGTTTTGCCGGCATGGACGATACATATTTGGAGCAGGCAAGAGCCTCAGCAGCAAGAACAGCGCCTGCGCCTGAATCATCAGCAGTATTCTCGCCTTCCTGGTCCTGTTTGAGCGCTTCAGCCTCTAACTCGCGATCGCTTCGTCCCCAGCTCTCGAAAATTCCGTCCGTCAGAGTGTCGATGCTGGAGATATGGCTTAGCAAACGGTCGATTCGCACATAAATATTCTGTTTTATCTTGGCAAACTCATCCGAGTCAGCCGAAAGGAGGGCAAAGCTCCCGTTCCTTACGGACAAGAGCTTCTTGATAGCTGCATATCCTGTGTCACCGTTTGCCTCACGCGCGCCGACGATATATCCACTAGAGTTTATTGCCAGGCGCCCGTTAACTGCCACAGGATTGGAGGTAATGCGCAGGAGAGCTTTGGCATCGCCTGTATGAGAAAGAACCGACTGGAGAATCCCCACCATGTCGCATCCGTCGCCGATTGTCCCTTCCAGCAGTACATCCATAGCTCAGCCTATCCCCTGACAATAGTGGCCACACAGAACTATTCATCTTAGACACCGTCGACTCATGGGTTGATGTTCCACAAAGCAATATTTGTCAAAACGGTCCCAGTTCATGATAAACGATCGTTGGGTCCGTGCCCCTCCTGCCACCAGACAGATGTGCAAATCAAAACTCAGGAATACAATGAGGATTGTGCAACTGAAGTAAACTGGCTCGATCCTTCCTGACAAGCCGCCCGGGCTCAGGCTCCTTTTTCATGATTGCCTGAATACAATAGTCGATAATCATCTTGCGACCAGACCTGACAATCGGGCTGCAAAGGTAACAAGGAGACCAGATGACCACAGGAAAACCGCCCATTCGCATCGGAGACCTGCTTCTTGCAAGCGGGTTGATCAAAGACGAAGATCTGGAAGAAGCCACGCAGGTGGCCTCTGACCTTGGGCTGCCACTCGGAAAGATACTTGTCATGTCTGGTTTCGTCACAAACGCCCAGTTTCAGGCAGTCATTCAGTCCCAATCAATGATCCGCGACCAGATACTCACAGAAGAAGCAGCCGCCAGTGCCTTGCGTCTGGTTTATCATCACGATCTCCCTTTCGAAGAGGCTCTTAGCAAAGCCGGCTGGGTACAACCGGATTCCATGCCATTGCAAAAGCTGGGTGACCTCCTCATCGAGTCGGGGATAGTAAGCAAGAAAGTGCTCGAGACGGCTCTGCGATCTTCTGCCGAGACGGGGTTGCCCCTGGGAAGAGTTCTTGTGCATACATCGCACCTTCCGGAGACTCTTTTGCATGCAACGCTTAACGCTCAGGTGATGATCCGCGATGGAAAGATTACCCGCGAGCAAGCTGTTCAGGGGCTCAAGTCAGCGCACCGCCGGCAGGTCAGCCTGGAGACTAGCCTGGCTGAGCAGGGACTTTACAAGCAACCGTCGAAAGCGACAATACGGCTTGGCGAGATGCTGGTTCTTGGCGGGCTTGTCAATGAGATAGACGTGCTCAATGCCCTCGAAGTCGGACTTGTGCAGGCGCTACCGCTGGGGCAGGTGTTGACTGGAGCCAGTTTGATCTCACAGGAGCTTCTGGACGCTGCTTTGCGCCTTCAAGAAATGGTGGACAACGGCACGCTCTCGCCGATGGACACGGGCAAAGTCCTCAGCCTGATGCACAGGGAGCACATGTCGCTCGAGTCGGCAGTCTCCGAATTCGGCGCCTCGAAGCCGGAACCCAGACCGGCCATGCGTCTTAGCGAATTTCTCAAGCTGGTCGGCTCGATAACCGAGGAAGATATCCAGTCGGCACTAAAAGTTTGCGTGGAGAATTCCACCCTTTTCGGCAAAATTTTGCTGGCAACGGGACTTCTGGACGAAGCGGCTCTGCATGCTGCCCTCCGCTGCCAGACCTTGCTGCAAACAGGCGTTCTCAAGGAAGAACAGGCAATCATAGCCTTTAATTACAGCCAGCGTATGCGCTGCTCAGTCGATGATGCCCTGAGCGAGCTTGGCTGGACAATTATGACGCGGCGCTTCCGTTCGGAAAAAGACGGCTACTTCGACATGGAACATCAAACCTGACTTTGTAATTTGATAAAGTGGTCGCAGCCAAGGGTAAGAGTCCTGAGGGGGATCTCTTTCAAGCTTCTGCCAGAGGCGGCTTACAAGCCTCCTTCCATTGAGGGGCTCTGTGGACTCAAGCAACACAGCCAGACAAGAGTTCCAAGAAACCTGTCGTCACTGCGGCAATGACTTTCCGCCGGGTACATCAGTGTGCCCCAACGATGGAAGCGCTCTAAGTGTCCGCATAGACGATCCGCTGGTTGGAACTGCCCTTCCGAGGCACTACCGGATACTTGCCCGCATTGGATCCGGCGCCATGAGCGTCGTCTATAAAGGCATTTATGAGCCGCTCAGCAAAGCTGTCGCCATCAAATTGCTCAAGTCTCACCTTGTTTCCGACCCGCAAACATTCAAACGATTCCAGCGAGAAGCCAAGACAGCCGGCTCCCTCGACCACCCCAACATCGTCGGAGTTCTGGATTTCGGTGTAACGGACCAGGCAGTGCCTTACATCATCATGGACTACCTGGAAGGGCGGAGCCTGTCCGATATTCTCGATCAGGAGGGGCAAATCGCCCTTGGGCGTGCAGTGAAAATCTTTTTCCAGGTTGCCGATGCGCTGGCATACACTCACGCCCAGGGCGTGATCCATCGCGACATAAAGCCGAGCAATATAATCATTCTCGAAAGAGAGGGAGACAAAGATGTCGTTAAAATAGTCGATTTCGGCATCGCAAAAATGCAAAGCACTGCCGACAGCCCTTCTTTGCACCTGACCAATACAGGCGAGGTCTTCGGCACGCCTCTTTATGTGAGCCCGGAACAGGCGATGGGCAAGCCTCTGGACGGGCGATCCGACATTTATGCCCTGGGCTCGGTCATGTATGAAGCAATTACCGGCAATCCGCTCTTCGCCGGCGATACCGCCTTCGATATCATTCGCAAGCAAATACTCGAGCCACCGGCACCCATGGATAAAGTGCGCCCGGACATAACTATCCCGAAAGCTCTCAAGTCACTGGTGGAAAGTTGTCTGGCTAAAGATCCCCTGCAGCGATACCAGTCAATGGACAAGTTGCGGGACGACCTCAAAGCAATACTCGACAACCTGTCCTTAGATCCAGGCACAAGGCAGTCAGTACCGATTCAAGCAGAAGCTGTCTCCGGTCAAAAAGTGAATCTAAAACCCGTGGTCGGAAAGCCTCTGGCTCTCCTGACGGCTTTACGCCGGCACCCCTGGCTTTTTTTTGGCGGGACACTGTTTGCGTGCCTTGGCGGGCTCTTTTTCTCAAAGCTAGTGGATACTGCTGCCGTAAGATCGCAAGAGACATCCTGGCAGCGCCACCGGCAGGCGGTTCAAGAAGCTCTGTCGCAAGGTCGCTGGGCCGATGCCGAAGCAAGCGGCTTGCTTGCTGTCAGGCAAGCAAGCCTGCTGAAAGAAGACAAGCTGGCGCTCAGCCTCAATGACCTTGCCCTGTGCTATTTTGCTCAAGACAATTACACAAAAGCCGAGACAGCGGCAAGACAAGCCCTGTCCATCCGGCGCAATAGCCCCTCTGACAGTTCTCTTCTGTCCGAGAGCCTGAGCAATTTATCTATGATTGACTCAGCCCTCGGCAAATATCAGGAAGCAGAAAGCCTGGCCAGACAGGCGCTTTCCTTGAGAGAGTCGCTCCCTCCCGAGCGCCAGGGCGACCTGCCGACAAGCCTCCTGCAACTGGCCAAGATAGAATGTCACAAAGGAAATCTATCCAGCGCCGAGCAGCTCCTCAAGCGGGCTCTTTCCCTCAGGCAAAAGAGCCCGCTTGAGGACCAAGATGAAAGCGAGATCGGACAGATTCTCACGAGCCTCGGCATGGTGAGCCAGAGACAGGGACAATATGCCCTTGCCGAGAATTTTTACAACCAGGCTCTCTCAAGGCAGGCAAAGTCACCAGGCGGGGACAATGGCGATCTCGGCGACACTTTGAAGGCACTGGCAACGCTGGATTTCTTGCAAAAGAAGGACAGAATTGCCGAAGAGCACTTCAACAGGGCACTTGGCATCTACCGCCGGTTAGGCCGCGACAAAGATGCCGATGCCGCCGAAGTTTTGACTTGCCTGGGCATACTTTTCGAAAGTGAAAAAAACTCTGCCCGGGCCGAGCAGTCATATCTGGAAGCGCTTTCCATAAGGCAGAAGCTCTGGGGATCCTCAGACCCGCGTCTTTTAAGAATGCTGCGCCGCATCCAAACTTTCTACCAGGAACGCAACAGAACAGCCGAAGCCCAGGCTTATGACCGCCGCATCAAGGAGATCTCACGGCACAGCACCGGGCAAGAGAAATGACTCTGACTTCAAATTCAGGGCACGTGGGCCAACTGCCGGCACATAAATAGGAATTAGACCATGGAGCCTGACCGCTCATTTGGAAGGGCAACGAAGGAAAAGACTGGCGGCACTGTCTTGATCAACCAGTTTCCAGCCAGGCTCTTCTTTAAGGCGGCATGCCAGTTTACTGTTGGTCGGGAAAAGAACCCACTGGATTTTGTACTTGTCCAGCACATGCTGCCAACCAGGCTCCAGCAAAGATACCTGCCCATATTCCAGATAAAAGGGCTCGCCATAGAAATCGGAGCGATCATCTATGAAGACGCGCTCACCGCTGACATAACGTATATAACCGCCCCAGTTGTCGAAGTTGAAGCCATGAGCCCAGGGCAGCTTCTCCCGCCGGATATATTCCAGGGTGGCAGTCGGCTTAGACCTTTCATCAAAGGAAGAAGAGACAACTGTGCGCCCGAGGACCTTCCCATCAAAGAAGCAGGACACGACAAGAAAAAGCACCACCGTAAGAGGAATTGCGTGCAGGCGGCAGATTGCCTCCACTTCGTCAAAATTCTTCCCGGCAGCAATCCAACACTCTTTGACACGCGCTACCAGACCTCCTGAAGGCGAACCTGCCTCCCTGAAAGAATCGACCGGGGAAGCACTGGCAAAAGTTCTGGCGATAAAAGGTAGAGCGACGATGACGAAGACCGGCTCGTTGCGCAAGCCGCTCAGGGCAAGATGGGCAAACGCAAGAACACAAAGCAAGGGAGAAAGAGCCGGTCTCACCCTAGATGCAGCCAGAGCAAGCGCCAGAGCAAGGAAAAGGAGCTCCAAGCAGGTGCTCTGAAACTCGCCGTGAAAGCTTGGTGACATAAATTCAGTATTGGACGAGAGAACAGCACTCTGATGAAGATACTGGCTCACATATGAATAAAGGCCCGCCCCGTAAGGATTGATAAGCGAGACAAGCACGGACAAGGACAGGGCACCGAAGAGAACCACGGTCCGTCTCCAGGCAGCCTGCCTCCCTCTCTCACCTGTAGCAACGATGGCACAAGCAGCTTCGCCGCACAAATAAATAATGGTGAGAGCAAAACCCATGAGAAAGGCCGGATGGGAATTGACCCATACCAGGGTAGTAAAGCCCAAAATGAGCTGCAACTTCCCTGCCGAGAGCTTGCCTCGCCGGAAGGCTTCCAGTGAGCGCGAAAACACATAGACCCCGAAGAATGTGAAAAGAATCGGTCTGGCCAGCCAGTGCACCGAAGATGTAAGAGCGCCAACAACAGTGAGGATGGCAGCCGGCAAGAAATGGCAGCCTTCTGCCCGGCAGTCCTCGTAAAGCAAAAGAAAAAGCCCGGCTATGGCGCTGCAGGAAGCAACAGCCAGAAGCTTCAAGCCGCCGACTTTGTCGAGCCCTGCCGCCACAACGTCTGGCAGCCATTCATAAGCCACCCATGGCTTGTCGGGAAAAGTGTAAGAAATGAGGTCCTGATGAGGGATGGAAAGATTCTGCAAGATATACTGCCCAGTCACCAGATGCCAGCCGGTGGACCCGTCGTTCAAGACAAAATTAGGCAGGAGCCCGATCGTCAAGTAGAGCAAACAAAGGAAAATGATATCTCCGAGATCGGGAAGCAGGCTGCCGGAAGCTCTGGTGGGAGCACCAGCGACGACCTCATTGTTGGCGGACTCAGACAAAGTGTTCTCCGTCTCTCTCGAAGATCAAGTCAGGCAGAAGGCCCGGCTCGTTGGCAGGGAGCCAGAGGCAGCTAGCGGGGTCCGGATGAGTCTTTTCCTTCAATCCCTGAAACTGCAGTCGGCTTTGATCCCAACATGCCCGCTCCGGAGCGTTTGTATCGCCCCATCCAGGCTGAGACAGTTATTCTCAGGACTTCCATAAACATCGCCAGCGAATCCGTAAAGACATTCACTTTGGAACCTTCAACATTGTTCCAGTTGATGCCTATTTCGCTGATTGTATAACCGCGCCGGCGGGCGATGAAGAGAATTTCCACATCGAAACCATAGCCGTCGATGCGCGATACGGAAAAAATATCTTGAGCCACATCTCTCTTGAACAATTTGAAGCCGCACTGCGTGTCATAAATGCCCGGCAGAAGCAGGCTCTGCACAATCAGATTGAAAGTATTACCGATAAATTTCCTGTAGGCCAGGGCTGAGACTGTGCGAGTCTCATCCCTCTTTGCTCGCGAGCCGATGGCGATATCCGCACCAGAGGCAATACCATGCTCGAGCCGGGCAAGCTCGGAAATAGGCGAGCTGCCGTCAGCATCGTTGATCAAGAGAAGATCGCCTCTGCCCGAAAGGATTCCAGTACGGATGGCATGTCCCTTGCCGCAATTGGGCTGATAAGAAAGCAAGCGCACGCCGGGATGCCCGGCGGCAAACTCATTTACAACTTCCACCGTATGATCGTAACTGCCGTCGTCAACTATGAGAATTTCAAAACTTTTCCCATAACCGGACAAGAATTCATGCACGGAAGCAAGGGTAGCCGGCAACCGACTTTCTTCGTTGTATGCAGGGATGATGACGGATATCTCTGGCATGGCTTGATAGCGCCTGGCATGGCTGAACTGTCTTTAACGATCGGAGCCTCAACATGAGCTGCCGTCGAACAAGTCCTTATAAGTATAGTCCATGCAATCCGGGCGCCCTATCACTTGCCGGGTTTGTTGGGATCCTTATTGGGATCCTCGATTCTTCCCGGCTCCACATTTTGCGGAACGAACAAGTTGGTGGGCAGCCGTCCGCTTGTCCTTTGCGAGTCGCCCTGCATCGGAGCGAAAGTAACATCGTACATCTGTCTTAACGAAGGCACGCTTCTCAGCCCAGGAGCTTGCGAAAACAGGGAGCCTGTCCCGTAAGTGGCTATGTCGCCCATTGTTCCCAGAGCTACGTTCAGTCCGAAGATGCGCC
>JAHFBI010000045.1 GCA_023250095.1 Candidatus Melainabacteria bacterium
TGTTCGGCTGGGCCCTCTTCGAGTTCCAGGGCCAGATGTTGGGCCAGTTGCTGGGCTTGTGCCTTCAGCTCTATCCTGAACAAGCAGAGTCCGAAAGCCAAAAGGCTGCGGATGGACGAGAAGGTTTGCGTTTTGAGCCCATGTCGCTGGCAAAATGAGTCGAAGCCGGCTGAGAGATCTTCAGCGGCGATTGTGTCGAAGAACAATCTAGTATCGAATGTTCCTTTAAGAAGAGACTGGTGGAGTACGAAAAGCGGCTCCATGACGCTTGAAGCGGCGAATGGTCCGATTTGATGAGCTGAGTCTGGCAGACCCGTTGCCGATGAAAGTTCGCGGTTATAGAACACGAGTTGCCGTCTGCCCACTCTCAGGTTGATGTTGTATGGCGGGTTCAAGCGCTTTATCTCGTCTGTTTCAAGCAGAGCGGCTTCAAGCGGCGTATCACATTCCGTCACGGACAGGTCGAAGACCTGGCAGAGCATCTCAAGCTTCTTGCTTGTCCGCCCCTTTCTGCCGCGAAAGTAGCTGTTGACACGATCTTTGAGTGATGTGGCTTTGCCGACGTACAGAACTTTGCCTTGATGATTCAACATCCTGTAAATGCCAGGTCTGTCGGGCAGATGCAGTCGCTTGTCCGGGGGAAGCGGATATTCAAACTTCGTTCGTCTGGCCGAAAGTGGCTGGCTAAGCCATTGCTCCAGGTCGTCTATCCCTGCCACACCCTTTACGGCAAGCTCGGCTGCCAGTCGCCGCCAGATGGATATTGTGGCTTCAACGTGACACGAGGCACGTTTCAAGTCATTCATGCTCTCGCCAAAAAATCCTCTAAGAGCACGAATGCCTCGCGCAGGCAGGTCTGGATAAAGCCTTCTGGCAATCTGATGGGTGCACAAAATGCCGGCCGGTATTTCTGCCGCCTGGCTGGATCGAGATATCAGGTCGTGCAGAAACGGGCGCTCGAATTGAGCATAATGAATGACCAGGTGAGATATCGGCGGAGATGCCTTAAGAGCCGCCAGTAAATGCTCAAGTACAAGCTCCGGTGCGACCGCCTCACAAAGAGCTTCAGGCGCTATGCCCGTCAAATCCTGAATCCGCCTGGGGACAGGTTCGTCGTCTGGCTGGCGCACAAGAAAAGAAGCAATCTTATCTGGCGAATCGGACAGTGCGCGGGTGCGGCACCAGGCAATTTCCAGAAGGTTGCCTTTGTCCGGAGTGGCACCGGTCGTCTGGCAGTCGAGAAAGAGAAATTCGCTTGAAAGTAGATTCACGGCAGGAAATCTTCCCGGGCCCAGAATTCGGAGACGTCCTGGATGATTGATGTGGAAACAAGCTCCTGCACGGATGAGTCGAACCAGTCGGCGGGCATGGACTTGACATAGTTGGACTTTGTAAAACGTTGGTCCATCAAGACGATCAATCCCCTTTCTTCTTCCGAGCGTATTACGCGTCCTGCTGATTGAACGACCTTGGCCATGGACGGGTAAGTGTAAGCCCAATCAAAGCCGGAGCCATAATGCTTCTCATAGTAAGAGCGTAACAGCTCGCGTTCTATGTCGTAGCCTGGAAGGGCCGGACCGACAATGATGGCTCCGATGATCATATTGCCAGGATAGTCGACACCTTCTGAGAACACGCCGCCCTGCACGGCGAATATGACTGTCGGCTCTTCCCCAAGCTTAAGATGATCCAGACAGGCGTTGACTTCGGTTTGCTTCATTTGCGGTTTCTGGAGGAGAATCCTCGAGCCGGGCACCTCGGTCAGGTCCGCTACGCGTTGCAGAAATTCGAAGCTTGGGAAAAAGACAAAATAGTTGCCGGATTTCAGGCAGACGATGCGTCTTATTGCCTCGGAGATTTTTTGATAGTTAAGACTCCTGTCAGAGTACCTGGTTGAGACCTGGGGAATTACCAGAAGCTTGCGATTGGATCTGGGGAAAGGCGACGGAAATTCTTTCGTTACCACAGTTTCCAGGTCGAAGCCGCTGAGTCTGGCGTAATAATCAAACGGCTTCAGAGTGGCTGAGAATCCGACAACTTGCTGGAAGAGATCTAGTTGCCCGCTGAGCATGGCGGAGGCGTCACAGCAAGTGACTTTTATGGTGCCTCCTCCGTGCTGCCTTCTGAAAGTAGTAAAAAACTCCTCGCCCTCTGAGGAGAGGGCTTGAGTAAAGTCGGACCACTGCCAGCATAAGCGCATTATCGGGTCGCCGGCTTCGATAGGCAAATTGGACTGAAGGTAGCGCCCGAGAAAGTCCTTGAGCCGATCATCTTGACTGAGAAAGGCAGCTTGAGGAATTTCGATTTGCGCATCGCCGGCGGTGCCCTCCGGCTTGCAGCTCTCGATAATGCCCAGGCACTGATTAAGCATGGCTTCGCCTTGTGCGGAAAAAGGCGCAGGGAGCCGGCGAATTCTTTCTGTAAGTTGTCTCAGGCAAGACGACGACAGGGCAGGTGAGTAGTAATCGGCGGCTCTGCCTGGCAGATTGTGGACTTCGTCGATGATGAGATTCGGTCTTTCTGCAGTGTTTACCACTGACGACAGCCTGCCTAGCAGGGAATTCCTGGGACTGAACACATAATTGTAGTCTGCGATGATGACGTCCGCACGGGCCAACGCATCGACCGAAAGCTCGAACGGGCAGACTTTGTATTTCTGCCCGTATTGCCGAAATTTTCTGGCAGTGAGATTTTTGTGTTTGGCCAGTTTACCTGTTAGGTCGTGTTCATGAACCTTTTGATAATAGTCTTTTGCCCAGAGACAATGATCCGGATTGCAGATTGGTTCGGCGAGAAAACATATCTTGGATTTGGCTGTGAGAGTGAGCGCCTTGACGCCGACCTTCTTTTGCTGGAATTTCTTGATGGCTTCCTCGGCGACTGCGTGCTGGCTGTTCTTCGGTGTCACATAGATAATTCGCTGACCGCGCCCAAGCGCCTCCTTGAGCATCGGATACATGACGCCCATTGTCTTGCCGAGCCCGGTCGGTGCCTGAATCAGGAGTCGACTGCTTGCGGAAAGTTGATTTTCGATCGACTGGATAAGGTCAATCTGTCCTTGCCTGGGTCTGGGGAAGGGGAAGCTAATTTGTTTAGCCATTTGTATTCTTCGATCTTCATCCGCTTCCCGTATTTTCTCTTCTGAGACCAGCTCATCCAGTCGTCGGGACAGCCAGCTCTCGTAGTCGCTTAGGGCAAGTGATATGCAGACATCTTCGCTTTGTCCGTTTCGCGAAGAAATGATGTGGAAGCTGGTTGCCGGCACAATGTTGTTTTGCCGATAATAAATATAGGCGTAAGTCTTGAGCTGCAGTGAGTAGGGGTGACAGGGATCGGCTGCAAGCCTGTCGAGGAGATCGCCAAGATTGAAAGTGCTCTTAATCTCCTCGATGTGGGGATTGTCGCCCTCGAAAAGTCCGTCGATACGTCCGCTGACGAGGAAGCAGTAGCCGCTGGTCTCAAAGCTGTGGTTGACTCTTACTTCGGCGCGATAGTTGGCACTGGCAGCCTTTCTCTGCCTCTGGACCTGGGAGTGCAACAAGGTTCCTTTGTTGTCTGTGAGTCCCAAGCCGGAGTTGGCTTCAATGCTGCCAGTCCGCGGGCACGGCACAGCGAATTCACGAACGCCAATTGCAATCTGTTTCATCACCTAAGCAATAATTGGCAACCCTCACCGCATCTGGTGCTGGTCTGGGGCTACGCTCTTCCATTGGTTGCAAGACGTATGTATGGTAGCCTGTCTTGCCGCAAGAAGCAAGTGGATTTTTTTGAGGAAGCCAGTCGAAGGGCACGACTTCATCGGGTGTTGGCTGCTGTTCCGGATGATGACGTGCCCTTCGACTGTTTATCAGGTGAATGTGTCTAGGCCGAGCGCATAGTTGACCTTTCGTCTTTGAACTTGAACTTCTGTTGAGGTTGTTCTTCCTCATCCTGTCCCTGTCCGATTATTTTCTGCGCTTCTTTATAGATAGCTTTGGCCTTTACATCGTCGCCGCCGGCGTGCAATGCCATGGCATATCCGAGCCGGGTCTGATAGCGGTCGAGGACTGCTTGCTCAGCTGTGGCTTGAATTTCGGAGACTTTTTCCAGGAGCGGACGGTTGGCTTCGATTACTTTTTCCAGCCCATCGATAGCTCCCTTGAGGTTCGGATACTTGGCAAGATCTGCTGCCAGCGCCTTTTTCGCTGGATCTTTGGCGTCAAGACCCAGGTATTGCTCGGCTTTGGCGGCGACTTTCTCTTGCTCGGCTTTCGGGACGTCTTTCTGGAAAGCCTGGCTCACTTTCTGTCCAGCCGCTTCGATGAGGGGCTGTACTTTTTCCATCTCCGGCTTCAGTTTTTGCAGGTCGGCGACAAGTGTCTTGCTGACTTTCTCAAAATCGCTGTCGGACTGTTTTATGGCATCTTCAAACTTGGGCGCCAGCTGTTTCAGGGCTGCCTTCTTGTCCGGAGCTGCCTCCATTTGCTTCATGGCGTCTTGAAGCATTTTTTCCGATTTTGTCAGCTCCTGGTCGGAATTACCTTGTGCTTGATCCTTCCCGACCCTCTGGTCTGCGCCGGCTTTGCCGGCGCCTTCACCTTTGTCGGAGACGGTCATGAATTCTGCGTGTAAAGCTGAATGTGCTTGATTTGCGGCTGTGTCGCCCGACTTCTGCCTGGCGTCGCCCACTTCTTCGAACTGGAAATTGGCCATATGAGATGGTACTCCCTGCAACAACAGTAGGGATACTTTAGAGGCGCCCTTAGAGATCGTCACTGGTAGGAATACGCAAGGTCGGTGAAAATACGTATTAGCATCGCTGCGCAACTATGGATGGATGATGCGCGTGTTATTTCTGCTCACGCTCGTCATCAGTTGGGCGCATGGTATCAGAGCGTGAGCCAGGCGCAGATGTTGAGTTAGCAGAACGTCCAGCCAACCAGGCACGCAGAGACTTCAGGCTTAAGACAAATGCCAGGACGGTGAGACACGCTCCCGTTAGGAGTTGTATGCCTCAACAAGAAAACGGAATCATATATATTCTCCGGACATCTGATGTTCTGGATGTATTCGACTCTCGTCACGAGGGTTATACCCGCTGGCTTTGCGCCTCAAGCGTGAGTGTAAAGTCGAAGGTCCCTCTCAAGGTGTGATTGTCCCCAAATTATTTTCGTTTGCCTGAGCTTGATTATGTCAGGGGCTCAGCTCTGACAACTGTTCCCCGACTGCAGGCAGTCGATATATCCTTCTTTATATGTCGGGTAACGGAGTGTGATCCCGAGGTCACTGAGAAGGCCTCCGGAATCGACTAGCCTGTCATTGCGCACTTTGTGTGAGACGGTGGCTCTTTGTTCTGTCGTGGGCTTTCTGTGCTGTTGCTTTCCTTGTTCTGGTTGTTGTTGCTGTTGTTGTTCAGCTGCTACCTCTTCTTCGGAACTTTCCTCCCCTTGCTCAGCTGGCAATGGGAGCGCCAGATGTTGGCAGAGCCATTCGACGACTTCCAGCTGCGACGATGGATGGAGATCCGCGCAGACATATGTCCGGCTGGTTTGCCCTCGCTCGAGGAGAGCCAGAATGATTTCTGCCAGGTCGGCAATGTGAATCCTGGAGATTATTCGGTAGCTGTCGTCAGTTATTTTGTATGTGCCGTCTTGCAATCGCTTGAGCAATCCGCTGTGTGGTCCATAGATACCTGCCACTCTGAGGATAGTGGCGCCAGCGGCTCGCCAGACAGTCTCTGCATTCAGGCGCTGCTGTGCCGAGGGTTCTTGCCAGTCGACTGGTGTCGTGTTGTCGATTTGTCCCTGGTAACTACCATACACACGTGTGGAAGAAATATAGACAAGAGAACGTGCCAGATTGCAGGACGGAGCCAGTACAGCATCGGTTGCGCCATCAGGAGGAAAGGAGACAAGCACGTCGGCGCCAGAGGCGAGCGGCGCTATGATTTCGGTTGAGGGCAAAGGCATGACAACAGGCTCAATTTTCGCTTGCGCCAGCTGAAAAATGCGTTGTGGCTGGCGCGTCGTGCCATAGACTTTTCTGTGTCCGGCGACCAGGGAAGCTACATTTAGGGCTACCGGTCCTGCGCCCAGGAGAAGCAAGGGAGAATCAGACATGGCACATGAAAGAGAAAATTCCAATCGCTCATGCCACATGGTATCACCAGGCAGGCGACAGCCAAAGCATCTTACATAAACTGCCGCCAACAGGTACAAGGACAGGAAAGGGCAAGTGATAGCGCCGGCCCTGATAAGGGCTGTCCAGGTCGACCGCAGAGTCACTTGAGTATGGCAAACCATGGCAAGGCGGTGCAGTCCGTAAAGTGGTAAGCAACCCTCGGCGGCAAGATTGCTGAGCCCAAGCGTGAGATTATCTTGTAAATCTGTGGCGGGAAGCTGAGAAGAGCCCCTTCTTCGTCAAAGGGATCTTTGAAGACGGCTCCTGAAATGTATTCTGGAAGAAGCACAACAGGCAGGGACTCGATGGCAGCGTAGTTTCGAAGATCAGGCAGGGCCGCTTCAACAAGTTTTTTCAGGATAGCCTCGCTCGAGGCAAATGTTTTGAGATGCTCGAGTGCCTGACGTTGCGACAAGTCATCTGTGGCGCTCGGGGAAAGAGCATATTTATTGATTGTTTGCCTGAGATCAAGCTCGGAACGCGCTTGCCAGCGCAACAGGCAGTCTCTCAGGATATTCCAGATACGGGCGGCCATAATCCGATGGTTGCCATCGGTGACCATTTTGTGCTCGTTGATCACAATTGGCGCAAAACCGCGCGCCGGCAAGGTCAGCAATTCATCGAAAAGTCGTTTGCCATGACATTCTTCTGTTTGCTTGAGATCAAACAGCGGTAAAGTGGCTATCTCGATCCAGTTGCCGGCAAAAAAACCAGTGCCAATCAGATCCAGGGATCTGCTTGCGGAAATGTATGAAGCATAGCCTTCCAGTTCGAACAACACAGGCAGGACTTGGCTCAAGTCTTTCGTCCAAGTCAGG
The DNA here is from genome assembly GCA_023250095.1 of Candidatus Melainabacteria bacterium. Classification (GTDB taxonomy): domain Bacteria; phylum Cyanobacteriota; class Vampirovibrionia; order Obscuribacterales; family Obscuribacteraceae; genus JAHFBI01. The sequence goes on from JAHFBI010000045.1 coordinate 6,978, forward strand.
CGTTCTGTCAGAATGACTGCGGCAATATTTAATGCCAGCGGGTCGTAGGTCGGCTTACTTCTTGTTGAGGTCCACAACTGATTAATCAGGGATAGAATCTCTTGTGCTTTCTCCAGATTGAAGCTGCAGTATGTCTTGATTGCCAGGGCAAGATGGCGCATCAAACGACGTGTTGTGACGATGCTGCCGGAGGCGGTGTTGCCTGGAAGCTTCACCATGTCCGGCTGGGCGCGATTTTTTTCTGGCGAGGGTTCTTCAGGGGGAATCAGACCTCTGCCAAGGCAATATTGCTCCCATAAGAGTGATCCACGGTAGTGGTGCTGCCATTGCCCGTTTCTGTCGATGCGGCAGATTGTGTTGCCCGGAAATAAGCCTTGAAAGTTTTGTAAGCGCAACTGCCAGGCAGCGTGCAATCGCCTGCCGAAAAAATTGTGCCAGCTCCTTAAGAACAGCCGATGGTCTTGCAGGGCTGGCGGGCAGGGCAGGGGCTCGATGAGGGCAAGAGACTTCTGGTTGCTGCCCCAGTTAAAACGTAGTCCCTTTTGTGCCTGGTATTGAGCTTGCTCAGGGCTGACCCATGTTAACCTTGAATATTCAGGGAACAGGCTGAATTCTATGAGGGCTCTTTCTTGCAGGGAGCTGGATTGTGGATGATGAGGCTGTCTCTTATTCATGCAAACGGTGGAAATTCTTCAGGGCGTTGTCCAGACGGAGCCATTGCTCTTCTTTTGATGGCAGCCCGAGACGGATACCCGGCGGGTCGGTGAAAAGGCGTGTCAGGATGCCCTGAGACAGGAGAAATTCATGCAGATGCCTGGCATGGTCCCAGGGGATCCAGCAGAAAAAATTTGTAGAGCTTGTCTGGGACAGGGCATGCTTTTGCAAGAGACTTGTAAGGCGAAGAGCATCTGCGCGCAGCTGTCTGGCTGCCTGATCTTGCCATATGCGATCTTGCAGAGCGCATATGGACGTAAAGCGTGAGGGACCGCTGATTGTCCAGGGACCGAGATGTTCATCAAGCAAATTCAGCAATTCTCTCCAGGCGAGCACGAAGCCGACACGGGCTCCGGCCAACCCGAAAAACTTCCCCAGAGATCGCAATACAATCAATCCTTCCTGCCGGCATCCCCCCGACAGACTGAACTCCGGCTCATCGTCGGCAAATGCTTCGTCGACGATGAGCCAGCCGCCACCCCTGGCAAGGCGCGAGTGCCAGCCCTGCAAAGTGTCTGGTGAAAATCGCCATCCAGTCGGGTTGTTTGGATTGCAGAGGATCAAAACGTCTAATTTGTCCACAGCCGCATCGATGCCGGCGACGGCTGCTTCAAGCGAAGTCGCTTGAAGCGACAGTATCTTGTGCCTGTGTTTCTTCCAGGCATGGCTGTGTTCGGCATATGACGGGCAGAGGAGCCCCACTGTCCCTCTGGCTCTCAAAGCCGGCAGGGACGTTATTGCTGCCTGGGAGCCGGCAACAGGCAGCAAGTCGCTTGCTCCATAGTAGGCTCGCGCTGCGGCAATCAGGGCATCTTCCCTCTCCGGCAGGCGTTGCCAGGCTGAAGCTGGTACGGGCGGTACAGGATATCCTTTCGGGTTGATGCCGGTGGAGAGATCGAGCCAGTCGCTTACGGGTATCCCATGTTTTTGAGCGGCTGCAATCACGCCCCCCCCGTGCTCAAGCATGAAACAATCCTCCGAGAATTACCAGGGTCACCCATAGCCAGAGTGCATTGCGCACGAGAGTCAAGGCGCGCTCGATGTCCTGAGGTCCAGGTGGACGACCTTTGCCGAGCAGCGGCCGCTCCTTTCGTTTACCGTGGTAAGATGCCGGTCCGCCGAGTTCGAGGTCGAGCGCACCGGCTCCGGCAGCCATAACCGGCCCGGCGTTGGGGCTGTACCAGCCAGGCGCCTGGCTCCGCCAGCATTGCCAGGCCGAGCGTGTATTTCCGAGAAGGGTATAGGTGGCGGCGGTCAGGCGTGCCGGAATGAAGTTAAGGACGTCGTCAAGGCGTGCTGCTGCCCAGCCGAAGTGCATATAGCGGCTGTTGCGGTAACCCCACATGGCGTCGAGAGTGTTTGACAGACGGTACAGCACCACCCCCGGTGCGCCAAGAACGAGGAACCAGAAGAGGGCGCCGAAGATGGCGTCACTGCCGTTCTCCAGTACGGATTCTATGGCCGCGCGCGTCACCTCTGTCTCGTCAAGTCCCTCCGTATCGCGACTGACGATGAAACCTACTTTCGAGCGAGCTGAATCGAGATCGTCGGATGTCAGAGCCGAAAGGACATCTCTGGCGTGTCTGGACAAACTTGACCCTCCCAGGGACAGATAGAGCATCACCAGATTGAATAGCCATCCAAAGAAAGGGATCCGGCCAAGGAAAAACGCGGCAAGCACGAAGGGTGTTACAGACAGCACAACCGCCAGCGCTCCTCTGAGCCTGATCAATAAATAGTGCTCCTGGTTGTCAGTGCCAGGATGAAAAATTTTTTCAATCAGATTAGCCAGCTGCCCGAAACCGACGAGAGGGTGCCAGGCAGCCGGCTCGCCCAGCGCCTGGTCTAGCAGAACAGCAAACAGCATGGTAATGGAGGCGATCACAAATCCTGCCGTTGAATTGTGCGAGAATGATACCATGCCTGCCAGAGCACTAATGATTCAGGGCACCACCTCCAGTGCCGGTAAAAGCACGGTGGCGACAGCGCTCTGTCGCATATTGCATCGCCGCCAGGTGCGCGTTGCTCCTTTTAAACCACAGAATATGGCCTTGAACAGCGCTGTCACCGCCGACGGCGGGGAGATCGGGCGGGCTCAGGCTGTGCAGGCGGAGGCTTGTGGGCTTCTGCCTCTTTCTGATATGAATCCTGTGCTCTTGAAGCCCAACACCAATATCGGTGCCCAGGTGATCATCCAGGGGCGCGTGCTGCGCGATATGGATGCCAGAACCTTTCATGCATACAAGCCCCAAGCAAAAGAAGCTGTATTGCAATCTTACTTTCGCCTCAGCGAGCGTTTCGATTGCATAATTGTAGAGGGTGCCGGCAGCCCGGCAGAAATCAACCTCAGGGACGGAGATATTGCTAATATGGGCTTCGCCGAGGCTATCGGCTGCCCTGTCATTCTTGTCGCGGACATCGATCGAGGCGGCGTGTTTGCGCACCTTGTCGGGACGATGGCTTTGTTGTCGCCTGCCGAAGCCAGTCTGGTCAAAGGTTTCGTCATCAATCGTTTCCGCGGGGATGTCAGCCTGCTCCAGCCAGGGCTCGACTGGCTTGAAGCTCATACCGGCAAAAGCGTGTTGGGCGTGCTGCCCTACATGCCTGGGCTGCACATAGAGGCTGAAGACAGTCTGTCTGCGTCTAGCCCGCGGCAAGGGCGGTTCGACGAGGACGTGCTCAGGGTGGTTGTGCCGGCGTTGCCACGTATGAGCAATCATACGGACTTCGATGCGCTTGCCCTGCACGGTCAGGTCGATCTGCGCTTCGTTTCTGCTGGCGAGTCTGTCGCTCCTGCCGATTTGATCATACTGCCTGGAAGCAAGAGCGTCTGCCTGGATCTTGCCTGGCTGCGTCAGCAGGGCTTCGATCGGGCGATTGCACGGCACTTGCGTTATGGTGGCAAAGTGATTGGCATTTGCGGTGGCTTCCAGATGCTCGGGCAGGCAATATGCGATCCGCTTGCTCTGGAGTCGGAGCAGCCCTCATGCCAGGGGTTGGGATTGCTGGACATGGCGACACGGCTTGAGCCAGACAAACGGCTTTGCCGCGTTGAAGGGGTGCTTGCCTTAGGGGGAGCTGCCGTGAAAGGCTACGAGATCCACATGGGAGTGTCGTCCGGCGCGGCCCTCCGGTACCCGGCTGTTCTCTTGCCGGAGAGATCCGACGGTGCACTTTCGTCAGACAATCAAATTCTCGGGACTTATTTGCACGGACTTTTCGACCATCCTCAGGCTCTGTCTGCTCTGCTTGCCTGGGCGGGGTTGGCCCAGCCGGAGCCGGTGGACTATCTTGCTTTGCGCGATGCTCACATAGACGAGCTGGCTGATGTTGTCGAGCGGCATCTCGACTTTGATCTCGTTTCTCGATTGCTGCATCTTTCCCCTGATGTCCTTGAGCCGTCCAGTCGGCAAGGTCGGCAAGTTAACCGATGTTGAAGGGGCAGTTTCTCACAAGAGAGGCTCTGGACCCACTTTGTCGAGTAGCTTACTTTTCTTGAATCTCCGGAGAACTTTCCTGAGTATATAATGCGCAAGGAATCAGATATTTGAAGGAGCCAGTTCACAAGACATCTTTGCTCCAGCACTCAGCACCCAGAGATCTTTAAGATCCATCCAGTGGGGGAAGTGTGGTGAAAGTCCACCGCTGTCCCGCAACTGTAAACAGCATAAGCTGTAAGCCAGAATACCCACGCTGATTGCTCGACACGTATCCTCTTCGAGGCAAAGAGAGATCCGAAGCTAGAGCGATTCCTATTCGCAATAGATTTGGCAGGCTCGCGGTTCTCGAAGGACCGGGAGCCTTGTTCTATCGGGACTCCCGAATAACTTTCTCAGGGCAGCGCCGCTATTCTAAGCGGCGGCGCAGTCGCTTTGTTACGAGGAGTTTCTGGTGCATATAGCCGAAGGATTTCTGCCTGTGGGCCATGCTGTCGGCTGGACGGCTGTGAGCATGCCTTTCTTTGCGCACGGGATCTATCGCCTGCGCTGCGTCTTGCGCCGTTATCCCAACAGCAGGCTTTTGCTTGCCACCTCCGCTGCGTTTATCTTCGTGCTGTCGGCCTTGAAATTGCCCTCCATAACCGGGAGCAGTTCGCACCCTACCGGGGTGGGGCTGGGCACTGTGCTCTTCGGACCCTCTGTCATGGCACCCCTGGGGACAATGGTCCTTCTGTTCCAGGCGTTGTTGCTGGCCCATGGAGGGCTCACCACCCTCGGTGCAAACGCCTTTTCCATGGCTATTGCCGGGCCCTGTGTTGCAAGCTGGGTGTTTGGTGTGTCGAGAAAATGCCGTGCATCGCTGATGGTGGCTGCTTTCCTGGCGGGCACCATGGGCGACTGGGCGACCTACCTTACTACTGCCGCCCAACTGGCGCTAGCGTTTCCGGATGCGGCTGGCGGCTTCGCCGGCTCCTTTGTCAAGTTCGGTTCTGTCTTTGCCATCACGCAGATACCGCTGGCGATTGTGGAGGGACTGGTGACGGCTCTGGTTGTCGATCTTCTCATTTCCTACAGCAGACCGGAGCTGGTTGAATTGTCGTTTATCAAGGAGCCCCCCGATGAAGAACTGGCTGATTGCAATGGCAGTCGCTCTCCTGACCATTGCGCCCCTTGCCATGGTCCATAATGTGCGCTTTCAGGGCGCGGATAACGCTGCCAGGGATCTTATCGGCGCGATAAATCCTGGCTACAGGCCGTGGCTCTCTCAGGTGTGGGTGCCGCCGTCGGCTGAGGTTGAGGGGTTGCTTTTCACCCTGCAGGCAGTGCTTGGAGCTTTGCTCGTCGGATACTTCTTCGGCGTGTGCAAGGCGCGGTCCGACAAGGAGAAAGAGATTTGAGCTTTCATATGCCTCATCTCAACTATCAGCACAATCGCTGGCAGGGGAAGCCGGCAGGTGAAAAGCTCGTGTGGTCAGGCGGGCTGCTTGCTCTAGCCATGTTTTTGCCAGTCTATCCCGGCTGCCTGTTTGTGCTTATAACTGCCGCGGCGCTGGCTCTTCTTTCTGCCAGGATTGGTCCAAAAGTCTATTTTTGTCTCTTGCTCTACCCCATGAGCTTTATTTTGCTTGGAGCTCTCGTGACACCGCTCAGCTTAAGCCTTGATGGAGGGCTCACGCTGCGTTTTTCCGCCCTGGATCCCCTCAAGGTACTGGAGCCGGGGCTGCGCTCGCTGTCAGCGTTCTGCTCGATGATTCTTTTGCCTTTGACGACCCCATCTGCTGACCTGCTACCTTTTCTCAACAAGATTTTGCCCGAGGACCTTACCGAGCTGGTGGTGCTTACGCACAGGCTCATATTCGTATTCTGCGATACCACTGAGCAGATGCGCCAGGCTCAGGACGCCAGGCTCGGATACTGCAGCATGCCCTCGGCGTACAGATCGCTCTCCAGCCTTCTGGCTGCACTTTTGTTGCGTACGCTCGATCGCTGCAGGCGACTGGAGTCCGGGCTGTCCGCCAGAGGGTTGGGTCGCAGTCTCTGCATGCTGAGTCAGAGGCAACCTTGCTCGCCCAACGCGGTGGCTTCAACTGTCTTGCTGCTTGCGCTCATTGCTGGCCTTTCTTTGAGCTGGAGGGGCTGCCTGTGAGCTTGCTGGTGAAGAATCTGGTGCACCTTTACGAAGGCGGCAATAGCGGGCTGAAAGGCGTGGATCTCACAATCGAGCGCGGGCGTAAGTTTGTTTTGCTGGGAGCAAATGGTGCCGGGAAGACCACTTTGCTTTTGCATTTTGCCGGCGTGCTCAAGCCTCAGAAAGGCTCCATTTTTCTCGACGGCGCGCCGCTGAACTATACGCGGCAGGGGCTCATTGCGCTGCGCTCGCGGCTTTGCCTTGTCTTTCAGGATCCAGACGATCAGCTCTTTGCTCCGACTGTTTTCCAAGACGTGTCGTTCGGACCGCTCAATCTCGGGCTTGACACCGATGTGGTCCGCCGGAGGGTCGAAGCTTCACTTGCTGCACTGGACATAGAGGATCTTTCTAACCGACCTACTTGCCTGCTCAGCTGGGGACAGAAGAAAAAGGTGGCTATTGCCGGGGCTCTGGCGATGGAGCCTGAGTATCTTGTTCTGGACGAACCAACAGCCGGGCTCGATATGGAAGGCACAGACTCCTTGCTGGCTGTGCTGGATCTGCTGGCTCAGCGGGGCACCACCTTGATTATTTCTACTAACGATACGGAGTTTGCTTTCGGCTTTGCCGATGAAGCAGCGGTTCTTGCCGACGGGCGCACCGTCAGGCAGGGAGCGCCCGAGGATGTTCTATCCGACGGCTCCGCTCTTTCCAACGGTTGTTTGCGCATGCCGCTTGTGCTCGAGGTGGGGCAGTATCTGAGACATTGCCATCTGACAACAGGATCCTTGCCGCGGCAACGACACCAGCTGATGGCAGCCCTCAAGGCTGCTTTTGTGCTTGCGCCCGGCGAAGAAATCAAGGCGGTGGTGAGATGACAAACGGCAGTCAGATGCAGCGGCAGGCAGGCATAGCCTTTCTCACACATGCCGACAGCGATCTCTTGTTGCTCTCCCAGGCTAGAAAACTCTTACCGCAAGACTTTCCTCATGTCCTGGGCTATAACCTCCAGAATCTGTCGGATGAGGGGGTAGCTGCCAGGTTCATGGAGGAGGATCTTTCAACTGTCAGGATTGTTTTGATGCGCGTGCTCGGCCGCCCGGACGGCATACCAGGGCTGGCTGACCTGTTGAAGCTGGCTGCCTTGCGAAGGCAGCATCTGATCATTGTCAGCGGTGCCGGCGAGCTCAGCTGCGAACTCTTGCGCCTGTCATCGGTTGCCAGAGCGTTAGTGCACGACGTCCTGGTTTACCTGGAAAACGGCGGCACGGCAAACATGGCTTCCGTTCTACGTTATCTTTGCGATCAGCTTCTTGGCACTTCCTTTGGCTATGACCGTCCTGTCGCATTGCCGGAGCACGGCATTTACCACAGACAGCTGCCGCGGACAGCCACGATTGACGACTGGCTGGCTTGGCGCAACAAGGCTCTGCCGAGCGTCGGCATCACCTTTTACAGGGCGCACTGGCTCAGCGGTAATACGGCGTTCATAGATGAGCTTGTCGACTGCCTGGAAAGAAGAAAGATGAACGTTCTTGCTGTTTTTACTTCTTCTTTGCGCGCGCTTTCAGACAAGGACGCGCAAATGCCCTCAGCGTTCCGCTTCTTTCATGATGGGCAGGCCGCACGTGTCGATGCGATCATCAACACGACTTCATTTGCCATGGGTGATATCAAGCTTGATGGGCTCTGTGAATCAAGCTGGTCGACTGACTGTCTTTCCGCTGTCAATGTTCCTGTGATTCAGGCGACACCCAGCAGCATGACGCAAGATCAATGGGAGAATTCGGCGCGCGGGCTTGGACCTGTGGAAACTACCATGAATGTGATCATGCCAGAGTTCGACGGGCGGATCACGGCGGTTCCTTTTGCTTTTAGAGAAGCCAGCCAGTCAGCTCTGGTTGAGGGTGCTGTTTATAAGTCGTTGTGCGAGCGCGCCGGTCGGGTTGCCGGCATTGCTCAGCGGCTTGTAGAGTTGAGGTGCCTTGGCAATGAAAGCAAGCGAATTGCCTTCGTTTTCACGAATTCCAACTCCAAGGCTTCACAAATCGGCAATGCCGTGGGGCTGGACGCGCCTGCGTCTCTCATGAGGATCATGGAGGCTATGCAGGCGGCTGGTTATTCTTGCGGACGCTTGCCGTGTTCTTCCGATCGACTGATTCACGACCTGATAGATGCCGGCTCTTACGATCAGGATTATTTGACTGCCGCGCAGTGCCAGCAGGCTATCGGGCGTATTCCGTCTGAGCGATATTGCCTCTGGTACCGTCAGCTGCCGCTCCCATTGCGCGAAGCGATTGAAGCTCAATGGGGACCGCCTCCAGGTAAAGCATACGTCCAGGATGATCATCTGATAGTGGCCGGACTCCAGTTTGGCAATCAGGTCGTTATTTTGCAGCCGCCGCGCGGATATGGGATGGATCCTGATGCTATCTATCACAGACCTGATCTTCCGCCGACCCATCACTACATGGCGACATATCTCTGGCTGCGCGACGGTTGGGGCGCCAATGCCATCGTGCATGTGGGTAAGCACGGGACGCTTGAGTGGTTGCCTGGCAAGAGTGTCGGTCTTTCAGAGAATTGTTTCCCTGACGCTCTCCTTCAGGACATGCCACTTTTCTATCCGTTCATACTCAATGATCCAGGCGAAGGCTGTCAGGCAAAGCGGCGAGCGCATGCCGTTATCGTCGATCATCTGACACCTCCCATGACGACAGCCGATACATACGGCGTTCTTTCCAGGCTTGTTCAGCTTGTCGATGAATATTATCAAGTAGAGATGCTCGATCCTTGTCGCTTGCCGCTTTTGCAAGAGCAGATCTGGGATCTCATCAAGCAAGCCAATCTTGTGAGCGATCTCCAGTACATCCTTTCCCACGACCATCACGACGAGAGCGATCATGGAGACGATCTTGTCGAGGACGACCAAGATGGCGACCACCATCTTGATCATGTTCTTGCAACCGTTGGTGAGAAGTCGCACGGGCATACAGAGGAGCTGGAGCGCGAGCTGGCATGCGCCCTGACGCCTGGCGACAATGGTGTTCCGGCAAGCCTGACGAAAATGGGCGGGTTCGATGTTGCCCACATGATCCAGGAGCTGGACGGCTATCTCTGCGAACTGGGCGCAGCTCAAATTAGAGATGGGCTGCATATACTGGGGGCTCAACTGGAAGGAGAGACGCTTGTGGACATGCTCCTGGCGCTGACACGCCTGCCTAACCTTCTTGTGCCTGGTCTGCATGCTGAACTGGGGAGATTATTCGGACTGCCCATCGATGACTTGCTGGAGAAAAGAGGAAGGCGGCTCTCTGGCGTTCCCAAGATCCTGACTGATCTGGCGCGGCGCCCGCTGGTCACCGCTTCTGATGTGCTGGAAATTTTTGATGACATTGGGCGAGGCATGTTGCGATCTCTTCAGAGCTATGATTTTGCCGTGCAGCGCATAGACGATGTTCTTGCGGAGACTCTTGGGTGTGGAGGCGATCTTGGCCCGCTGCGCGAAATCCTCCTGTTCGTCTGCCAGCGCCTTGTGAGAGATCTCGGGCGCACAGGGGAAGAAATCGACAATCTCTTGCGCGGACTTGCCGGGCAGTATGTGCCACCAGGACCCAGCGGCGCCCCTACTCGTGGCATGGCTCACATCCTGCCGACAGGACGGAATTTTTATTCTGTGGACCCGCTCAGCCTGCCTTCGCAAGCTGCCTGGCGCGTCGGGCAGCAATTGTGCAATGAGGTGCTCAGGCGCCATCGCAAGGAGAGCGGATGCTATCCCGAGAGCGTCAGTATCAGCGTCTGGGGTACCAGTGCCATGCGCACTCATGGCGACGATGTGGCAGAAATCCTTGCCCTTCTTGGCGTGCGTCCGGTCTGGGAGCCTGGCTCCCGGCGCGTCAGGGGCATTGAAGTCATCCAGCTTGCCGAGCTTGGTCGCCCGCGCATAGATGCGACCATACGTGTCAGCGGGTTTTTCCGGGATGCTTTCCCCAATCTCATCGCCTTGATTGACGAGGCAGTCTCGGCAGTCATCGCTCAGGATGAGCCTGCTGAAATGAATTTCGTGCGCAAACATTATATTGCCGATGTGACCAGGCGCCTGCTTGAAGGAGAGTCGGTTGAAGCGGCCTCCCGGCGGGGGCGCTACCGTGTCTTCGGCTCGAAGCCGGGCAGCTATGGTGCCGGTATTTTGCCTTTGATAAATGAGCGGAACTGGAGTACTGAGGCTGATTTTGCCGAAGCTTTCGTCAACTGGGGCGGCTTTGCTTATACCAGGCTCGAAAGCGGCGTCGATGCACGCGATGATTTCCGGCGACGGCTGTCGAGCGTGCAGGTCGCGCTTCATAATCAGGACAATTCCGAGCACGACATTTTCGACAGTGACGATTATTTTCAATTCCACGGCGGCATGATCGCCACCATCTCCAGCCTGACGGGCAAGCGTCCCAGGCACTATTTCGGCGATACGCACGACGGCGCAAGGGCCAGAGTGCGCGATTTGAAAGAGGAGACTCTCCGGGTCTTCCGCTCCCGCGTGGTCAACCCCAAATGGCTGGAGAGTATCCGGCGACATGGTTACAAAGGTGGTCTCGAGCTTACCGCCACTGTCGACTATCTCTTCGGATACGATGCTACGGCCTGCGTATTGGAAGACTGGATGTACGAGCAGGTCGCCCAGCACTATGCCATCGATCCGCAGATGCGCCAGTTTCTGAACGAAAGCAACCCCTGGGCGCTGAACGCCATCGCGGAGCGTTTGCTGGAAGCTGCCCAGCGCAAGCTCTGGCGGCAGCCAGCAGCAGAAAGTCTTGCTGCTCTTGAACAGGCTCTTTTGTCCTCTGAGGCTTTACTTGAATCGCGCGGCGAGAAGCCTCGCCTTGCAGGAGGTGTGCTTTGAGAAATCACTATCCTTTTGCCGCACTTGTCGGACAGGAGGCATTGCAAACGGCTCTCTTGCTCTGTGCTGTGAACCCGTCCATAGGCGGCGTCTTGATTGCCGGCGATAAGGGCAGCGCTAAGAGCACCGCCGCGCGCGGACTGGCGCAGATCATGCCTTTTGTGGAAAGGGCCGACGGCTGCAGATTCAATTGCTCGTCGGCCGAGCCGCTGGAAATTTGCCCGGTCTGCTGTGGCGCAGATGCGGTATTTGCCGAGGTTGCGCCTCCGTTTGTGACTCTTCCTCTTGGCGCGACCGAAGATAGAGTCCTGGGGAGCCTGGATTTTGAGTGCGCTCTCAAGGACAAGCGGCGGGCATTTCAGCCTGGTTTGCTGGCGGCCGCGCACCGGGGCGTGCTCTATATCGATGAAGTCAATCTCCTGCCTGACCACCTTGTGGACGTCCTTCTCGACGCCGCGGCAATGGGGGTCCATTCTCTCCAGAGGGAAGGGCTGTCTGTCGTACATCCTTGCCGTTTCACTTTGATTGGCACGATGAACCTGGAGGAAGGCGATCTGCGCCCGCAGCTTCTTGATCGCTTTGGGCTGATGGTAGAAGTTGCAGCTCCTCGGAAGCCTGTGTTGCGAGCGGAAGTCGTGCGCCGGCGCTTTGACTTCGAAGGCAATCCGCAAGCATTTCTTGCCCGCTTTGAGCAGGAGCAGGAGAAATTGAGGGCACAGGTAGTTCGTGCGCGTTGCCTTCTTCCATCAGTGAAGATGGACGAGCGTCTTCTTTTGCTGATCAGCCAGTTGTGCTGCCGGCTGGAAATCAACAGCTTGCGCGCCGATATCGTCATGCACAAGACAGCACTGGCACTGGCTGCCCTGGGGGGCCGCACCCGCGCAGAGCCTTCCGACATCAAGGCGGCTGCCGAGCTGGCTTTGCCGCACAGGCGCCGCCGCACGCCGCTGGAGCGCGCAGGTATCGATTGCCACCAGCTGGAGCAGATGCTGCAAGAGGCGCTGTCCGAGCCGCCGCCCGAGCCAGATGATCAAGGCGATGAAAGCGGCGCCGACCAGAGCCTGTCCGACTGGAAAGACAGCATTGCCTGTCCTGAGGATTCAGATGGAAGTAGTGCCAGCGGCAAGGAAGAGGTCTTTCTCGCCTCAGCCCCTGGAAGTGTCTGTCGCATTGTCGTTGCAACCGAGCCTAAAGACAGCAATGGCGGCCGTCGCAGCCCTTCTGGCGTTGTCAGCCGCGGTCAGTACCTGCGTGCAGTACCTGCCGAAAACCCGTCGAGCCTGGCTGTCGATGCTACTTTGTCTCATGCGGTCTTGCGCTGCCCTGAGGACTTCGGGATTACTCGAGAGGACTTTCATGAGAAGTCCAGGCGTTGCACCACCGGCAATCTCATTTTGTTTGTTGTCGATGCTTCCGGTTCGATGTCTGCTTTGAGGCGCATGGAGACTGTGAAGTCTTGCGTTGTCTCACTGCTTGCCGACGCTTATGAAAGGCGGGACAAGGTGGGAGTCATTTCCTTTTCCGGCTCAGGCGCTGAGCTTATCCTGGCACCGACCAAGAGTGTTGAATTGGCCGAAGCTAAGTTGCGCGACTTGCCGACCGGCGGGCGCACACCGCTAACCCAGGCTCTTGTTCTGGCATACGAAACGCTGGACAGGCAGATGGCTAAGAACTCCCTTGAGCCGCTCCTTGTTGTGATGAGCGATGGGAAAGCCAACGTGGCAATCAGTGGCCAAGAGGATCCCTTTCAGGAGGCCTTGAGGGCTGCCTGCCGGCTGTCTGAGCTGTCCGTGGCAACCTTGGTGGTCGACAGCGAGACCGGCTATCTGCGGCTGGGTAAGGCCAGAGAGCTTGCCTCAGCGCTGCGCGCCGAGTATCTCAGTCTGGAGAATATGAGCTCCGAGGATCTCACTTTGATCATCGGCCGGCGCGGAAAGGGCAGGTTGAGATGACAGCTGCGCCCTGCGGTAAAGTTTATTTGATTGGCGCCGGGCCTGGCGACATCGAGCTTCTTACTTTGAAAGCTGTGCGCGTTCTTTCTGCAGTCGATGTGATCATGGTCGACGATCTTGTCAATCCGGAGGTTCTTGTATACGCCAGCCCTGAAGCCGAGATTCTGAAAGTCGGCAAAAGAGGCGGACGGGTCTCAACGGCCCAGGCTTTGATCAACGAGCAGATGGTGCTCTTCGCCAGGTCCGGCAAGACCGTCGCTCGCGTCAAGGGCGGAGATCCTTTGATTTTCGGGCGGGGCGGCGAGGAGCTGGACTACTTGCAAGCGGCGGGCGTGGATGCCGAGGTCGTCAGTGGTATCACGGCGGGCATAGCTGTGCCCGCCACGCTCGGTGTATCTCTGACGCATCGAAACTATTCTCACAGCGTCACATTTGTGACAGGGGCAAGCAAGGATGACGGGCAGCCGGACTGGCAGACTCTGGCCAAGAGCGGCTCTACGCTTGTCATATACATGGGCACGGTCAACCTGCCTTTCATCGCCAGACAGCTCATGGAAGGCGGGCTACCGCCGTCCACGCCAGCCGCTGCCGTTTATAACGGTACATTGGCTGCCCAGCAAGAAATAATTACTACACTTGCTTGCCTGTCCGAAGCCGTCCGGAAGTCGGGCTTTGCCAGCCCGACTCTGGTGGTTGTCGGAAAGGTTGTGTCCATGGCCCGCACGGCAGATGCCCCAGGTGGTGCGACCCGGCAACCGGTGCTGCCTCTTGCTTGAGAGCGCCGGCAGAAAGTTCCTTGAAAGGAGACGAGATGATAACTGTAATTGGTGTGGGACCAGGCGATCTGGGCTATCTGAGTCTGCGTGCTGCTGCGTTGTTCGGTGAGGCTGATGTGGTGGCAGGGTTCGATGCCGTTGTGGATGTGGTGCGCCCGATCATTCAGCCGGCAGCGCAGGTGATCACGATGGGCTATCGCGATCAAACGGAGAAGCTGTCGGAAGTCGCCAATGCCCACCGGGAAGGCAAAAGATGTGTGGTTGCCCTGATGGGAGACGTGCATTTCAGTGGCTTTCAGCTGCTCGAGCGCGTGGAGCGCGCCTGCGGACACCCGGTTGAGACTATTCCCGGTATCTCCTCGGCACAGATGGTGGCATCGCGCGCCAAAGTCTGCTTCGACGAGACCACTTTCATTACTTTTCACCGGCGCGGCGACCTCGAGCCGTTCAAGAGCCATCTTCTGCATGCCCTGGCCGATGGGCGAAATGCCATTGTCATTCCGCGCCCATGGGATTTCATGCCGAAGGATATCGCTTGCTATCTTCTGGAAAATGGTGTGAGCCCCAGGCACCCGGTGGAGGTTTTTGAAAAGCTTACAGGCGATGAGACGGTGTGGAAGGGAGCACTCGACGAGCTTGTCCTTGAATTCAGCGATATGAGCATAATGCTCGTTCTAACACTTGAGCCGATGCCCAGCCAGATTGGGTCAAACTGAGATGAACAAGACCTTGAGGGCAGCTCCTTACAGTATTCTGGTAGCCGGGCATGGCAGCCGCGATCGAGATGCCCTTCTCGAGTTTGAAGGGCTGATGGAGCTTATCCGACAGCGCTCCGGTGATTGTTCCGTCGCTCACGCTTATCTGGAGTTCGCCGAGCCGACAATCGACGTGTCGGTCAGGCGCATGGTGGCAGATGGAGCAAGGCGCATTGTTCTGTTACCGGCGCTGCTTGGTGCTGCAGCTCATGCCAAGAATGACATGCCGGCGGAGATGCTTGCGCTCAAAGAGGAGTTTCCCGAAGTCCAGTTCCATTATGGCGCGGCAATGGATCTTCACCCGCTCTTGCTCGATTTGTGCCGGAAGCGCCTGATCGAAGCCGAGGCGCGCTGCCAGAACTTGAGGCGCAGGGAAGATACCTGCCTGGTAGTAGTAGGGCGCGGCACCACGGACCCTGATGCCAACTCGGATGTTTCCAAATTGGCGCGCATACTGGAAGAGGGCATGGGGTATGGTGCTTCCTTTGTTTGCTATGCCGGCACCGCCAGACCGCTCGTCAGGCAGGGGCTGGAGATGGCTCAACGTCTGGGCTTCA
>JAHFBI010000332.1 GCA_023250095.1 Candidatus Melainabacteria bacterium
ATAGTTGTTGAACAAACCGCGCAAGCGCGCAAAAGAGAAAGCCAGCCAGAAGCTGCTCAAGAGGAGCGACCCGACGGCAAGGCCCCAGTCGAGCTGTCCGAGTATGAGCTTGACTGTAAGCCAGAGAAGAACGACATTCGCTGCAGCAACGGCGAATTTGGATAAGCGAAAGTACATGATGACTGCTCCTTTCTGGAAGCAACCGCTCGCTCAAACTTTCTCTCAGGTAACATCTGCCAGCAACGGCGGCAGTGGTTATCTCTCAAGCGGAAGTTTCTGGTGTGAGCGTTAAGGAAAAATCTGGAAAACGTGTAAGAAATTCACGTGTCATGTGCCTTGTAGGGCGGACTGCATCTGCCGGGCGCTTGCATGGCTCTTTATCTCCCGGGGTATCTTATTCAAACCGATCCAATGAGAGCAGACTTACTGCTGGGTAGGCTATGAGCCAGAACTGAGAACAACCGTGGTCAACAACCCTCGGGCAATCCAGCGACTTTCAGGGCGGCGCGGAGGAGGTCGGCGTGGTCGAAGGCCATGCCGCTCATCAATAACGCGGCAACCGGCATCAGGCGTGCTGCAGCAGCATCATCGCCGGCGCAGATTGTGCCGACAATTTCTGCTTTGCGCTCTGGAGGCACTACTACCAGATAACCGTGGTCGACCACGTGCCCGCGCGGGTCGCGGCCCGGGGCGGAGCGTTCGTCTACCGGGATGATTTCGGATTCGGCAAAGCTGACACCTGTCTCTTCCTCGGCCTCGCGCCTGGCGCATTGCCTGAGGGTTTCGAGGTGGACTTTCAAGAATCCGCCCGGCAGGCTCTCCTCTCCCTGGAAGGGGGGGTGTTTGCGTTTGATGCACAACACCTGGGTGCCCTTGTCGAAAAGGACGACGATAGTAGCCGTGTTGTCGGCCTTGGGGTAAGCATAGACGAAAGGCTGGGCACTTTTGATCAGTCCTTTGACTGCGCCTGAGACCGTCACCTGGAAGAGGTTCTTGTCATCGGAAAGTGTGTCCACGGCAGATTCTACGCCAGGCAAGGGGGCCAGTGCGTCAATCACCAGAATGGGTCCAAACCCCAGAAAGCGCAGGCGCCGGCAGGCGTCCGTGAGGTCGGCAGGCTCGGCCGCGCCGGCCAGAAAGACAGCAGTGCCGCTTTCAATTACTGCCAGCTCCTCCTCCTTGAGCGGGCCCTCGATGCATATTTCTGGAAGCTTCAACTCGGCAAAGAGCCCACGCAGCCGGCAGAGCCTGTCGCTATGCGCCGGGGCGTCACCGGAGGCAGGCGCCTGAGGCTCTGCCTTAGAGCTGGTTGCCTGAAGGGTGCTCTCTGTTTTGCCGGAGGCGGAATTGCCTCCGGCAAGAAGCGACAGGATGAGAAGAACTGTTTTCAAAGCTTGTCCTCGAAAGTCCGGGCACCTAGAAACGGGTGCCCGAGGCGAAGTGGAAATTGTTGACTAGCATGGCCGGGACAACGGCGGGCTGCCCTTCCTCGCCAGCTGTTGCCAGCGACGGTCCGAGGGCGGCTACATTGTTGAGCATCTCGATCAGGCTCTGATTGAAACGCAGATTCTTGATACCGCATTTGATGGCGCCATCTTGCACCAGGAAGGTGCCGTCACGCGTCATGCCGGTAACTAGTTTGGAGGTGGGATCGACCTGCCGGACGTACCAGACCCGCGTGAGGAGGATCCCGTGTCTGGTGGACTTGATCATTTCATCGAGCGTTGCCTTGCCTCCTTCAATAACGATGTTGGCAGCTGCTTCTCCTTCAGGGCTCGGCTCGGAGAGCCCGTGTCCGGTCGGAGCGCAACCAAGTTTGGCGGCGGAGCTCCTTCCGGCAAGCAGGTTTTTGATGACACCGTTTTCCACCAGGGTCACGCGGCTGCGCGGCAATCCTTCGCCGTCGAAGGGAGCGCCCGCTTGCAAGGCATGCCCGGCGTCATCGACTATGGTGATGTTGTCGCCCAGCGCTTTCTGCCCGACTTTTCCCAGGAAGCAGGAGAGCTTGTCGACATGGCTTGTGCCAGTGAAGTCTTCCAGAAGGAAGGAAACAAGGTCAAGGACCGCCGCTGGCTCGAGAATCACTGTGTAATTTCCGGGCTCCACATCCTGAGGATTGGCGCTGGCGATGGCTTTGAGGGCGGCGCGCTCAGCCAGCGCGGTGGCGTCAATGTCGCCGACGCGGGTGCTATGCGCTTTGCTCCAGCCAGTGGACTCGTTGAGTGTCGATTCATCGATTGCCTTCATCGTGATTGAGCACTCGGCGCTGGTCTGACGGTGAAAGCGAAAAAGCCCCTGGTTGTTGCCTATTGCCTGGACAAAAGATCCTGTCTCGAAAACGCCGGCGGCAGTCAGGCTCTTGGCTCTGGCCACGTCGACGATGGCTTTGACCTGGCGTGCCCGGTCGGCAGCCGAGAAGGAGGCTGTCTTGTGGTCGAAACGGTTCGCGCGCAAGACAGCCGGCAGCAAGGCGGCGTCGGCCGGCAGGGGAAGCATCTCCTTGTCTGGCGCCAGCAACGCGCAGGCTAAGATGGCGTCATCGGTCAGCTTGCGCACGGCGGCGGCAGTGATTCCCTCGGAAGCGAGTCTCGCCTGCCTGCCGTCTTTGAGCACGCGCACGGAGATCTCTGTGCGGCTCGGAGACTGGTTTTGCGTCATGCCGTTGTTGGCAAAACGTGAAGTCGATATATTCGAGAAAAAGATGGTGACTTCGATGCCGTCGACTCTGCCTGCGGCATGTCTCAGCGCCACGTCCAAGAGGGTGCGGCATTTTCTTTCGGTGATCATGGCGCCTCCTTTAACGAGGCGTGAGCGATGCCGACGTCGACATTGGTGAAGCGAGCAGGAGCCGCTCCGTGTCCCGTCCACATCGTTTGCATGGGTTGACCCTTGCCGCAGCTGGGAACTCCCCAGTCGACATAGGCTTGTGTCCCGCAGATGGCATCGAGAGAATTCCAGAAAGCTGGCGTGATGCCGCCATAGCTGCAGTTCTTCAGAAGCCGCCCGCGCTTGCCTTTCTTTATCTCCCAGCCCGCTTCGGTGGAGAACTGGAAATTGTAGCGCAGCTGGTCAATCGACCAGGACTTGTTCGTGGACATGAAGATGCCGTCGTCAGTGGCGCCGATGAGATCTTCCAGGCTGCCTGCGTTGCCCGGCAAAAGCGAGATGTTGGTCATTCTGATGATTGGCGCCATGTTCCAGGACTCAGAGCGCATGGCTCCCCCTGATCGGGCAAGCCCTATCAGGCAGGCAGTCTCGCGGCTGCTGAGATAGCCGGTGAACAGCCCGTCTTGCACCAGATAAACTCTCTGGGCCTGCACGCCTTCATCGTCGAAGCCGAAGGAGCCAAGTGCACCGGAGGCGGTGGCATCAGCCACGAGGTTGACCAGGGGCGAGCCATACTGGAGCTTGCCGAGCTTATCCGGTGTCAGGAAAGAGGCGCCGGCAAAGTTCAGCTCCTGACCGAGTGCCCGGTCTAGCTCGCTGGGATGCCCGCAGCTTTCGTGAATCTGCAGTCCAAGCTGCGAGCCTTCCAGAATGACATTCGTCGTAGTCTGGGGGCAGGCCGGCGCGGTGAGCAAGGACACTGCCTCCTCGGCGATGCGCAAGGCGTTTGCTGGCAAATTCCAGCGCTCGACCATCTCCCAGCCGGCAAGCTCATGCTGCCCGCCGAAAGAATTGGGATACGAGCGTCTCTGCCGGTCGTGATCGTTGGTGGCGTAGGCTTCGATGCCGCAACTCGAGCGGATGAAGGTCTGATGGATGCGGCTGCCTTCGCTGGAGGCGAAGAGCTTCTTCTCGGAAATGAAGCTCATGGAGCCCTGGGCCAGCGTCGTCCCCTTGACCGAGCGGATGATGCGGGCTGCTTCGAGCAAGACGCCGAGCTTTGTCTCCAGGCTGACTGAAAACGGGTTTACGGTGTGCGGAGATACCCAGACAGCGTTATAGGCCGGCTCAGGGGCGAGTATGGCCGGCCGGCTCAGGCAGCTTGCGCTGGCAAAACCAGTGGCGACTGCCCTTGCGACGGCGGCTCGCACGCTCTGGCGGGTGAGAGCCTGGGTGGAAGCGAAGCCCCAGCCTCCCCGGCACAGAACGCGCACTCCGAGACCCTGGCTTGAACCAAGCAGGACTCGAGATACGTTTTGATCCTTTGTGCCCAGATGCTGAGACTCTTGTTCGATGATACGCACATCGGCGTAGCTTGCACCGGCAGCGGTGGCAATGTCGAGTGCGTACCCGGCAAGATCGTGCATAAAGCACTCTCCTTTCTATCTAGACCGGTGGCTGTCAAGCCTTCTTCCGGAGCTGATTTCCCTGAAATTAGACCATGAATTTGCCAGGGTTGGAACCTGCTCAGTCTTCTGGCGCGGGCAGATTTCCACCTGTTGTCTCTTTCGAGTCGACATCGGGTTGCTCGAGCAAGGACGCAGTCCCGTCCGACTTCCTGTCACTTGCCCCCTGTCAGGGATCGTGCCAATCGCTTCAGTCCAGACAGGAGGGAAGCAAAGGGGACAAATGCCCAGTTGACCAGCTCGGCAATATTGCCCATGCCCTGCGCCAGCCAGGTGAAAAGCGGGTTCAGCCATCGCTTGAGCAAAGAGCTTCTTTCGAAGATGAGCCCGCTTCCGATGATGGAGGCGATAATCACGAACTTGAGGTAATCAGGCACGTGTATTTCCCAGATGACTTCAGAAAGAAGCTGTATGCCGACGTAGCCGACCAGAATGTAGGCAAGCGACTTGAGCACTGGCCGGGTTTCCATCAGCTTGACGAAAAGTCCGGCGACCAGGCGCATGGCAGCGATGCCGATGAAGACGCCGAGGATGACTACCCAGAGCTTCGGGCTGAGCGCTACGGCAGCCAGGATATTGTCGATGGAAAATGCCAGGTCGGCCAGGTTGACGGCGACGACGGTTGCCCAGAAGCCGGCGGCTTCCGCCTGTGCAGATGTTGACTGTTGTTCGCCCTCTTCGGCTTGTCCGAGATTCTGGCACATCAGGTAGATGAGATAGCAGGCGCCGAGTATCTTCACCCAGGGGCGCGTCAGCAGGAATGTGGCTGCCAGCAGGCATACGCCTCGCAGGACATAGGCGCCTAGAAGTCCTGCAAAAAGTGCTTTCTGCCTTAATCTTGCCGGCAGATGAGAAACCATGGCGGCGATGACCATCGCGTTATCGACGGACATCAAGCCTTCCATGATGACCAGTGAACCTATCACGGCCAGGGTATTGAGATATTCATGCATGGAAGCTTCCTTGATTTGCCTGTCTGCCGGTTGAATTCGAGCTTCGGCGGAGAACAGAGCTGGTTGAGGTGCCTCAGGTGGAAAGCAGTGTCCATCTGTGCCAGGTAACTGCCTGAAAATGGCAAAAGCGCCGGAGGAAAGGAGTGTGATCCTCAGCCTCCGGCGCCTCGAACATGCCTCAGCCTGGAGCCGGGGCATGTCTGCCATGT
>JAHFBI010000333.1 GCA_023250095.1 Candidatus Melainabacteria bacterium
CAGGCAGAGCTTTTGATCCGGCTCTGGTGGAAGCCCTCATTGCCTGTATTCATCAGGGAATGGTGCCGTCCAGCTTCTAACGGCAGTGTCGTGCGTGCTGTGAATTTATCGGACGAGCTCCACAGCAGCCGAAGTGAGCTTTGATGACGGAGCTCACCTCCCAATATGAGGTAATCTTGTCTGCCATGTTCATGGTGCAATGTTGCTGCCTCAGTTCGGGCAGTTGAGCATGATATGCCTAAGCAGGGCTTAGATGTTCAAGTTCCTGATTCCGGGGCAAAGAAAAAGATCCCCGCCGCTAAGGGCAGGGATCTCGATGTTTCGTCTATGAGACAGCTGTCAGCTGCCGATGAGGTCGGCGACATCGAGGCCGCGCAGGCTCAAGGAGATCTTGTGCTCTTTGGGAGCGAACTTCTTGATGATTGCTTTCACTTCCTGTCCGACCTGGACGATTTCTTCCGGCTTGACGTTGGGCTGCTCCGACATTTCCACTGTCGGAAGCAAGGCATCTACACCTGGATAAATCTGCACGAAGGCGCCGAAGCTTTGAATCTTGCGCACGACTCCGTTGAGGACTTGCCCTTCCTGGAATTTATCTTCGATTTCCTTCCAGGGATCAGGCAGCATCTGCTTCAAGCTCAGGCTGATATGCCCTTTCTCTCGATCTACCTTGAGCACCTTGGTCGTCACGACCTGCCCTACCTTGAGGACGTCGGACGGATGCGACACTCGCTCCCAGGATATTTCCGAGATGGGCAGGAGTCCGTCCAAGCCGCCGAGATCGATAAAAGCGCCGAAATCGGCAATTCGCACCACTTCTCCTGAAACCGTCTGTCCGGCCTCGAGCGTGGTCAAGATCTTTTCTCGTTGGGTGGCTTTTTCTTCTTGCACAGCCAACCGCTGGCTCAGAATGAGCTTATTGCGCTTGGTGTCGGTTTCGAGGATCTTCATGGGAATTTCCATACCGATGAGCTCTTCCGGCGTTGTTCCCTTTACGCGCAACTGGCTGGCAGGCACGAAGCCGCGCAAGCCATAGACATCGACAACGACTCCGCCTTTGACAACTGCGGAAATCTTGGCGCGAATTGTGTCATCGTTCTTCTTCTGCTGCTCAAGCTGGACCCAGCCGCGTGCCTGGGCGACACGCTTCAGGGAGAGAGTCAGTTGTCCGTTCTCGTTCTCCTCGCGGAGTATGTAGAACTCAAGACGGTCTCCGATCTTGACGACGTCTTCAAGGGTATCCACGGGCATATTGGAGACTTCCTTATAAGGAACGAAGCCTTCCGACTTGCTCCCTACATCGACAAGGATTCCGTCCCGCTCGATCCGCACCACGTTTCCGGTGACAATATCGCCCTGTTCAAATTTGTAGTTGAACGACTCCTCCAGAAGTCGCTCGAACTCCGTTTTTGTATTACCTAACTGCTGCTCTGACACTAGATTAGTATCTCCTTTATTTATTAGATTTAGCGGCATCTGGATCGACAGAACCTCCTTAGTTACCGGGCATTTCTGGGATCGAGGACATAAATCCGGCGCTCTAAGAGTTTCCTTTCGGAAGACTCTTCCGCGGAGAGCCGGTTGCTAAGAGCCCTGGCAATCCATTTCGACCCTCATCAGAACAAGAAGCTCGGCCCTGAGGCCATTGGAGGAATCTTTTCATTCTGACAAGTTGCCAGAGGTTAGTTTAACCCTACGCTGCTCATCTAACAATACAAGTTGAGGCTAAGAAGATATTCCTTATTAACAAGAGCTTCAGGTTGCTTCGGTTAACAGCGCTTAATCGACGGCTGCTGGCAGGCGTTGCCTGCATGAGGATCACTGTCAAAGCCGGTCAGGGTAACGATTCCCGCTGAAGCATATACGGACGACTGCCGATGTATTTCTATCGAGATCCAGTTGGATAGCCAATTCTAGAAGACTCTCATAATTGCGGATTGTGACGAAAGCCTGGATATAATTGCCGCGGGCGCCTTTGAACATATATATACCAATGCCCCCGGCTTTGTCTGCCCGACGAATTGCTTTACATAGAGGATCTTTCATGAAACCACAAACCGCTGTGCGTCGCAGTCTCATCATCGGACTTTTCGGACTGACCGCTTTCGGCACCGCCTGCGGTGCGGAAAACATTTCGATAAAACCAGCCCCCAGCACGATGCCTTCAGCTATTAAGGTCACGACGCCGGAGATGGCTGCTGCCGAAGATCGTGTGCGCCAGGCGCAATCCCAGCTGGAAACAGCCCGCAAACAGCTTACTGCTGCCAGATCCCTGCTCAAGGCAGCCGAAGCGGATCTCAAGGCCGCGCGCGCCGAGCGTGAAGCCCTTGCCTTGCGCACACAAGCTCAGGGGCTGGCCCAGGAATCCGGCATGGTCAGAAACAGCACTCCTGTGTCTCTGGCTGCCAAACCGTACGTGCCGACGGAGTCTACACAGGCTCCTGCTCCCCAGCCGACGACACCCCCTGCCGAGACTAATCAAGGTCGAGTCCAGCAGCTCGATTTCAACGCAGAGCCCCTGCCGGCAGGCACAGAGCCGTCTCCTATAATCCAGTTGAGATAAGCCTGGAGGCTAACCAGGCTCGTCCTTGAGCTTTTCAACGGCAGCTCTGGCGGCTGCTTGTTCGGCGGTTTTCTTAGAGCGCCCCGAGCCGTCGGCAATTATCTTGTTGCCGACTAGAACCGCAACATTGAAGAGTGGATCGTGTGGTGGTCCTTGCACGTCCTGGACCGAATAGATTGGGGTACCCTGGGCGCGTCCCTGGGTGAGCTGCTGTAGCTGTGCCTTGTAGTTCTCTTTTACCGAATCTCTGGATATTTCCAGAGCGCTGGCACAAAAATGCTCGACTATGAAATGGCTCACATACTGGAATTGGCTATCAAAGTAGATTGCCCCCAGAAGAGCCTCCATCGAGCGGGCAACGATTGACTCTCGCACTGCCACTCCTCTGCCGACCAGGATATAGCGCTCCAGCTCGAAGGAGCGACCGACTTTCTCCAGGGTGCGGTCGGAGACGAGCACTGCCCTGATTTCGGTAAGCTCTCCCTCGTCAAGTTCGGCAAAGTGCTTGAAGAGGTACTCGCTCACTACAAACTTGAGCACCGAGTCTCCGAAAAACTCCAGCCTTTCAAAATCAACCAGCCCGTCGTTTTCTGCAGCAAAGGAGCTGTGCGTAAGAGCTTGCTCCAGCAAACCCAGGGAGCTTATGGGCAAGCCCAGAGAGCTAAGAAGTTCTCCGAGGAGCTCTTGTCTTTCAGCGGAAATCTTTGCTGTTTCCTTCATGGCTTCCCTGGATGGCTGCTCCTATCTTCCAGTCTCTTACATGACTTCTTCTTGCACAAGAGTGTTTTAGGCAAGAGTGTGCACTCGTTCAAAATTGTAAATGTTTGTGTCGGGCTGAGGATCTGCTCTTGGAAATGCTCGCCTGCTGAAGCGTGAAAACGCACGGCCGATGAGCAACCGGAGTTAGGGCTTGGGACTGTTATGCATTACCCTTTCGTAATCTACACATTGCGGCCGCCACGCATATTCGGGAGCTTTAGCCTTGCTATGCTTAGGGCGCAAGCAACGGCACAACTGTGGACTGCCGGGAGTATTAGAAGATGTACCAGCTTCAAGTTGCGGAAATAATTGCTTTTGTGGTCGTTGGCTTTGCCCTGCCGGCTCTTGGAATGATTGGTCTGGCCTGGGTGATTCAGCTTTTCTTCGGATATCACACTCCAAACCCGATCAAGAATCAGCCCTATGAGTGCGGTATGAAGCCGCTTCAAGAAGCTCATGTGCAGTTTGACATCCGCTACTACCTTTATGCTCTCTTGTTTATAGTATTCGACATCGAAATTGTTTTTCTGGTTCCCTGGGCGCTGGCGGCGCACTCCGAGGACATACGTAAATTCTCGCCCATGCTTGCTCCTGTCGAGATCGCCATATTTATCGGTGTCCTTGCCGTGGGGCTGGCTTATGCCTGGAAGAAAGGAGCCCTCAAGTGGGATTGATGAGTTATGTCTGAAACTAACTACGCTGGCGGTACCGGCAATGGTGGCAAACTGCCGGAGGAGCTCAAGGATACTGTCACCCTGACAAATCTCGATATGATGGTCGAGGCGATGAGCAAGATTGTCGACCCGATCGCCAACTGGGCCAGATCGAATTCGGTCTGGCCTCTGACATTCGGGACATCCTGTTGTGCCATCGAGATGATGTCGGTGGGCATGTCGGCATTCGATATATCGCGTTTCGGCTCGGAAGTTTTTCGTGCCACGCCGCGCCAGGCAGACATGATCATTACAGCCGGAACAATCACACGCAAAATGGCGCCTGCCCTGATCACGCTTTACGAGCAGCTCCCGGAGCCAAAATACGTCATGGCCATGGGTGCTTGTACGATCACAGGTGGTATGTTCAACGACTCGTATTCGGTAGTGCAGGGCGTCGACCGCATCATCCCTGTCGACGTATATTTGCCGGGATGCCCGCCGCGTCCGGAAGGCATACTGGATGCTTTGCTCAAGCTGCAACAAAAGATTCGCACCGAATCTTACGTCGAGCGTCGCAAACGCAGATACGCGCAAACAGCCGTCCGGTATGTCGACTATGATAGCGGGCTGGTTATTGACCCTGTGCGGGCTACTGTCGAGCAGGCAATTGACGACATGGAAGAAGCCATGAACAACAGGTCCGAGTTCTAGTTCATGGAAATGTCACAGGTAATCAGGGAGCTAAGCGCAAATGACTGAACCAGCTGCACCAAAGCCTGCAGAACAACCAAAGGAGCTTCCGGCTGGACAGTTCGGGCAGTTCCTCAAAGATCTTGGAATCGGCTCGAAACGTCTTGCCGATTCCTGTGGCGTGGAAACGATAGAAGTTGCCGCCGCCGATATGGAGGTTGCTCTCAAACGTCTGAAAAACAGCTCGGAGACTGGGCTCAACTTGCTGATCACTGTTTCGGGACTCGACAGCCCTGAGAGTTTCGACTCGGTTTATCACCTCTGGTCCTATACCGACCCGGAAAAAGAGCTGGTGGTCAAAGTTTCTTTAGGCAAGGCGACCATTCCGGAGGGCAAGCTGCCTTACGTGACGAGCATTACCCCGTTCTGGGCTGCCGCCAACTGGCATGAGAGGGAGACCTACGATCTCATGGGCATCCGCTATATAGGACACCCTTACCTCAGGCGCATTCTCAATCCCTGGGATTGGGAAGGGCACCCGCTGCGCCGTGATTACAAGCAACTGATTGACGCGCTCAACGACAAGAATCCACAAAGTTTCCGTTGATCGCGCTTGAGGATCGAAAGGGCTGACAAGAAGCACGCTTTTCAAGCCCGTTGACTGGCAATATAAGAGGAACGAGGCCCGGCAAAATGGCAAGCGACACTGCAACAGGCGAACTCAAGACTGATGAGATGATCATCAATATGGGTCCACAGCACCCGGCGACGCATGGCGTGTTA
>JAHFBI010000046.1 GCA_023250095.1 Candidatus Melainabacteria bacterium
TCAGGGCAGGCGTTTGCTCGGCGGCAACGGTTGAGGCGCCTGGTGATGTGAGCAGCAGGGCGCAGAGAACAACTGCCTGAAGCAAAGCCAGGATTTTTCGTCCTGACGCAGATACAGGTCTTCCGGACAAAAGGGTTTGAGATCTCAACTTGGAACTCCCGGCGTGCCGATTCATAAGAAAATTTAGCCTAAAACCAATCCTAACACAGTGCTCATTCTCTTCCCTTGGCGAGGATATTCGCTAGACTTGCTAGAGCTTTGCTCTTGTTTCCAATCTCTTGCGGCTGGAAGTATATATATGTATTCATCGAAAACAGGCAGGAGGATTCCCCTTTCAAGGAAGAGGATTGTTTTTTCAATCATCTTCTCGTTTGTATCCTGTCAGGCGGCAAGTCTTGCTGATGTCGGTTCGCCTGTCCCCGGGATGCAGCCTTATGGACTCTTGGCGCCCCCTGCCGGTCAAACTCGTAATTACGCGCCGACGCCAGGCTCGGCTTCGCCTTCTCCTGCGCCGTCAGCTGTGGTCGGCGCTGCTTCCCCGCCGGCCGGGCAAAGCTTGCCTTCTGAGTATCGTCGGCTTCCTTTGAACGCCCCGTTGGCTGCTGCCCGTCTGGAAGAGCTGCGCAATCTCATGCCTAATACCCGCCCGAAAGAGTTTCAAGAAGCGCTTGCCGAATTTTGCGAGTGGTTGTCCGATATGGCCGATGCTCACTGGCGCATGAGTCAGAGTTTCGCCAGGCACGAGACGACCAGGGCTGAGGCGGAGGCGGAAAAACAAGCTTGTTTGAAATTCGGGCAGATAAAGCGACAGGCGATGTTACTCAAAGGGGAGTTCCTCATAGCTTCGAACCGCTACCCCGAAGCTATCTCACCTTTGATTGAAATTGTCGTGGCCGAGCCACGCACTGAGACTGGGATAAATGCTTATCGCCTTCTCAAGGACATCGGCTTTTCGCAGGACCCCCCTGCTCAGGCGGCTTCTGGAGTTCCAAGCGGGCTTGCGCCAAAGTCACTTTCTTCTGTCGTCAGCGAGGGCGCCCCTTCTGCTTCTTGCCTGCAAACAAATCGTTCAGCCAGCCTCTTGCCATTGCGTGCTCCCGCATCTGGTGCTGCTGCATCTTGTCTGACTGGAGCTTCGCTATCTTCCGCCAGCAGCAAGCCCCTGGTCAGGCAAACTCTGCCAGACGGGCAGGCTCCTGCCTCGAAGGGGGTGGCTGGTGTTTCAAGAAACAGCCTGCCAGGACAGCCAAAAGACCTCTTGTCACGTCCCCTGTCCGGGACCCGCTGAGCCTGGTGTCAGCAGACCAAACATACAGCACGCTTTAATTGTTAACCTGAGTTAAAATCTGAGATATCCTTTCCTGCAGTTTCGCTCGTCAGGGGACAGGGAATTTAGATGTATTGTCATAGCCAGGAGGCAGCAATGGGGCATTACTTAAGAAGAGCATACCTTTTAGTGACGCTGTCTTTTGCCCTAACTGGCGTCTTGCAGTGCCAGATGGCCACAGCCCAGTCGGATTCCGGCACACCGTCTGGTAAAGCTCCCTTCAAGCTCGGTGTGGAGGAGAAATATCAGGTGAGCGACCCGGCTTATCCGGCTTACCCGCAGCCGGTCATGGTGCAACAGGCACCAAGGACAGCACCGCCGCCCAAGGTCCCGCCAAGGGTTCCGATGCATGCTAGCGTCGAGCAAACACACCGCCCGCCCACTCCACCGCCTCAGACCAGGCCGCCGATGAATATGGGCATACAGCAGACTGTCCCGCCGGGGGTCCTTCCTTCTCAGTTTCTGGGAGCCTGGCAAGTGCTCGGGCAGCGTTCCAAAGTCGAAGCTTTGCCTCAATACCAGAGTGGCATCGACAATATATTTACCGGCTCCAACAGCCAGGTCTGGCAGATCTCCGGTGACCCTGGACAGGGTTATGCCTTTGTCTCGAACACGGGAGTGCGCACTCAGGTCTATGTCGACAAAGTGCAGGGCAATACTGCTTATTTGCGCTATCAGCACCCGATCCGTAACACAATGGCTCAAGAAGCGATAGTGATGATGCTTAGCCCGGATGGCACACAATTTCAAGGGCTTGAGCGAATCTCCATCGTCAAGCAAGGCGAGGGTGGGCCGCGGGCGAAGGTCACTTACAATCTTGTCGGGCGCAGGCAGTAAGGGTGAGCTTACTGCGCAATCAGGGATTGTTTGATTGAGGAGCGCAACTCGTCGAGAGTCTCATCGAGCTGCTTCTCCAGTTTCGCCGCGCTTTCTTGTGCCTGGCTGAGCCCTTCGACTGAACTTCCGAAGAAGTGATCGTCGGGGCGTCCTTTGAATTTAGCGTATTCGTGGTCGACCTGCTCCAGTTGTCGCCTGGCTCGGTCGAGATCTTTGATGGCTTGCCTGGTCTGTCGCAAAGTCTCCGAAAGGAAAAAGCCACAAGACTTAGGTCCGCGATTGAGATTGATGACCATCAGCTCGGCGCGGCTGAACTTTGGCTCGGGCGGGGGCTTGGGCGCTTTGCGGGCAAGCGCTCCTGGCAGACCCCCCAGAAGGGAAAGGACAAGGGCAACCGGCAACAGTCCATGTATCAGTTTCATCAGTCGGACACTTTCTTACTTGAGGGAATTTGGCTCCAGGCTCGGGGTACTTTACACCACCTTGACCCTGATGATTGTAAGCTATCGAGCTGTCGGCGATGTCCAGGACTTTGTTTGTCTTAAGCCCTCCAGGTGCCATCTCCGGAAGGCAGAAGTGACATGGCTGAACAAAAAGATTAGATAGTAAGATTAGCCGTAAGTCAGAGGATGCAAAAAGTGCCGAAAACTCCTTTCGTCGACAGGCGGCCTGCCATTATTGCCTTTCTGGTTCTGTCTCTTTTGCCCAGCAGGGCTGCATCTGCTGAATCGGCTGCCGGCCATGAGCAAGAAAGCGCGCCGCAGCAGGCTTCTGGATTCTCCATTTCTTCACTCTGGGAGCTTGTGGAGCCTGATTGCACGGCCGGGCAAAAAGATGACCGGGCTCAGGTGCTCAAATCTCTCAGCGCAAACGAACTTCTGTCCAGGGGGCTGGAGGCAGCCAGGGGACAGTATCTCGAAGAGGCTGTCGAGGACTTTTCGGAGGTATTGAAGCGCGATCCCGGAAATGTTGCGGCTGCCAATAATCTTGCTGTGGCTTTAAAGCGCCAGGGGTTGCTCGATCAGGCTATAGAGCAGTACCGCAAGGCTCTTGAGGGAAACCCCGGCAAGGCGGAGCTATACAACAATCTGGCTTGCGCCTATATGGCCAGGGGGAATTTTGACAAGGCTCTCACAGGCTTTTACCAGGCTCTGCATTGCAAGAAGAACTATGCTGACGCCAGTTACAATCTTGCACATGTCCTTTATTTGCGCGGTGACTGGGCAGGCGCTATTGCTGCTTATCAGGAAGCGCTGAAAAGCCATCCTGAATGTTCTATTTATCACCGGGATCTAGCCGATGCTTTGCGTGCCGAAGGCGACTATTCCCAGTCCATTGCCGAATATAAAGCTGCCCGGCGCTTAGGCGATGATTCGCTCATCCTGGGCGTGCGCATAGCCAGGTCGCAGAAGGACGATCGGCAGTTTCCTCAAGCGCTGGAAGAGCTCGACCAGATTTTAAAGAGGGAGTCGGCAAACACCGAGGCTCTCAATCTGAAAGGGCTGGTGCTCTGGAAGCTTGGCAAATTGCCTGAGGCGGTAGTTGTCCTGGAAAGGGCTCTTGATGCTGATCCGCGTTTTCCCCAGGCTCGCAACAATCTAGGCATAGTCCTTTATGACATGCACCGCTTTCAGGAGGCTGTATCGGTCTGGCGGCAGGTGCTGGCTCTGAAACCGGATTATCCTGAGGCTCATTACAATATGGGTGCTGCTCTTTATCAGGCTGGATTGTTCAGGCAGGCAGCTGACGCTTTTCAAGAAACTTTGCGCCTGACCCCCAGGGACGCTGCCGCGCACAACAATCTCGGGCTGTCATTGCTCAAGCTGGGTGACACGCAAGGAGCCATAGCTCAGTGGCGTGCCGCAATTGAGCTTGATCCCGACCTGGCTCAGGCACATATTAATCTCGGCAAGGTCCTCCTGCAAGATCGCAAGAAGCCGCCGCTGGACATTCATGAGAGCGGTTGAGGGAAGGGATGGGAACCAATAGGTTATCATAGTTTTTTCCAGCCCTTGTTCATTATGGTTTCAATCAATAAGGCTGCCTGGAGGAATTTAAGTGCCAGTCCCGACTGAGAGTTTCGATTTGTCTTCTGCTCTGGCGGCTGTTTCTCAGGCTCTAGGGGCCATCGTCTGTCACATAGGCTTTCTGGCTGCCGTACATGGTTTGATTTTGTCGACAGCTCTGGGCGGGCTAGGTTTTGTCTTGCTCAAGAAAGGGCGACCGGCAGGCAGACCGCTTCTTGTCGTCTTCAAAAAGATTGCAATATTCTGTCTTTTTCTCATGGTACCGGGGGCAATTGCTTTGATTGCCAGCGGACATTTGCCTGCCGTCGGGCAGTTGAGGCTCAATTCTGTGGGGCTTTTCGGTTTCTGGGTGCTGGTTCTGGCACACTTTTGCATGGAAGAAATGAACTTCGAATGGTTCCCGGCGGAGAAATAAGGACATTTTTCCAATTTCAATGTTGGAAGACACTGGACTAAGATGGAAGTGTTGCGGTCGACAATTCCTTGCTTATCAGGCAGGGTGCCGCAAGCTGGTTAACTA
Source organism: Candidatus Melainabacteria bacterium (assembly GCA_023250095.1). Taxonomy (GTDB): domain Bacteria; phylum Cyanobacteriota; class Vampirovibrionia; order Obscuribacterales; family Obscuribacteraceae; genus JAHFBI01. The sequence goes on from JAHFBI010000046.1 coordinate 4,712, forward strand.
CAGGCCACCACCCCCACCCCCTCAACCCGTGGTCGCCTGGCTAAAGAGGGTTCTCCACCGCTACCTGCCAAGTCTCGAGCACCACTTTCCACCCCTTACTCAAGACTCAATCCCGGTTCTAAATCAATGCGGTAGCGGTGGAACAAGCCCTCAACCCTTTTTGAAATGACCAGGGCAGGCAGGAGAAAATCCTGTCTGTTGCCTTTTGAGAGTTCCAAGCGCCCTGCGTGCTATAAAATGACATCAGGTGCCCTTGAAAGCCTGACTTTTGTTGCCGGGCAGGCTCCCCAGAGGTGGTAGGAGTCTGTGTTGTCGCAAGTCCCCTTATTCGCTTTTTAAGACCATGGCCAGATTCCTTCTTTTTCTTATCCTTGCCGCAGCTTTCTGGTGGGCTTACACAACTGGTATTGTGGACAGTATCACACACGAGTTCAAGCCGAAGACAGGCAAGAAGTGCTGTGTGGTGGGTCCGTTTAGCGAAGACGGAGTCTGGCTGGGAGAAACTTTCGACGTGGCTGTGCGGCTCATCGATTCGTACATAGGACTGAGAAGCGACCAGCTGGCTGGCGCTTTCGCCCGGGCGGCCATGAAAAGGGAAGGGGAGGCGGTCGTCATTGCCAATGGCACCAAGGTACAAGTTGAGGAGACACGCTCAGGGTTTATTCATCGAGTGCCATTTAAAGTCGTGAAGGTGAAGCTCATCAATGGGAAGTATGCTGGGGCTCACGGCTGGGTTCGCCGTGATGATGTTATCGACACGCCTTTGCAGGAGCTATACCAGAAGTTCCGCTCTGTGTCGAGCCGCGGTGAAGTTGGTCAGAGTCAGGATGTGACCACTCAACAGGAATAGATGTATTTTCTTGTCTGTTTTGCCTTGAGCCAGTAGTTTATCCTTCTATTTCCGTTTAGCTTGTCGTTGAGATCTTGTTGGAAAAAATCGGGTTTACTGAAATGAGAAATCTGGCTTTACTGATCGGTTTGTCCCTGGCTCTTGCAGGAGGCTCACAAGCTGCCCTGTCCCAGGTTATTCTGGGACCTTCAGGCAACGGCTCGACTCCGGTTGCCCAGCCTGGCGCCAGTTACGGCGGATATGGCTATGGCAATCCTACTTACGGCGGAGCTGGCGGTTATGCAGGCTACGGTTATGGAACGCCGGTCAATATGGATCCTCGTTCGGGGGCTCTTATGCAGCCTGGTTTGGCGAGATTTCCTTATTACAATCAAGCCGGCATGGGCTATTATTTTGCCAGTCCTTATGCTGCGGGCTGCCCGGCTTATCCTTTGCCGACACCTGTTGGCGGCGGATATTTTCAATTCGGCAGCCTTGGCGCTCGTTGCGGCTACTGGCGCGCGCCGTCCGGGTATTATTATCCCTGGTGTCCGCAAATCTATTCTTCTTCTGTTGTCTATAACGGACCTTCTCCTATCTTCACCGTGCAGCAGGGCGTGAGTGCTCCTAGCCGACCGCCGCTGTCATCTGTTTTCAGCGATATGAGACAATTTCTAGAAGATTGTCAGACCAAAAATAAATTGAGCGCTAACGATTACCAGCATTTGATGCAGCGGCTCAACGACTTGATGAGCAAGCAGGCTGATGCATCGGCCAGATGTGGCGGCACTCTCGATCCCCTTGACGAGGAGTCGATTCGCCGTGATCTCGATCTTCTCTCCGGGGAGATTTCGCGGGCACTGGTGCCCTGAAACGTCACTGTTCTGGACGAAAAGAACTTTGTTTTCAGGCTTTGACATTCATGGAGGCAATCTTTTCCAGGACGATCTTGCGCAAGTCCCCTTGAACCTTGCTCATCGGACCGGCAGCGTCGATAATTCGCCAGCGCTCAGGCTCTTTGGCAGCGAGTTTCAGGTAACCTTGCCGGACTTTCTGGTGGAATTCCAGCGCCTCTCGCTCCAGCCGGTCGTGACCGCTGGGGTGCAGGCGTGAGAGTCCTTCGCTGCTTTCTATGTCGAAGAGGATAGTGAGATCCGGGCGCAGCCCCTGGCTGGCAATTTCGTTGAGCATGTCGATCAGCTTGAAATCAATGTTGCGCCCGAAGCCCTGATAAGCCAGCGTAGAGTCAGTGTAGCGATCGCAAAAGACGATGCGACCGGCTTTGAGATTGGGCAAAATAATCTCGGAGACGTTCTGAGCACGATCCGCTTCATAAAGCAAAAGCTCCGTCACCGGGTGTACTGGAGTCTCCGAATTGAGCAAAATACGCCTGATCGGCTTGCCCAGCGCGGTGCCGCCGGGATCTCTTGTGATCACATGTTCATGCCCCAGTTCATCGAGACATTTTGAGAGTAGCTTGAGCTGTGTCGTCTTTCCCGCTCCTTCCGGTCCTTCCAGTGTGATGAAACAACCAGGATGTCTCTCAGCAGTCATGATTAGGCGAGCTTCCTTGTTTTTGGGGATGAGGACGGCTTTGATGACGATCCCGCTGGCTTGGCTTGTGAGAGCAGGGGTTTCCGGCAACGGGCAACGCCGAATGGGTTGGCTTGAAGTCTTCCTATTTTTCCATATTGAGATCGCCGGGTTGCTGACCAGAAAAGGCGACTGCCAAGGGGCAATGCTGTCAGCCATCGTCTGCCGCGCTCTTTGTTGATTGTCACAGCGTCGTGGTATCATTTTGTAACCTGGAATCCGGCGAGCGGCAGCACATGCGGTCTGGCATGTTCTTTTGAGCGCGCTTGTCCGTTGCTTTATGGAGGTTTATTTCCTTATGAGTCAAACGCTCGTCGCACCTGCTGTCAAGGTGGACCGTAAGTGGCAGCTTTTCATAGATGGAAAATTCGAGGACGGAGCAAGCGAGCGCGTTCTCTTTAACCCGGCGACAGGCAAGGAATTGTGCAAAGTGTCCGAGGCATCGGTCGGTCAGGTCGAAAAGGCCATAAAGGCTGCTCGCAAAGCCTTTGACGAGGGTCCCTGGCGCAGCACCACTGCCGCTGAACGTTCGGCTTTTCTCTTCCGGCTGGCCGACAAGATTGACAAGGATGCCGAATGCCTGGCCCAGCTTGAGACTTTGAACGGCGGCAAGCCTTTGCGCGAGGCGCAGTATGACATGGCCGACGCGGCTAATTGCTATCGCTATTATGCCGGACTGATCACCAAGCCCTCCGGGCAGGCTACAGAAGTGCCCGCTCCGTCCTTCTCTACAATAGTGCGCGAACCTATTGGCGTGTGCGGACAGATAATTCCCTGGAACTATCCTTTCTTGATGGCGGCCTGGAAGCTGGCTCCGGCTCTTGCGGCGGGCAACACCTGTGTCTTGAAGCCCAGCGAGTACACGCCGCTTACGGCAGTGAGGCTGGCGGAGATCCTCAAAGAGCTCGAACTCCCGGACGGCGTCGTCAATATCGTCCTTGGCGACGGCAGGGTCGGGGAGCCCATTGCTCAGAGCAATCTGGTCGACAAAGTGGCTTTCACCGGCTCGGTCAAGACAGGCAAACTGGTTGCCCAGGCAGCCCTCGGTAATCTCAAGAAAGTCACGCTCGAGCTAGGTGGCAAATCGCCCATGGTGGTATTTCCAGATTTCGATCTCGATTGCGCTGTCGATTACGCCCTCTTTGCCATCTATTGCAATTCTGGGCAGGTGTGCTCGGCTGGCTCGCGCTTTCTTGTCCACGAGAGTGTCTTCGACGATTTCGTCAAGAAAATGGTCGCGCGGGCCAGGTTGATTCGTGTTGGCCCCGGACTCGACAGTCAGACTGAGATGGGTCCGCTTGTGAGTGAAGGGCAAATGAAAAGAGTTCTGGAATACATTGAAATTGGTCGCAGCGAAGGAGCCCGGCTCGAACTCGGCGGCGATCAGCCGACAGGTGCTCGCTATGAGAAGGGATACTACGTCAATCCGACTATCTTCACCAACGTCAAATCGAACATGCGCATCGTCCAGGAGGAAATTTTCGGGCCGGTTGCCGTGATTCAGAAGTTCAAAGAGGAGCAGGAAGCCGTCGACCTGGCCAATGGAACGGTTTACGGTCTTGCAGGGGCTGTGTTCACTAACGATGTCACCCGCGCCTATCGCGTAGTTAAAGCCATCAGGGCTGGTATCACCTGGATCAACGGCTACCACAACACTTACAACGAGTGTCCGTGGGGAGGCTACAAACAGAGCGGCTGGGGGCGCGAGCTGGGCACGTTCGGGCTGGAGGCTTATACCGAGATCAAGCAAATCAACTTGAACCTCGATCCCAGACCCGTGGGCTGGTTCGAAGCATAGGCTGATTTGACTGCGTCGGACTTTCTGGCAGATCCAGGCTCTTTTGTGCTGGACACACAGTGTTGCTACCGGCAAAAAAGTATAACCTGCATTATTTTTAAACTTGGGCAGGCAAACTCCTTGGCATGATCGCGCATCATGTTATTATGGCGCCCTGAGCAGGCTGTATTTTTGGATCCAAGTGGGAATTAGAGAAAAAAACTGTCCTTTCACCGCGCCGGCCATCACCTCACTGTGCCTGGCCTTGCCGATCATCTGGTCTTTCTTCCCGAGCTTTGGTGTAAGCGCAGCTCAGGCGCAGAGCACCACCGGTGAAGCCGGCGGCAAGATGGGCGGTGAAGCCGACGGAGATCTCACCGTCGAGGATGTGACTGTCGAGGGCAATCGGCTGGTGCCCTCAGAGGACATTCTCGGCGTGGTGAAAACACGCCGGGGCGACCGCTTCGATCGCGATCAGGTGATGCGAGATCTCAAAGCTGTGAATGGACTGGGCTATTTCGATGATCGCAGCTTGCAGGCAGTGCCGGAGATGGGTGGCAATGGCGTACTGCTCAAAATTCGCGTTCAAGAAAATGCTCCTGTCACGCAATTTGCCTTTCAGGGCAATGGCGTATTGTCAAGCGACGAGCTTTCCCAACTTTTTGCCGATCAGCTGGGCAAGCCGCAAAACCTCACACAGCTGTCGCAGTCCATCGACAGGGTCGAGCAAGCTTATCATGACAAGGGCTATATGCTGGCTCGCGTCGTCGATGTCAAAGACGATCCCGATGGCAGCGTCAGCATCAAAGTCGATGAAGGCGTGATTGGCGAGTTGAAGATCACTGGCAACAAGAAGACCAAGGATTTCATCATTCGCAATGCCATCAAGTTGAAGCCGGGCACCGTATATAACGAAAGGCAGTTGACGGCCGATCTCAGAAAGTTATATGGGAACGGTTATTTCCAGGATATACGGCGTAGTCTGACTCCGGACCCGGAGCACCCTGACAGGTACGTCCTGAAAGTCGATGTGGACGAGAGGCGCACAGGTTCTGTCGGGCTCGGCGGCGGCGTGGATACAATCGCCGGACCTTTTGGCTCTTTCAGCTTCTCCGATAGCAATTTCCGCGGACGCGGGCAGGTACTGTCGTTCAATAGCCAGATGGGGACTGGCATGTTCGGCGCGCTCAGCAACAATATCAACAATGGCGGCACGCAATTTCTCCCTAACAGTCGCACATACCAGTTCGAAGCCAGCTTTGTCGAACCCAGTTTGAAAGGTGGCAACACTTCCATGGCTCTGAGCGGCTTTGCGCGCAACTATGGCAGCATGCTCGTCGACGATGCTTCCCAGCGCACTCTGGGCGGCAGCCTGACTTTCAGCAAGCCGCTTGCCGGACATTTCACCGGCAGCCTGGCGATGTCCGGGGAGCAGACAGCCCTGAAGAGTTTCGGTAATCTGGTTACCGACGGCAATTCGCTGGGCACTCTTTCGCAGCGTGTCATGGCGTCCGGCTTTGCCGGCGATCCCGCTTCAGCGGAGGCGTTTGCCCAGGGAATTCGAAACAAGCAGCTGAAAGGCGGTACATATGTCACACTCAGCCCCACGCTTTATTACGACACTCGCGATCAGGTTTTCGATCCGCGCAAAGGCTCTTTTGCCAAACTCACGGCTGGACCATCGCTGGGCTTGACCGGCGGCTCTTTCGCCAAGATTGGAGCCAGCGTCAGCAAGTTCGTGCCCGTGGGCAAGAGCACGACGTTGGCTTTCAATTTGCAGGGAGGCTCGGCATTCGGCGGCGTGCCTCAGTTCGGGCAGTATCGGCTTGGCGGTTGGAACGGCTTGCGCGGCTACCGGGCCTTTTCGGATCTCGGTACTGGCTCCGGCATGCTGATGAGCTCCGCCGAATTGCGCATGCGCTTGCCTCTTCCCAAGGGTGACAAGAAGAGCGCTGGCGGCATGGTGCTGAGCTATATCGACAAGAATATCCGGGGTTGCACGTTCTTCGACGCTGGTGCCATCGGCGGCAACGGACTCATCAATCGCGTTTATCAACGCGGTACTCTCGGGGCCTCGGTTGGTGTGGGTCTGAGATTGAATGTGCCGATGATAGGGCTTGTGCGGCTTGATTACGGCTTCCCGCTTATCTCCACTGCGCTCGGGCGTATGACTCCGCGCTTCACGCTCGGATTTGGAGACAAGTTTTAACAACAAGGCGAGACGATTGCTGCCCTGCCCCCGGGCAATGGTGTAGACTGAGCCGTTGGCAGAGTCGAGAACGAGTCAATTTTTGGAGGAGAGAATGCAGAATTCTCATAAACTGTTCGCGGGTGTACTGGGCGCCATTCTGGTATCAGGCATTACTGTTTCGTCCGCTTTCGCTCAGACGGCGGTGTCGCCGAAAGTCATTGGTGTCATCGACCGCGACAAAGTGGTCACTGCCTACAGCAAGGCACAGACAGCCGCTGATGAACTCAAGAGATCCGAAGAGAAAGTTCAGAAGCTCGTCGAGGACGCCAACAAGCAATACGAAGAGGCCAAGAAGGCCAATAAGCCCCCGGCCGAGCTGGAAGGTCTTCAAAAGCGGCTGCAGACCCAGATCGATGATGAAGTGAAGAGACTGCAGTCACGGGTGCAAACCCTCGAATCCCAGCTCGAAGGCGAAATCGACAGTGCCATCAAGGCCGAGGCCGCGCAGCACAGAGTCGATGTCGTGATCATGAAGCAAGCTGTTCTGCTTGGCGGGGTCGACCTGACCGACGGCGTTGTGAAGCGTCTCAGCATGGCCACAGCTGCCGGAGCCACGAAGTCGGGCGGCGCCACGAAATAGCGTTAGCTAAGGATAATTCCTACCTCGACGGAGCTGGCAAGATTCTGCTTGCCGGCTCGGTTTTGTTGAAATGATGGGACATGGGGCGGGCTTAGGTGCCAGGAGAAGGACTGATGAGACTCCCGAAAGAACTGACTTTGCAAGAGATTGCTTCTATCGCCGGTGGCACCGTTCAAGGCAAAGCCGATCTGAAAGTGAAAAGCATAGCCATGTCGCCATTGCAAGCCAGAGAGGGCGACCTGGCATTCGTCTTCGATCCCAAACTCGTGGCTGTAATCGAAAAATGCCAGGCCAGCGCTGTGATGGTGCCAGAAGGTGTCGCAGTCGACCTGCCGCACATTGTGGTGAAACGCCCTCTGCTGGCTATCCAACGCATGCTCACAGCCGTCGAGCCGAAGCGCTATCATCCTGACAAAGGGATTCATCCTTCGGCTGTCGTAGACCCCAGTTGCCAGATTGGCCAGGATGTGGCGATCGGACCGCTTGTGGTCATCGGTCCGAAATGCAAGGTGGGTGACCGCACCAGGATCTCGGCTGGCTGCTTGATCGGCGGCGAGGTGACAATAGGCTCCGACTGCCTGCTCCATCAAGGTTGCCTCATTGCCGATTATGTCTCGATTGGCAATCGAGTCATTCTGCAGCAAGGGGCAAGTATCGGTGGCGACGGTTTCAGCTATGTGACCGAACGGCCCTCCAATATGGAATTGCGCATTGCCGGCTGCAATCAACTGTCAGACGAGCGCAACCCCAATCTCAAGATTCCCAATATCGGTGTAGTCATTATCGAGGACGATGTGGAAGTGGGCTCCTGTGCCACCATCGATCGTGCCACTATGGGCGCTACCATTATCGGGCGGGGAACAAAGATCGACAACCTGGTCATGATTGCGCATAACTGTCGTCTGGGGCAGGATGTCCTCGTTGCCGGCTTGAGCGGCATGGGGGGCTCATGCACTCTTGGTGATCGGGCGATAGTTGCAGGCCACTCTGGACTGAAAGACCATCTCACCGTGGCAAAGGATGGGATTCTCGAGGGTGGATCGGCAGCCATGAGGGATATCCCTGAAGGGCAGGTGCATGTCGGAAGCCCGGCAAAACCAGTGCGCGAGTTCTTCACGGAGCTTGCTCATGTGAGGAAGCTGCCTAAGATGTACGACGAAGTGAAGTCTCTGAAGAGGAAAGTAGAGGCTCTGGAGAAGCTGCTTGGGGAGCGGCCGCTCGAGCACGTTAACAGTTGAGAGAGACGGGAAACGAACGAGGGAAAACGCTTTGCAAGATTCCTGCCTGAAGCCCGTGGTTTTTCGCGGACGGGGAATTACATCCGGACGGACAATCGAGGTCCAGATCGAGAGAAAGCCTGCCGGGCATGGCATCGTCTTTCAGTTGTTCGGAGCCGAGACGGGTGAAGAGCTGGCAATCCCGGCTACCGCCCAATTTGTTGTGAACACGATGCGCAATGTTGTCATCGGGCAGGGTCCGGTCAGGCTGTGCATTGTCGAACATTTTCTGGCGGCTGCCGGTCTTTTCGGGCTCGATGACTTGCTTGTCACTGTCGATGGTCCGGAGATGCCGCTTGGTGACGGTAGCGCTGCCTTCTGGATCGACCTGTTCAAAGAGTCTCTCTGGGAGGCTCGGCCGCAGACGTCTTTTGCTAACTTGCCGGAGACACTGGTCATAAAGAGAGGCGATCGGGTACTGATGGCTATCCCTGACGACAGTTTTTCTATGAGCTATCTCATGGACTGGAATCATCCCCTAATAGGCCGCCGCTGGCAGACCTGGAGTGCGGAAATGGATTGGCAGGAGATAAGCAGGGCGCGCACATTCGGCCTGCTAAAAGAGCATGAGATGCTGGGTATCGCCAACCAGGTCGTCAGCCTCACTGCCGATGGCTTCAGCCAGCCCCTGCACTGGCCCGATGAGCCGGTCCGGCACAAATTGCTGGATCTCTTCGGCGATCTGATGCTGGCTGGTGTAAACCCGCGCGCATGGAAAGCGCGATTCATCAGCATTAAAGCTGGGCATGAGCTCGATGTCGAGATGGCCAGAAAGCTCTCCCGGCTGGTCGGGGCATAAAGTGTACTGGATCGAATTGTTTTAGAATGGAATGGACTGGATTTGGCAATGAATTTGAAAGCAATTGAAAGTTACGCCCGCGCCCTTGGCTTAGCGCTCCTTGTGTCTGCCGGGGCGCCCCGGCAGCCTCTTTGGGCTGCTGAGGGGCTGAGCACATCGGACTCTCAAGGTGTGGCCCTGACCATATACAACCAGAACTTCGCCGTTGTGAAAGATACGAGATCCGTGAATTTGAAGGATGGGATCAATTTCTTGCGATTTGAGGATGTTGCCGCCAAGATAGACCCTACCTCCGTCAGCTTTCAGTCGCTGACAGCACCAAATACGGTGGTGGTCCGCGAGCAAAACTATCAATATGATCTTCTCTGTCCGGACAGCGTTCTTGCCAAATCAGTCGGCAAGAATGTCAAATTTCAGCAGTTCTTGCCTAACGGACAGCTGCGTGAATTGAAAGGCGTGTTGCTCAACTGCCCGACCGCCATGGTGTCGGACACCGAAGGTCAGGTCAGCCAGCGCTGTCAGGGGCTGGTCATCAAGACTAGCGATGGTGTCGTCCTCAATCCGTCCGGGCAAGTGGAGTTGAGTGAATTGCCAGCCGGGCTCGTCGCCAGACCGTCTCTTTTCTGGAAGCTGGAGTCCACCAAAGCCGGAGTTCATCAGGCTGAAATCAGCTATCAGACCGCCGATATCAACTGGCGCTGTGACTATGTGGCTGTTCTCAACGCTGAGGACAATCAAGCCGGGCTGACTAGCTGGGTGACCCTCGACAACAAATCCGGAGCCAGCTATAAGCAGGCTGCCTTGAAGCTTCTGGCAGGCGACGTGCATCGCGTGCAGCCTCCTCCGATGCCTGTGGCACCAGAGGAGTCTATGGTCTGTGCCGATGGTGCCCCACCGCCTCCCCAGTTCAAGGAGCAATCTTTCGCCGAGTACCATCTTTATGCTTTGAAGAACAAGACTGATGTTCTCGATAATGAGACCAAGCAGCTGAGCCTGTTCAATGCCGATAAAATTCCAGTCAAGAAAAAGTTCGTCTTCGAGCCGGAGGGGCAGATTGTCCCCACAGGAGACGGAGCAAGCGGCGGCAATGGACAGAAGGTAAATGTCAAAATCGAGCTGGCCAATACGGAAGCCAATCATCTGGGCATGCCTATGCCAAAAGGCAAAGTGCGTGTCTACAAGAGTGATTCCGACGGAGCGCTGCAATTTATCGGGGAAGATCTCATCGATCATACTCCGAAGGACGAGTTGGTGCGGCTTTACATCGGTGATGCTTTCGACCTGGTGGCTGACAAGAAACAGACGGACATGCAGCAGATGGCCTCCACTGTGCAGCGCATGTCTTACGAAATTTCCTTGCGCAACCACAAGAAGGAAGAAGTGACGATCAATTGTGTAGAGCATGCCTTCGGTGACTGGACCATTCTTACTTCCAGTCAGCCCTACACGAAGAAGGATTCAAAGACTTTCGAGTTTGCCGTCAGGGTTCCTGCAAGCGGTGAAGTCAAGGTGACTTATCAAATCGAAGTGCGCTATTGATTGTCCCAACTCTGTCAGTCTTCAAGTCCTCCTTGCTCTTGTATCATTGCCTGCATTGAGTGGGGGCTTAAGAAATTGGGGGAGTTATGAGAATCAACCGGCGGTTTTTGCCAGCTCTTGGCGGTATTTCCCTGGCCTTAATTGCCAGCTCATCTCCTGTCCTGGGCGAGGAGCTCAAAGTAACGGAGTCGCAGGGAGTAAATCTGACAATTTACAACCAGAACTTCGGACTGGTGAAAGATATCCGGAATGTCGACCTCAAAGACGGCATCAACTATCTGCGCTTCGAGGACGTGGCGGCTCAGATAGATCCTACATCTGTCAGCTTTCAGTCGTTGACTGCGCCGAATGCTGTGGTGGTGCGGGAGCAGAATTATCAATACGACCTGATGGATCCAACCACCATTCTCTCCAAGTCCACCGGCAAAACTTTGAAATTCCGGCAGTATATGGACAATGGCTCGGTGCGCGAATTTTCTGGCACCTTGCTCAACAGTCCGCGCTCTGTCGTAGCTGATACTACCGGCTCAACCTCGACGCGCTATCAGGGGCTGGTCGTCAAATCCGGCGATGGCGTCATTTTGAACCCGCAGGGGGAAATCGAGCTGGCTGCCTTGCCTGAAGGACTCGTTTCCAAGCCATCGCTTTTCTGGAAGCTGGAGGCTTCAAAAGGTGGGCAACATCGCACAGAGATAGCCTACCAGACTCAGGGCATCAACTGGCGCTGCGATTATGTCGCTGTAATGAACAAGGATGACAATCAGCTCGATCTGACGAGCTGGGTGACTCTCGACAATAAGGCAGGAGCTTCGTTCAAGAACGCGGCCCTCAAGCTGCTTGCTGGCGATGTCCATCGTGTTCAGACACAAAACTACCCAGCTGCCGGGGCGGTCTTCCGGGCTAAAGCTGAAAGGATGGATTCTCAGTTCAAGGAGCAGTCTTTCGCTGAATACCATCTCTACACGCTGCAAGGCAAGACGGATGTTCTTGACAACGAGACCAAACAAGTCAGTCTCTTTGCTGCAGACAAAATCCCGGCCAGGAAATTGTTCGTATATGAGCCTGAAGCGCAGAGCTTCCTTTACTGGGAAGGTCGCAGCTCAAGCCAGAAAGTCAATGTGAAAATCGAGGTGGAGAACTCGCAGAAGAACGGACTGGGCATGCCTATGCCAAAGGGCAAAGTGCGCGTATACAAGAAGGACGCTGACGGCGCTCTGCAATTTATCGGTGAGGACATGATAGATCACACTCCGCGCGACGAGAAAATCCGCCTCTACATAGGTGATGCCTTTGACGTTGTAGCCGAACGCAAGCAGATGCAGCAGCAGCAGATCTCAGACAGAGTCCAGCGCATGACTTATGAAATCAGCGTGCGCAATCACAAAGATTGCCCGATTGCCGTCAATTGTGTCGAGCATTGCTTCGGCGACTGGACGATCCTGAATTCAAGTCTGCCGTACACAAAGAAGGATTCGCGATCATTTGAGTTTGTTCCTCAGGTGCCGCCGAACGGCGAAGTTAAAGTCACATACACCGTCGAAGTCAGGTATTAGCCTTATCAGTCGAGATCTCTGAGAGTCTTTTCCTCTGGGCTCAAGCCGGACGGCGCAGGAGCAGGCTGCGGTGGCGATGTGCCTTGGGTCGGCGACGGAGCGGGAGCGGGGGGGGCGGCAGTCTCGGGGGATTGGGTGGAAGTCGGTGCCGGTATAGCGTTGAGAGGTTTGAGAGCCGGCGTCTGGAGCCTTGGCAAATCAGTCGAGCCGGTCTGCAGGGCAGGAGCTTTCTGAGCGAACGGATAAGCCTTATAGAGAGTGCCGCCGAGATAGACGCGGAATTCTGCGGAGCCATCTTCTTTTACCGGTATGCCAGACGTGATCTCGAAGGCTCTGGATTCTCTGGGCGAAAGGGGGACTGTGAAGTCATCGATGACTCTTTGCTCTTTGGACCAGAGAGAGCGTACTGCCTTGCTGTCCCACAATTCGCCTTTGATGGTCATGTAGCTGAGGGAATCCGGACCGGGGTTCCAGACCTCGCCGGTAAGATGCGCTAGCCCGCTTGAGGGATCTAAGCTGAGGGTGACATTGCGTATTGTCGCCACCGGCACTTTTGTCTTTGGATCGAGCGTTTGTGCTTGTTGCAGGTAGCCATAGCCCGTGTCCGTGTCTCCAGCGTCGAGCAGCTCCTTGCCTCGGCGAGTCATGAGGATTGCAAGTCGCCTGTTCAGAGAAGGGACATCGGATGTAAGCTTCATGGCTCGCCGCAACTGGTCGATGGCCAGGTCCAGCTTGCCTTGCCGTTCGTACAATTCGGAAGTCTTTTCGAAGCTGGAGTTGCTCGGTGCAAAAACGTTGAGTTTCGAGTAGTACTTCAGCGCTTCTTCCGTATCGCCGCGGGCGAGCATATCGGCGGCTATCTTCTGATAAATGGTGGCAAGACGTGTCTCGGACTCGGCAAAACGCGTGCCTTCGTGAATGTCGCGCACTTCTTCCCAGCATTTCATCGCCTGTCTCAAGTCGCCGTCACGTAAGGCATCGTCGCCCCACATGGCGTCGAGATCCGACAGCTCCGCTTTCTTTCCAGGCACGCCGGCATTGGACAGCGGGCGTATAAGCTCCACGGCGCGCTGAAACTGGTTGTGCTGGCGGTAATAATTGGCCAATTCGGTGGCAAGAGGCGGATCCGCTACCACGCCTGCTCCCAGTTGTTGTGCTTGCAAGATGTATTCCCACGCCTTTTCCACTTCGTCGACGCCCACATGGGCGCGCGCCAGAGCCAGCAGAACTTTTGGATTGTTCGGCTGGATTTGATAGGACTGAGTGAGGGTTTTGAGCGCGAAGGCATATTGCCCGTTTTTTAGTTGCTGCTCTCCTTCATTGAAAAGGCGCTCTGTTTCCGGAGGCTTGGTGAGAAAGTAGTAAGTCGTGCCTGCCGAACCGCAAAGAATGATAGCTGCCAGAGCTATACCGAGGCTGGTTGGAAACCCGCCCTTCTTCTTGCGGGCAGGTTTATCTACCTGAGCGTCTGGACTGAGCCGGGAGTCCTCTTCTAGCTCAGCAGGCGGACTGGCTTCCTGTGCTCGCCCGCTCTGGCGGGATGGCTTTCCAGGCGGCGGAGCCACCGCCGTCTCCTTTTGAGAGGGATGAGCGTCAGATACCAGCCGGCAGCCGCAGGAGACGCACTGCTGGTAGGCAGAGGGATGATAAAGTCCACAACTTGGGCATTGCATAGAAATGTGGCTGATTGCTTGCGGTGGAATTGGCGCTGTCTGTCGTACCGTACCGGATCGGGCCTAGATGGGGATTCCTAGATCCTTATGACCCGATATATGGGCCAGTTTAACAGCTGCCGGCTGATTCTCGTCAACGGAGAACAGCCGGCATTAAGTTTGCTGATTGTAATCAAGCTCCACCCCACAGTACCGGATCTGGGTAGACCGGCGCGAGGCTGAGGTGACTACTTGATTTCGATCTTGGCGCCAGTAGCTTCGAGTTTCTGTTTGAGTTGCTCGGCTTCTTCCTTCTTGATTTTTTCTTTGACCGGCTTGGGAGCTGAGTCGACGAGATCTTTGGCTTCTTTCAGTCCGAGACCGGTGAGCTCGCGGACGACTTTGAGCACTTCGATCTTCTTGTCGCCAACCGAAGTGAGAATGACGTCGAATTCAGTCTTCTCTTCAACGGCTGCAGCCGGAGCCGCACCAGGCGCGGCCATCATGGCCATGGGGGCTGCGGCTGTGACGCCGAAAGTTTCTTCCATTTTCTTTTTGAGCTCGGCAGCTTCAAGAAGCGTCAATGCACCAATTTGTTCGAGCAGTTCGTCTGTGGAAAGTTTTGTAGGCATTTACCTTATCTCCTAATTTATGCGTATCTCTGAGAGCTTAAGCGGCACCTTCGTTCTTCTTGGCTACTTCTTCAATCATGACTGCGATGTCGCAGATGACTGAGTTGAGAATTGCGGCAATATTGCGAGCGCCGGAATCCAGTCCGCCCATGATGCTGGACAAAAGCTGTTCCTTGCTCGGCAATTCGGCAAGCCCTTTGACCTCTTCGGCGGTCATCAGCTTGCTTTCCAGCACGCCGCCACGGACTGTACCCTTCTTCAATGTCTTGAAGAATTGCATGGTCGTCTTGGCAGGGGCTGCCGGGTCATCCATTCCAAGAATGAGAGCAGACGGTCCCTGGCTGATTTTAGCTATGGATGCGAACTGCCCTTTTGAACTGGCAATCTTGATCAAGGTGTTCTTGGCGATTCTGCACCTGGCATTGTCCTTGTCAAGTTTGCGCCGAAACTGGGTGATTTCGGCAACTGTGAAGCCGCTGAGATCGGCAACTATGGCGACATTGCTCTTCTCAAAAAGAGCTTCTAGCTCCGCCACAATTTCTTCTTTTCTCACTTTGGTGGCCATTCATGCCTCCTGATTCGGCTCTGGTCCTCTTGCGAGGATGGGGTTTCCTGAAAAACAAAAAACCCCGGGGGAAAAACCCGCAGGGATCACAAACCGGGAATCATGAAATTCCCTCTCGACGATGTCGATTTTGTGACCTCGGCCGGCGGCTCACTGGGAACCTTTAGGCAGGGATTAACCGATTGCTCGATCGAAACCTGGCACCAGGCTGTCTACGGTCGCTTCATACGAAGCAGGAGCCTGATTGTCGCAAGAGTGGGGAAGCCAGTCAAGGCAATGTCGCCCAGAAGGGTCTTCTGTAAGGGTATCTTAATATTGCCGGAGCCTTCAGCTGCCAGCATCCCTAAAAAGACTTAGAATTTCGGCCGGATTAAGGCTTCGCCGGCTCTTTCGGGCAGCCCGGCTGTCAGGTACAGCTTGCAGTATTTTTCCTGCCTGAGGCTCTCATGAGCATTTACCGGAAGCACGTATTTGTCTGCACCAGCGGCAAGCACTGCCCGCAAGCGGGTGGCGAGGAAGTCTTGAAATGTTTGCGCGCTGAAATAGCCTCGCGCGGGCTCAAGGAAGAAATACGCATCAATAAATCCGGCTGCCTGGATCAATGCGGCAATGGACCGATGGTCGTCGTTTATCCAGACGCTATCTGGTACGCCCGTGTCAAGCCGTCAGACTGTCAGGAGATAGTCGAGTCGCACCTCATCGGTGACAAACCGGTCGAACGGCTCCTTCTGGACCACCGCGGCAAACTTGTTTAGCTTGTCTGGCTTGTTCTGTCCAGGCAGGGTTTATAAGCCTGCCTGGACCAGTTGACGGAACAACGCCCATCCTCCTCTCAACGCTTGCGTTGGAGCCAGAACATTCGGCAACTGGCTCAATTAAAAATTGACGTACAGATCACAGGTTGACTGGCTTGATCGAATGGATGGTTGCAAGCTGCCTCAGTGCGTTGTTTGCTTGAACTGTCCATCTTGCGCCGATATGTCAGCAAGGATGGCCGCATTCTTGAGAATGTTGCGGGCCAGGTTCTTGTCTGCCCTGTCGGTGGAGGAGAGAAGTTTGCGCAAAGGATCTACTGCGGCAACGGCAGCCGGAATGGAAAAATCGGCGGCAAAGAGCTTGAGCCCTTCGGAGAGGGGGTGTTCGTGCGGCTTGCGGTAGCCGATGCCTAAGCCGGGATTGGCATGGTCAAATCCTGCCGTACTGTTTGTCGTCAGGACAATTTCTTTGCCTGGTGCCACAGCAATTTCTTTGCCTGAAACCAGAACCTTGACGGAATCCGTTCTGGGCGACTCCAGCGTGAATACGGCCACATCGTGTTGCCTGTCGACAATAAAAACTGCCGTACCCTTCTTGCACAGCACATACCCAAGACTTGTTTTGATGAGAGTATCGCGGCGAGATGGCAAGAAAAGCGCCCTGGTGTTCAGGTCAATCTGCCTGAGTCCAGTGTGAGACTTTTGCTCGCCAGAGAGCTCATTTTTGCCGGATGAGTCGAGGCTTTCTTTCTGGTTCATGACCGGCAGCTTTTCTGGAAGGTTCTGGCTCACTTCGGCCCAGGAATCGGCCGTGCGCTCGAGAAGCTTGAGCCCTTCGCTGCGGGTTAACGATGGTTGAGCAAAATTGATTGCATCAGGGTTGCTAACATTGTTCTGCTCGAGGAAACCGGATAGCTGTCTGTCCCCAATCGTCAATGTCGTGTGCTGCTGGGAGTTGTCTCCGGCAGCCAGAGCGCGCTGCCAGTAGTGTCTCAGCGGTCCACCGCCGGATGAGCTGTCTGTCTGAACATCTGAATAGCCCAAATGCTCCCCGGAGAAGGAGTCGAGGCTGCCAGGGTTGTTCTCCTGACCCGAAGGCGGTTGCAAGGGAAGGGCAGGAAAATCATCTGTAGGGGGTGAGGGTTCATCTGGCCGGTCCCATGTATCTGGAGGGATGAAGTCATCTGCCGTTTTGCCGGCGGTAATAGCGGGGTCAGAGAAATCAGCCGGCCATTGGATGTCTTCCAAGCCACCACCGCCACCGGGGACACCTCCGGGAAGACTACCGCCAAAACCACCACCACCACCGCCGCCGCCACCACCACCACCACCACCACCGAATGTGACGGGACCTGTCACGTGAAGCGTGCTTTGTCCGCT
>JAHFBI010000334.1 GCA_023250095.1 Candidatus Melainabacteria bacterium
GCCTCTATGCCTTCATTTATGCCGGGCTGGCCTGGAGTACCCGGGACGGGAGCTTGTGGACGGCCCGCGACGCTGACAGCGACTACCGGATAGATGCCGAGATCACTGTGGAAAGCGATGGCAGCCTGCATATCGCGAAAGAGGACGTGACAAGGATCATCAAATTGAGCGGTGCTCGCCTGGATGAATTCAAGAACGGCTCGAGGCTGGAGAGCCGGCGTTTGAGGCGGGAAGCTTCGCCGGCGGATTTGCTGGCTTCGTCAAAACCTATCAGCGCTTCCTGGCAAAAATCTGCAAGCAGAAGTAGCGGTGAGGGAGCCGGCGGGAAAGAGAGCACTTTAAATTCGGCCGATGGCGCCCCGGAAGTAAATACGCGTATGCCAAAGCTGTCCGGTGAGTTGGGGGTCGCCCTTGCGCTGCCGCAAAAGCTGCGACAAGAGACCCCCAGGAAAGGAGACTCTTGCTACGTGATGGCATCTGCCCCGGAAGCAATCGATGTTCAGGAGTCGCCTCCTGTTGAGGCGAAAGCGCATGCCGAACGTTTGAGAAGTTTTGAGGCAATATCAGCTTCTGCAAGCTCCGCTTTGCCTGAGAGAGTGCAAGCAGCACTGGTCGAAGCGGTTTCTCGAGTCTGTCTTTTCATCCTCCAGGCAACAAAGGGAGCGAACTTTCCCGGACAGCTCCGGCATCTTGATGCTCTGGCTTACATTTATCATCGACGCCGCCGTCTTGATCTAGCCGAAGAAATGTACAGGCGCGCGCTGGCGATCCGCCAGTCCAGCCTGGGAGTGCGGCATCCGGAGGTAGCCATCAGTTTGTCCGGGCTGGCGTCCATCTTCCATGAGCATGGCAATTACGCCCGGGCGGAAGAATTCTATAACCAGGCCTCTGAGCTGCTCGATCTCGGCTTCCGCAAATCGCTTTTCTTGCAGGAGGCAGGTGCCTGCCCTGACGGGCTGGTTGCCGCCTGTCTTGGCAAGAAACTAGAGGGGCTCATTGCGCTTGCCGCTCTTTATGACGAGCGGAAGAAGTACCATCTTCTGGAGGATTTATATAGCCAGGCTACGGCAGCCTGGGCTCTTGTTCCGGAAAAGGATAAGGTGTCTCTGCTATCTCTCATGGACCGACTCCGGGCTTTGTGCCGGTCAGCATCGCTCAAAAAGACATGGAGCGTCGCCGGAGTTGCTGCCGCAGGAGGCTCGGATCTGCCGGTTTTTGGCAAAATCGGCGCTGAGGATGCCTCTACCATATTTGCGCCGCTTGCGACAACGCGCGCCGACGGTCGCCCGTAGCGCGGTTTGGACAAGACGTGTCCACCTGCCGGCATGTTCTTAGAAGCTCCAGCCATGGTGAATGTTCTGAAAAGGCGCCAGCCACGCCTGGATCCATCGGTATATGGGCTACTGGTGGTTGCGTTTCTGCATGAGCGAATTGAGCAAAAGCTGCGCATCTTCGTCTCTGGGAGCCATCTTTGTGGTCGTCAGCATCTCGGCTACAGCGCCGTTGATGTCGCCACAGTCATTGAGAGCCTGCCCGAGGGCCTTGTGATAGCGCGGATTCTTTGGATCGAGCTTCAAGGCCAGGCGGTAGTGTGTGACGGCCGACGGGCTGTCTCCCTTCTTTTCGTAAACCCAGGCCAGAATCGAGTGTGTATCGGGGTTGTTGGGAGCCACAGCAACGGCAGCTCGCGCCTCATTGAGCGCGTCATTAATCTTGTGGATATTGGCCAGAGCTAAGGCCATGCCCATATGCCCTTCGGCGTACCGGGGATCAAGGGATATAGACCGCGAGAACTCCACGACAGCCTCCTCCCAGCGACCTAGATCCCCCAGGGCGCGTGCATAACGCGCGTGGGCCACGGGATCTTTCGGGTTGCCCTCCAGAGCCTGGTTGTACTGTGCCAGGGCAAGCTTGGGTTCATCCAGGGCCAGGAAACATTGCGCCAGTATCAAATGTGGTGCGCTAAGCCCACTGTCCAGTTTGAGCGCCTGGTGGCACTGTGAAATGGCTGGACGGAACCAGCCTTTGGCGCGGAAACACTCGCCCAGATATGCGTGCGCCAGGGCATTGCGGCGATCGAGCTTTATGGCTCGCTTGTATTCTTTGAAGGCCAGCGGGTGTTTGCCTTGAAGCCTGAGAGCTTCGCCGCGCATGAAATGCGCATCGGCGCTGCGCGGACGCAATTCAACGACTTTGTCGAACTCTTTCAGGGCTTCTTCGAAGTCCGACATTTCAATCAGCACTTTGCCGAGCATGAAGTGTGCTTTGAAATTCTCCGGATCGGTTTTGACTACAGCCTCGTATTCGATCAAGGAATTTGTTAAGTCGCGACGAGAAAAGAAATTATCGGCTGCCTTCATATGCCTGGACACCAGATGCGCCTGCTGCGGAGCAAGCTCGGCAGGCTCGCTTCCGGCGGAGCCCGCAGGCAGTTGAGATCCTGGTGCTTCTTGCTTATTGAGAGTGTTCTTTTCGACGGCGCCTCTGTCTGTCTTCGGCAGCGCAGCCTTAGATACTTCCTTGCTGGTGGTTGTCGGGGTACTGGCCTGCGACGAGCTTGAGGGGGCTCGGCGTGGCAGTTGTATTTCTTGCCCTCCGGTGGCGGGGCGTGCCTGGCTGGCGTTGCTGCATTTAAGTGGCGGTCCCAGCAACTTGCGTAAGAAACTGGACTGAGCCGGGGGGGAGGCAGTAAGTAAAGCAATGGCAGTCAGAGACAGGCAGGCAGGCCCCGAAAGTTTGTTCATTGTCTGTCCACCATTTCCATATTGATGATTTTATCCACGCGGAAAGTGCGCTCGGCCTGAGCAAAATGGCAGTATGCACTCAGATAATAATTGCCGCGCGTATATAAGACTACTCTAGGCGTGACTGTGCGGACGCTCTTGCGGGCGCCGCTATACCGGATCAGGACGTCCTGTCCGCTGTCGATTGCCTGGCGCAGGAAAACGAATTCCGGACGCGTTTTTCGCGTGTCGTCTGGATCTTCACTTGAGGGATCCTGGAATTTGAGTATGCCGCTGACCGCAAGCAGGTCGGCGAGCGTAGACTCAGCACCCAGGTGTTCTTTCAGTTGAAGGAAGAGGTCTCTTACATGAAAGCTGTCGGCCAGTGCCCGGTGATATGTATCGGCAGCAATGCCCAGGTGCTCGACCAGCGTTTTGAGCTGATAGTTCGGGCAACCACTGAGCAGGCGGCGCGCCAGAGACAGGGTGTCGACCACTATATGTCCGGGGACTTTTCGGGAGAGCCGGCAGAGGGCTACTTCCAGGAAACCGATGTCGAAGGAGGCGTTATGCGCCAGCAAGACAGTGTGCTCCGGAGCTGCCCAGGAGAAAAACTCCGGGACGACCTGAGCCATGGTCTTCTCTCGAGCAACCATTTCGTCGCAGATGCCGTGGATAGCTACAACTTGAGGTGGGATACTTATTTCCGGGTTGATAAGAGCAGAAAAAGTGGATATTTCCTCTCCCGTGCCTTTAAATTTTACTCCTGAGAGCTCGACCAGGCGGCAGGCTACCGGGTTGAGTCCGGTGGTCTCCGTGTCGAAGGCCACAAAAGTGAGATCGCAGAGCTTCTGCTCGAAGCCTGGCGACGCTTGCACGTTTGTCTGTCCAACTCTTAGCTCTTTTACTGTCATTGCTTTGTTCTGCTGCCGAAACTCTATTATAGGACTCAGCTGCCCGGGCGCTTTCATTAGACCAACATCAGGCTGGGCAGGAGTAAAATTGAATGGTCCGGATCTCAGCTGGTATCGGGGAACTCCGGGATGGAGCTCGGGCGGTCGTGACTAATAAAAACAAATACAGGCAATTCCGGCGGTTGTTCTTTTTTTTCTGCCTGTTTCTCTTCCTCTGCCCACATCTTACGGCACGGGCGTTTGCGCCGTCGTCCTCCGGCGGGCAAAGCATACATGAAGGTATTACTCGCGATGCATTGACGCATATCGTTTCGGACGACAGTCTCAAGCTTATTGTCGAGGCTAATGACAGTCAGGATAAAGCAGGCGGTGAAGGAGCGCTCGAGTGCCGACGTCATTTTGACGGGGGCAATCTGGCAGCTGCTCTGTCATACATCGACCGAGAAAAGAAGAAAGCTCTCAATTGTGCTGCCGAAGCTGATGGCGATGTGCAAAGCCGGGCTGACGCCTTGCGCCATTTCGGCTTGATGCTGCATTGTGTTCAGGATTTTTACAGCCGTTCCAATTATCTGGAGATCGAACTGGAATTGCCAGCCTGCAGGGCAAATCCTTTTGATATCCCGCTGGTTGACTGGTCGAAACTGCCGGATGGATATGAAGGCGCGCTCTCAGGGCTGGGGCTTGCTGCCGCGCGCCACACGGACAAGGCTGATGAGAAGCTTAATAAAGACAGCGAGCTGACTCCGGAAGGCAAGAAAATTGTCTCAGGCAAGATCAGCTATTACAGCGTGGCCCGTGAGCTGGCTGTGCGCGAGACCCAGCGGCAGTGGAATCTTTTCGAGGCTTTGATTCGCGCTCGTTGTCCGGAGAGGTCGGCGGCTGTGATAGCCGCACTTAAGCAGGCCGGGGCGGAAATCAGCACGGCCTCTGGTGGCTCCAAGGCGCCTGAGGACAATTAGAAACGCTTGCCACAGTCTGGGCAATCAGGGCGCGGATTGAGTTCTACGACATCGTCGTAATCTCTGCGCAAGGCATCAAAGCTAATCAAGTGATTGCCGGGTGTAGTCCCTACTCCGGTCAGGAGCTTGATGGCTTCTGCTGCCTGGAAGGCTCCGGCCATGCCGGCCACTGGTCCGAAGACTCCGCGCTCACCAAAATCAGGTGGTAGATCTTCGAGCCCAACCTTATGAAAAACACAGCGCAGACAAGCTGAGCGACCAGGGAGCATAGTAAAGATGTGGAAACTGAAAGCAAGCAAACCGGCATGCACAAGCGGCTTGTCAATCTGCATGCAGACATCGGAGAGCAGGACTTTGTCCTGCCAGCGTGCGAGTGCGTCAATGACGACTTGAGAGTCGGCAAGTAAGTCTTCGGCATTGTGGGCATTGAAAGAACTCTCAAAGCCCTCAACGGAAACGTCCGGATTGAGCTTTTGCAGTCTGCGCCTGGCAGCAGCGATTCTTGTCTGCCCCTCATCTTCCGGATAGAAAATGGTTTGGGCGCTTAAGTCAACCGCCTGGATCGAGCAGTCATCCACCAGCCTTATTGTGCCAAGCCCGGCAGCGGACAGATAGCTAGCGCAGGCGACGCCTGTCCCGCCCAGCCCGAGAATCACCACTTTTGCTCGCAAGAGCCTCAACTGGGCAGCTTCGTTCATGCCTGGCAGCAGGAGCTGGTTCTGGTAACGCATCCGCTGGTCGGCTGTGAGCTTGATTGCGATCTCCTTTGGTAAAAGCTGA
>JAHFBI010000335.1 GCA_023250095.1 Candidatus Melainabacteria bacterium
ACGGCTCCAACGTAATCGCCGCTGTTGAAGGCTCTCAGGTCGAAGTCATGCGCTGCCTCCGCCTTCCATAGACGCAAAGTGTTGGCTGTGTTATTCAGATAGCCGGGAATCGGCGTGTCGTGCGGGATGCCGTTGACGACACGCTCGGGTATCCAGCGCACGCGGTAACTTCCTTGCTCCCCCCGGTAGGACTCGGTGTGACCACCGAGCTTCACGGACATTGAGACTTCCGGCCGGCGGATTTCCCAGGGATTGCCCAGCTTCAGCCACTGATCGCTAATCTCGCGCTGCCAACCGTCCTGAATTTGTTGATCGAAAATGCCGAATTCGTAGCGGATGCCGTAACCGACTGCCGGGATCTCCAGCGTGGCCAGAGAGTCCATGTAGCAGGCGGCCAGCCGCCCCAGCCCTCCGTTGCCAAGGCCCGGCTCTTCCTCCTGGGCGATGAGCTCGTCGCAATTGAGCCCAGATTCCGTTACTGCTTTGCGCACGTGGTCCTCGATGCCCATGTTGATGAGATTGTTCAGCAGTTGCGGTCCCATGAGAAATTCGGCCGAGAGATAGGCGACCACGCGCACATCTTTCTTGAGGTAGATCTCCAGCGTTCTCAGCCAGCGGTGGAGCAGGCGATCGCGCACTGTGTATGCCAGTGCCATGTAAAAATCATTGGGCGTGGCGATGGCTGGATATTTGCCCTGCAAGTAGAACAAATTGTCGGCCATTGCTCGCCGCATGGTCTCCGTGCTGAGTCCTGTGCGGTCGTCTTCGATTTGTAGTGTCTTCGGTGCGGAAGGATTCATCTGTCATCTCCTGGCTCGAGTCATCCAAAGGTCGCTTAGAGCTCACACCTGGTTAGAAACAGCCTGAGCTAGTATGGCCATTTCCAGGAGCTTATCTCCGGCATGTCTTCACCGTGTTTCATGATGTATTGCTTATGGTCGATGAGCTTGTCGCGAAAGACCTGCTTGGCTCTGGCTGCGATGTAACGGAGCCTGGGCACGCGGTCGATCACGTCTGAGGCCAGGTGGAAGCGATCAAGGTCGTTGAGCACTACCATGTCGAAGGGTGTCGTTGTCGTGCCTTCCTCCTTGTATCCGCGCACATGGAGATTGGCGTGATTGGTCCTCCGGTATGTCAAACGGTGGATCAGCCAGGGATAGCCATGGTAGGCAAAGATAATTGGTTTGTCCCGGGTGAAGATCGAGTCGAAGTCCTGGTCGGAAATTCCATGCGGGTGCTCGCCTGGCGGCTGCAGTGTCATCAGGTCGACGACGTTGACCACACGAATCTTGAGATCGCTGAAGTGCTTCCTGAGAATATCCACTGCAGCCAGAGTCTCCAGGGTGGGCACGTCGCCGGCGCAGGCCATGACCACGTCCGGCTCGTTGTTTTGATCGTTGCTCGCCCAATCCCAGATGCCGATGCCGGCACTGCAGTGCTTGAAAGCGGCGTCCATATCCAGCCATTGCGGGGCTGGCTGTTTGCCTGCCACGATCACATTGATGCAGTCACGGCTGCGCAGGCAGCGATCCGTTATGGCAAGCAAGGTGTTGGCGTCAGGCGGCAGGTAGACGCGGATGACTTCGCCTTTCTTGTTGACCACATGGTCGATGAAGCCAGGGTCCTGATGGCTGAAGCCATTGTGGTCTTGTCTCCAGACATGGGAAGTCAGAAGATAATTTAGCGAGGCGATCGGTCGCCGCCAGCCGATATGGCGCGTGACCTTCAGCCACTTGGCGTGCTGGTTGAACATGGCATCGATGATGTGAATGAAGGCCTCGTAGCAAGAGAAAAACCCGTGCCGCCCGCTGAGCAGGTAGCCTTCGAGCCAGCCCTGGCACGCGTGCTCGCTCAATATCTCCATGACCCGTCCATCCGGGCTGACGTGGTCGTCGCCAGGCAGGATCTCACCGGTAAAAGTCCTGTTTGTCGTCTCAAAGATGGCGCCCAGTCTATTCGAGGCAGTCTCGTCGGGACCCATCACTCGGAAAGTGTTTGCATTGAGCTTCATGACGTCGCGCAAAAACTCGCCCATTACCCTGGTAGCTTCAGCTTCCGATTGCCCCGGTTTTGAAACTTTGACGGCGTACTGGCGAAAATCAGGGAGTGAGAGATCTCTGAGGAGGCATCCGCCGTTGGCATGCGGATTTGCGCCCATGCGCCTGTCGCCTCTGGGAGCCAGCTCAGCTAGCTCCTTGATGAGCGTGCCATTCTCGTCGAAGAGCTCTTCTGCCTTGTAACTTTTCAGCCACTCTTGCAGAAGCTTTAGATGCCCGGGCTTGCTCTGTAGCTCGGACAGAGGCACCTGGTGCGCACGGAATGTGCCCTCCACTTGTACTCCGTCCACTACTTTGGGACCCGTCCAGCCCTTGGGAGTGCGCAAAACAATCATCGGCCATTGAGGGCGTTTGCTGAAACCGCTGGTGCGCGCCTCTTTCTGAATCTCTTTGATCTCGGAGAGTATCTCGTCGAGTGTCGATGCCATGAGCTGATGCATGCGTTCTGGATCTTCGCCTTCGACAAAATATGGTTTGTACCCCAGACCGAGAAAGAGGTTGCTGAGCTCCTCATCGCCCAGGCGTGCTAAAACGGTCGGACCGGCAATCTTGTATCCGTTGAGATGCAGGATCGGCAGAACGGCACCATCGCGCTCGGGGTTGAGAAATTTGTTCGAATGCCAGCTGGTGGCCAGCGGTCCGCTTTCCGCTTCGCCGTCGCCGACAACACAACAGGCAATCAGATCCGGATTGTCAAAAACGGCGCCGTAAGCGTGGAAGAGCGAGTAACCGAGCTCGCCGCCTTCATGGATGGAGCCGGGCGTCTCCGGGGCGACATGGCTGGGAATGCCTCCTGGGAAGGAGAATTGTTTGAAAAGGCGCTTCATGCCCTCATAATTCTGGGGGATGAGCGGATAAGTCTCGCTGTAAGTGCCTTCCAGGTAAGTGTTGGCGACAAGCCCCGGTCCGCCGTGGCCGGGACCGGCAATGTAGATGACGTTGAGATCGTGCAGCTTAATCAGGCGGTTCATGTGCGCATAAATGAAATTGAGCCCCGGGGTAGTGCCCCAGTGCCCGAGCAAGCGCGGCTTGACATGCTCCAGCTTCAAAGGCTCTTTGAGCATGGGGTTGTCCAGCAAATAAATCTGCCCGACCGAAAGATAGTTGGCCGCTCGCCAGTAAGCGTTAATCTTGCGTAGCTCCTCGCTTGAAAGAGGACCACGCGCTACAGTCGAAGCTGCCGATGTTCCCTGGGTGTTCTGCCGTGTAGTTGCCATGCGCATTAGCTCCTGACAGGAAGGGCTAATAACTGTATCACACATACCGTGCCGCTTCGAAAGACATCTGCTTGTGCCTCCAGGGCTAATCTCTATGGTGCTAAAACGATATATACATGCGCGGAAGCGGGCGCTTGTCAATGGATCGATTCTGATTGTATTGCTGCGAGCTGAGTTCAGTGACTTCCGCCCGGGCTGGCTGTCTTGCTTTCCGGGAAAGGCGGAAAGTGGTTGTAAAGGCGCAAGATTGTAGCGGTGTCGCGCTTGCTCAGGCAGGTGCCCAGCGCCGGGGAGTCTATGGTGATGAACATGATGTCGTGAATATTGGTGGAGTGCCCGTTCAGTCCAAGCATATGCCCGGTTTCGTGCAGGCAGGCTTTTTTGATTGTGTCGTCGCTCAAAACGCCGTCTTTGAGGATGGGAGTGGTGAGTATCCGCAGCGTGCCACCGTAAATGATGCCTTCCTGGCAGCGCAGCGCGGTGACGCCCCGCTCGCTCTGTGTGAAGGCTTCTGGGACTGCTTCCGGGGACCCGACCCACTGGCAGATGACGTCGGCCTGGCTGGAAAGAGGGACTTCAACGTAACTGAGGCGGTTCCCGGAAGCTGCTACCCAGGCGTCGAGCGACTCAATGAGCAGTTTCGGGAAGGAGGGGCGATAACCTCGAACATCTCGACCGTCTTCGACATATATTTTGATGGGCAGCTTGTCAACCGACCAGTGCAAGGCGCCGTCGCGGGCAATGCTGTCGAAATAGTCTCCTAGTTGAGCGTCCGCTCCGGCGCCAGTTTCGGCCCGCTCCAGGGCAGTGATGATGTCTTTTACCTGGCGCCTGTCTTGCTCTTGTGGGCTGAGTCTGAGGTACTTCTTGTAAGCAGCGATGGCTTGTCCAGTCTCACCAAGGCTCTGGTAGCAGCCGGCCAGATTGATGGTTGCCTCAGGCATGAGCGGGCTCAACTCAAGGGCGCGTTCGAATTGCGAAATGGCCTTTTCCAGTTGCCCTGCGTTCTCCAGAGCCAATCCCAGATT
The DNA here is from genome assembly GCA_023250095.1 of Candidatus Melainabacteria bacterium. Lineage (GTDB taxonomy): Bacteria > Cyanobacteriota > Vampirovibrionia > Obscuribacterales > Obscuribacteraceae > JAHFBI01. Next base: position 4,303 of record JAHFBI010000335.1, read on the forward strand.
GCAATGAATTCCGGCTGAGTCGGGCTTGAGAGCTGCCGCTGTCTCCAGCAGCCGGCAGGCTTGCTCGTTTTGTCCATCCTGGAGGTACACTCTGGCTCTTGTGAAAAGCTGGTCGATTTCTGCATCCTTCTGCCTTGCCAGGAAGCCATCCACAGGCACAGGCTCCTGTGCCTCCCTCTTCGTCGGGGTCTGGCTCCAGGCGCCATGCAGGAAAGTTAACCAGGGGCAAAGAAGAAGTGGAAGAACTGCCCGGGAGACGATGTTGCGACGAGTCGAAGGCGAGTTCTGCCGTCTGCTTGATAAGTCTTGGCAAGTCATTATTTCTTGCGACATGCTTTCGTTGAGAATTGGTTCTGAGCGATGGTTACTTTTCAAACACCTGTCGTTGATTGGCAACTTGCTTGTATAATCGACTGGTACGCAAGTCGCCTGTGGCAATTGAGCTTACTATCCCGGGATTTTTTAGCTGTGAAGCTTTCCCACATACCTGCTCTTCTTTTATTTTGCGCACTGACCTGTCAGTTGGCAAATGCTCAATCCTTGTCAACTGGCGCTCCTCAGCCGTCCTCCGGCGGTAACATCTTTGACCGCGGACTTATGAGCCCGTCGTCGTCTCCATTGCTGGCACAAAGCCGTCCGCCTGAGCCCAGCCCGACGATGCTGCCGACCGATGTCACGCCATCCATTTTTGGTGGTGAAAGGTCTGTCCTCAGCCGCGACCTGCAATTTAGAATTTTGAAGAAGTTGCCCGAGCGGCTCTGGTGGAATGCCAGTGTCGAAGTCAGCCAGAGGCTCGAGACGAACGTCTTTTTCACAGCGCGCCACCGGCATGCTGATTATGGTTTTCGCGTTCTCCCCAACGTGACGCTTGGCTACAACGTCCTGCGCAATACGGCCGTTTATTGCAATTATTTCGTCCTCAAGGATGTTTTTGCCGTCCACTCGAGCATCAATGAGCCGACAGTGCAATCGGTCTCGCTGGGTTTCCGTCAGGATATCCCCATCAGACCGGCGACTAATGTGCAGCTCGAT
>JAHFBI010000047.1 GCA_023250095.1 Candidatus Melainabacteria bacterium
TGCCCTGGCTTGTGCTGATTTCGATGGAAAGGTGGAATTCATTACCGCTCTGGTGATGGCGATGCGGGAGGTCTACTGTCACGCGGCAGGTGATTATTTGACTGGAGAACTTGCTCAGCTTGGCGGACTTTTCACTGATCATCTGCTCGATGCCCGAAGAACGGGACATGCGGCGAAAGGATATTTGCAGCGGGAATGTCATGGTATTACCTCATTTTCAAAGCGCTCCAACGCACAGGTTGGACTTATGGTGGCAGAGATGGCACATTGGTTAAGCCATTTTCTGCCTGAGAATTGGGCTGGTAAGTTGGTCCGGATGGTCGGATTAGATGTCATTTGTCCTTATGGGCTGGCGCTCTTTGTTGCTCGTTGCAGGCTATCGATCGGGACTAGATATTCTTTGACTTTCCTTTGTTAGCCATCAGTTTTGACGCAAGGCATATCTTGATAGTTGCAGTATAGAAGCGTATGTGAAGACAATCATGCCCAATGCGGATGAGCTCACATCATCCATTGGGGCGAGACTGCAAGCACTGAGGCCAACTGTGTTGCCAGGCATTTGGAAGGACCCGGCGTTACCTTCTTTGTCTAGCCACTGCAAGGGGCTTCTTGATGACAGTCCCGTCGAATACGATGCTCCAGACTGCAGCAGTCCTGCAGTCTGACTGGCTGAGGCGCGATGGTGTCTTAAATGTAACTATTCCCAGGATTGAGGCAATGAGGCTCACTGATGGCATAATGGCTGTATGGGAGATCTCAGGCGTCATATGAGCAGAGTCGAGGGTGTGGCCACAGTTGAGTCTGTGGTCACAGATAGAAGTGCCATACCCTTGAAAAATGTTTTCTTTCCGGCGCGACACGGCAGAGGGGCCTTACTCAGGCGCGCGGGCTCGCTTCTTGCCGGTTCCACTGGCAGCTGACTGGAGTAAATGAAGCATGCAGGACAGGGATTTGAAATGCTGGGATTGCGGAAAGACTTTTGTTTTTTCTACTTCCGAACAGGAATTTTTCAAAGAAAAAGGGCTGGTGAATGAGCCCAAGCGGTGCCCGAACTGCCGCTTGCTTATGCGCATGTATCGCTCCGGCACCGATGTGAAAAAGACCTCCGAAGTCGCTTGTGCCGAATGCGGAGCGACAACCCGGGTGCCTTTCCAGCCCAAAGGACACAGCCCGGTCTTTTGCATTACTTGTTTCCACGAGAAGAAAAATGAATCAGGTAGCGAGGAAGACGATATCGGACCGAAGAGGGGGTCTTCAACCGGCTGAGGCTTGCTTGCCAATCTGATTCGGCAGTATTAATAGCCAGACTTGACCGGCTGCCCGCCTTGTACGATGGCTACGGAAGCCGAGGTCCCAAGTCGTGTGGCGCCAGCATCTATCAAAGCCCGGGCTTTTTCATAGTCGCGGATACCTGCGCTGGCCTTGATGCCCAGCCGGGCACTGCCGATTGTCCCGCGCAGCAGGTTAATGTCTTCCACTGTCGCTCCTTTGCCGTCTTTGACGAAGCCTGTGGAAGTTTTCACCATGCCAGCACCGGCTTGGATGCAAGCCTGTGTGGCTGCCACTTTCTCTTCAGCTGAAAGAAGATCGCACTCTATGATTACTTTCAGCATGAGGTCGCGGGCAATTTTGGCCAGAGTCTTGATTTCTTCTGTGACAAAGTCGATGTTCTTGTCTTTGAGGGCGCCGATGTTGATGACCATGTCCAGCTCTTCTGCACCTTCGGAAATGGCGCGCTGCGCTTCGGCAATCTTTATGTCCGTGAGGTTGGCGCCAAGCGGAAAACCGATGACAGTGGCTACGGCGACTTTGCTGGAAGACAGCTCTTTTACTGCCTGCCGCACATGATAAGGATTGACGCATACGGCGAAGAATCCATGCTCCCTGGCCTCGTCGCAGAGTTTTGTTATGTCGGCGCGGGTGGCAGAGGGATTGAGATTTGTATGGTCGATGTACTTGGCAATTTCGGCGTTCACTGGTGCTTTCCTCTGAGTTGGCTTGAGAATTTCGAGATTATAGATGCTTGCAGTGACGCATCTGCGCCGGGCTAGAGAGATATAATCTCTTCTGCGTTACTGTTTATGCCGCTAGCTGCCAGTTTCCAGCTTCGATGTCCTTAGGGCTTGGTCGGCAGGAGGGAAAACACAGTCTTCTTGCCCCATGAGGAGGCTATACGGCAGATTGGCTTTCTGCGCCAGGAGCAGGGTGATTTCGGAAACTCCAGCTTTTGGCTGCCGGCAAGATCAAACAGGGAAGGTTGCGCTTGCCAGTGACTTGCAAGCCAGCGGTCCACGTTTGGATTCTAAAGGCGCGAGGCTGCCATCTCGTAGCGCTCCGTGTCGGATTTGGGCGCCAGCGGGTTAGCAGGATAGGTCTCACCATTGATAGTTGTGCCGCCCATGCCGAAAGAGCCGACATTGGCTATAAAGGCTGCCGGGAAATTCAGGGTGGGTGTGGAGAGCAGATCCAGAGACTGGATATGCTCTTCTTTCAAGTTGAGATCAAGGGCGGCTATGTTCTGGTCAAGCTGGCTGAGCGTTCTGGCGCCCAGAATAGTCGATGTCACGCCGGGCTTTTGTTGAAGCCAGGCAAGAGCCACAGCCGACGGAGACGAGTCGAGCTCTTTGCCGATGCGGACAAGCTCTTCGACTATCGTGTAAGCCTGGTCATTGAGTGAGGAGCTCACCCACTGACCGCGGTCCGGAGACTCTTTTCCAGCTGTGGCGCGCGTATATTTGCCGGAGAGCACTCCTTGCTTGAGCGGTGACCAGGGAGTCACTCCCAGCCCCAGCTCCAGCGCCATCGGTATGAGTTCACCTTCGACAGTGCGCTCGAGAAGGGAGTATTCAATTTGCAGGGCGATGAGCGGGGACCAGCCTCGGAATCTGGCTGTCATCTGCGCTTCGGCGCACTTCCAGGCGGGTGTGTCGGAAAAGCCGATGTAGCGGATCTTGCCTGCGCGGACCAGATCGTCAAGGGTGCTCATCGTCTCTTCGATGGGAGTGAATCTGTCCCAGCAATGCATCCAGTAAAGGTCTATATAATCCGTCTTGAGCCTTCTCAGAGAATTGTCCAGGGCGGCAAAGATTGATTTGCGGTTGGCGCCGCCTGCGTTGGGGTCGCCTGTATAAAGCGAGCTGAAGAACTTGGTGGCAATGACCAGCTGGTCCCGGCGTTTAAGAGATTTGTCTATGAAATTGCCGATAATTGTCTCCGAGTGACCGCGCGTGTAGAAATTGGCCGTGTCGATGAAATTCCCGCCGGACTCGATGTAGCGCTGCATGATGCGCTTAGACTCGGCTTCGCTTGTACCCCAGCCCCAATCTTCGCCGAATGTCATGGTGCCCAGGCAAAATGGGCTGACGCGCAGTCAGGATTTCCCTAAAGTGACATAGTGATCAAGTGGCATGTCTTCACCTCGCTGGTCGGGCAAGATCATAGCAATTTTTCACGCCAGGGTCCGGGCATGCTCTTTCTGGCTGCCTGGTGGGCAGGACACTTTAGATTCTGTATTTGAAGATCTGGCGAGCTGGCTCGAGCTGCGTGTGATAAACAGCTTCTAGCTCTGGCGGCTTGCGTTTCAAGCCAGGTATAACTTTCTTCCAGTCCGAGATGGGCTCAATGTTTTTGCGCCAGCGCTCAGGCGGCGAAACGGCTATCGCCGAGCCGTTTATGCATCGGCGCGTCTGGCGGCGCCCATGACGGCATCTTTCGTGGCATGCTGTTCCCAGAAGGCTATTTTGTGATGGTATTCCTGAAGGCTCTGCACGCCCAGGCGCCCTTGTTGCAGAGCGGCGATGGCCGAGGCTGTGGCGCGGGCCCCGGAGAGGGTTGTCACCACAGGCACATTGTAATTTATTGCTGCCCGGCGAATGACCTGGTCGTCGACATGGGCCGTTCGCCCGGTATAAGGCACATTGATCACCAGCTGGATCTCGCCGTTTTTGATGCAGTCGACGAGGTTAGGGCGGCCTTCGGAAACTTTGTTGACAGTGGTCACTGGAATGCCGCCGGCAAAAATGGTAGCAGCGGTGCCGCGCGTGGCTACAAGCTCGAAGCCGAGCTGGTAGAGCTTCTGAGCTACTTTGACGATTTCGTGCTTGCAGACATCGGAGACGCTGATAAAGACACGTCCTTTGACAGGCAGGTTGTTGCCTGCCGCAATCTGGGCTTTGGCGAAAGCCAGCCCGAACTGCGAGGCGATGCCCATAACCTCGCCAGTGGAGCGCATCTCCGGTCCTAGAGAAATTTCCGAGCCGGGGAATTTCTTGAAGGGGATGACGACCGACTTGACGCTGACATGAGGCGGGAGGAGACGGTCGGCTATGCCCAGCTCGCTGAGTTTCTTTCCGACCATGACTTTTGCGGCAAGTTTCGCCCAGGGCACGCCGGTGGCTTTGGATACGAAAGGAACAGTGCGGCTGCCGCGCGGGTTGACCTCCAGGACATAGAGCTCTTCGTCTTTAACGGCGAACTGTATGTTCATCAGTCCGATCACTTTCAATTGTCTGGCGATATTGATTGTGGCGGCGCGAATCTCTTCAATTATCTTGAGCGGAATAGTCTGCGTGGGCAAGACACAGGTGCTGTCGCCGGAATGGATGCCTGCCTGCTCGATGTGCTCCATGATGCCGGCGATGATTGTCTCTTTGCCATCGGATATCGCATCCACGTCAATTTCGATGGCATTTTCCAGAAATTTGTCGATGAGAACAGGACGCTCAGGATCGATACGTAAGCCGGATGTAAGCGATCTTTCCAGCTCTTCCTGGCAAAAAACGATCTCCATAGCGGAGCCGCCCAGAACGTAACTGGGGCGTAAGAGCACCGGATATCCCAGAGTGTCAGCAATTTCTATGGCGTCCTTGCTTTGATAAGCCATGGCGCCCTGCGGCTGCCTGAGCCCGAGCAAGGACAGCATCTTTGCAAAACGCGCCCTGTCTTCGGCGATATCTATGGACTCGGGCGATGTGCCCAATATCTTGAAGCCGCGCGCTTCGAGCCCGCGGGCCAGCTTCAGGGGAGTCTGTCCTCCGAGCTGGACGATGACGCCGATGGGCTTTTCCACCAGAGCAATCTCGCTTACATCTTCCAGAGTAAGCGGCTCGAAATAAAGCCGGCTGGAGACATCATAATCAGTGGAAACCGTCTCGGGATTGGAATTTATCATGACTGCCTCGAAGCCAAGCTCCCTCAGGGCAAGACTGGCCTGCACGCAGCAATAGTCGAATTCAATGCCCTGTCCGATGCGGTTTGGCCCGCCCCCCAGGATCAAGACACGTTGCCTGTCTGTGGGAGGCACTTCCGTCTCCTCCTCGTATGTCGAATACATGTACGGAGTGAAAGCCTGGAATTCAGCAGCGCATGTATCGATCATCTTGAAAGCCGGAGTTATGGACAGCTTGTGCCGCAATTCGAAGATCTGCTCTTCGGTGACAGCGTCGCCTTGCTTGTTGAAGGAGATGAGATGCGCCAGTTGCAAGTCGCTGAAACCGAGCCGTTTCAAGTGTCTGAGATAGCTATGTTCGAGATCTGCCAGGCAAGAGACAGCCGAAGTCAGGGCGCGCGTCTCCTGCCACAAGTAAAGAAGGTTGTCCAGAAACCAGGGATCGATTGCCGATAGCTCATGTATTTCGTCAATCAAGACTCCAGCCTCGAGCGCACCGAAAATATCGTTGAGACGGTGCTGGCTGGGCACGGCCAGACGCCTGCGCCACTCGGTGCGGTCGGCTTTCTGGCGCTGGCTCACCGGCGTAAAGCCGGAAATTCCTCGCTCCAGCCCGCGCAAAGCCTTCTGTACAGATTCTTGAAAGGTTCGCCCGATGGCCATGACTTCGCCCACCGATTTCATCTGTGTCGTGAGGGTGGTGTCAGCGCCGCGGAATTTTTCGAAGGCAAAGCGCGGTATCTTTGTCACTACATAGTCGATGGACGGCTCGAAAGACGCGGGAGTGAGCCGTGTTATGTCGTTGGGTATCTCGTCGAGCGTGAGCCCCACGGCAAGCTTTGCGGCTATTTTGGCGATGGGATAGCCGGTGGCTTTGCTGGCCAGCGCCGAAGAGCGGGAAACCCGCGGGTTCATCTCGATGACTACTATGCGCCCGTCCGAAGGATTCAAGCCGAACTGGATGTTCGAGCCGCCGCAGTCTACGCCTATAGCTCTGATCACGGCAATAGCGGCATCCCTCAGGTTCTGATACTCTTTGTCAGAGAGCGTTTGCACTGGGGCTACAGTGATTGAATCGCCTGTGTGTATGCCCATAGGATCGAAGTTCTCGATCGAGCAGATGATTGCCGTGTTATCCAGCCGGTCACGCATGACTTCAAGCTCGATTTCTTTCCAGCCGAGCACGCTTTCCTCAAGAAGAATTTCGTGGACCGGGCTGGCGTTGAGACCTTCACTTGCCAGAGCCTCGAGCTCCTCCTGGTTGTAGGCGATACCGCCTCCGGTGCCGCCCAGTGTGAAAGCCGGTCTGATGATGATGGGAAATCCGATGCCTGCAGCCACGTCCCTCACTTCGCCGATTTTTCTGGCGATGCCGGATTTCGGCACGGCAAGACCGATCTCGAGCATCTTGCTCTTGAAGAGATCGCGGTCTTCGGCCAGTTTGATTGCCTGGAGCTTTGCGCCTATTAACTCGACTTTGAATTCGTCAAGAACACCTGATTGCGCCAGCTCGACTGCTACATTGAGAGCGGTCTGTCCGCCCATGGTCGGCAAGAGCGCGTCGGGGCGCTCTCTGGCGATGACGTCGGCAGCGACAGCGGCCGTCACCGGTTCAAGATAAGTTCTGTCGGCGATTTCCGGGTCCGTCATGATTGTGGCCGGGTTGGAGTTGATGAGAACAACTTCGAAGCCTTCTTCTTTCAGGGCTTTGCAAGCCTGTGTCCCGGAATAGTCAAATTCGCAAGCCTGCCCGATTGTGATGGGACCGGCGCCAAGAACAAGTATTTTGTGGAGATCTGTACGCTTGGGCATGTGTTCAGGAAACCGGGTCTGGGAAAACTCAGGACTGATGGCTGGCTCAACGGCTCAGGTTCGAGGAAGATGAACAATGCCGGCCATCGATTAGTTTACACGTCGGCGGCGCGATGTTCTGTTTGCTGTAAAGAAGAAGTCAACATTGTCTTGCGCAGTCATCGGTGCGGTGGACCTGCTGCCGGGGGCGGTTTAGTTCACGAAAGGGTGCCATTTAATGTTCCACGTTTTAAAGTGCTGCCGGGGTTGGTACATGAGAGATACGACTGCAGAACAAGATTCATTTGCTTTTCAAAAGCAAGGCAATCGTTACCCTCCAAACACGTTAAACACTCGACAGAGGACGATAAATGCGGTTTTGGAAAATTTCTCTTCGGGCAAGTGGCGCCAGCTGGCTTATTTTAGCCATTCTTGCCTGTCTTAGTCTGCCGGCTGCCGGCGCGGCAGAAGTCACAGGTGCTCAGTCACCGGTTGTTTACCAGGAAGACGGTCCTGTAGCTGACGAATTGCGCATGCCGCTTTACCAGTGGTCCTTGAAGGAGAGTTCGCCCAGGGGAGTTGTTATCGCCATGCACGGGCTGGTCATGCATGGGCGGGCCTATGATTCACTGGCCCGGTCGTTGGCGCAACAAGGCTTTATTGTTGTAGCGACAGATATGAGAGGCTACGGGCGTTGCGGACAGGATTGCGACCATGCCTTTTGTGAAAAGCCTGATTGCCGGCAGAAGATTGATTATGAGAAGTCATACCGTGACCTGCTGAAGTTGTCTGAGCAGATGAAGGGGAAATATCCGGGTATGCCTGTGATCGGGCTTGGCGAGAGTCTGGGAGCAGCAATGGCCATTCGGCTTTCCAGCGAGCACTCAGGTCTTTTTGACGGCTTGATCCTCTCATCTCCGGCTATCAAGCACCATACATTTGTTCACCCCCGCAATGTGGCTACCACCGGGATTGTTATTGCCAATCCAAGAGCACAACTCGATCTCATGCCTTATATGAAACGTTTTGCTTCAGACGATCCGCGCATCATATCGGAGCTGGAAAATGATCCTCTCGTGCGCAAGCACTTGAGTATTTATGAGCTTCTCCAGAGCAGCGGCGCCGTGCGCAAGACAATGTCGTATGTGCGCGGTATCTTGCCTTCTGTTCCCGTTCTGGTCATCCAGGGCAGCGCCGATCGTTGCGTCAAGGCAAATGCGGTCGTTCTTTTACTTTCTCATCTGCGCTCAAGTGATCAGACAGTGAAGTGGTTCCATCAGCGCGGGCACATATTGCTCGAAACTGCTTATATCAAGCCGGACACGATGGATGCTGTCGTCAGCTGGCTGAAAGAGCACGTCAACCCACAAGAGATCCAGGCCAGACAGGGCCCTGATTATATTAGCTCACAGGAAGACGGCACTGACAGACACTACCCCGGCAAAGATATTTCGCTCTTTAGCCGTCAACTGCCCAGCTTGCGCGTGATTCTCACTGGCGGAGCGTTGTAGCGGGACTGGCTGAAGACAGAGGGCAGTGTGGCGAAGCGGGCTATAGCGCTGCCAGTCGCGGCGGGGGCGTCTGGGCTGACGGCCAGCGTTCCTGCCTGGAAACGAGACATGCTGCTCAAGCTGTAATATGGCTGTCCGGCTGGAGCAGGGATGGAATTGAAATTGGTCATGACGCCTGGCTGAAGCAAGCTGGCTATGGCTGACCCGGAAGCCGGGCTCTGTATGGCGCGTGTCGAGTTGAGCAGAGCTTGCAAGTCTTCTACCGGCGTGCCGATAGCCAGAGTGCCGTCTTTGTTGCTCATACCTACCACTCCCACGACAAAACCGTCTGATTCGCGCAGGATTGGACCGCCCGAGTTGCCCCTTTGCACGTTCATCTCAGAGGTGAAAATCCGGCGGTTGGGGTCTTCACCTGGCAGAAGCCCGCCTGTGAGATTGAAATCAGCAAGAGATTTGCTGGTCGTGTATGACCCTGGTGAAATATGAAGCAGGTCAGAGCTCAGCGGGAAGCCCATGGCATCGATATTCTCGTTTTTGCCAAGACTCCGGCTCGTGGAAGCCAGACTGGCCGTCTGAAAGTCCAGGACTTCATAGCGGTTGTTCTTCTGTACTTGCAAGAGAGCCAGGTCGTGCTTTGTGTCTATCGCCGTTATAACGGCGTTATATACTCTGCCGTCTGTGGTCTGGACAGTTATGCCGCCTCGGGCGTCTTTTACAACATGGTAATCAGTGGCCAGAGTGCCGTCGCGCTTGACGAAGAAGCCTGTACCGTCGGAGGTGACCCGGTCGCCGTTCGGCAGTTGCCGATCGATTGTCTTGATGCGCACGAGGCTGTCCTGGTTGCTTCGGTAGACCTGAGCGACCGGTGATCCCTGGTCGAAAGTGCGGACCAGATTGATGCTTGTGTCGTAGAGTTGCAGGGTCGGGATGTCGACCGGCGCGCCTGAGACCCGGGACACTTGCCAGTCGGTGTCCTGGCTGCCGAAAGCATCCAGGGACGACGCTTGCGGTTGCCCCTGGGCGTCTTGACCGTAAATATGGCGCAGCATGCGATCTGAGCTGGGGTTATCGACCATCTGAGAGAAACTTCGGGCAGTACACTGAGAGAACTAAAATATACTGTTTCACAAGGACATATTCAGATGGGGAAAATACGAATCGGACGCTATTTTATTTGTTAGCCTGCTGCGCTAACTGGAGCCGGTAAGATTCGGCCAGCCCCACATAATTGTGCCAGCCGCGCATGACTGCTTCTTTGTCCGAGTCGGAAAGCTGCCTGATGACTCTGGCAGGTACCCCCATGACCAGGCTATCGGGCGGGACAACCATGTTCGGAGGGACAACGGAGCCGGCGCCTACCAGGCAGCCAGATCCAAGGATCGCGCCGTCGAGAATAATGGCTCCCATGGCAATCAAGCAATCGGAAGCTATGGAACAGCCGTGCAAAATAGCTCCGTGACCGGCGGTTACCCTGTCGCCGATTGTCAGGGGGTGCCGCTGAGTGACATGTAAGAGGCAGCCATCCTGAATGTTCGTCTGAGCTCCAATGGTTATGTAATTGATGTCGCCCCGGGCCATGGCGTGAAACCAGATGCTCGACTGCTCTTTGACTTGAACGCGCCCGACCAGCACTGCTGTCGGGGCAATGAACACCGAGGCATGCACAACCGGTTCCTGTCCATCAAACGGATATAGCATCATTAAATCGCCTTCCCTTTAAATAAGGTTCCTGTGTCTGGCTTTCCGCCGGGCGGGGTTTCTTGCCTGTCTGATTGTACGGCAGGCTTTCGGCGGCATTGCTGTCAAGGTGTTAGAATTAAACGCTGTGGGGAGGTACGTTGAATGACACCTTATTTTGAGCAACCTTTGCGTAAGCTACTGGGCACGCTATCGCCTACAATCTCCTGGCTGACCGATATGGGTACGGTCGATGTGAACAGTGTTCCAGGAGAGCATCTGGAAGCGATCAAACAGCTTGAGCGCATTGGTGTGGTGCATAAGAGAAATAATCGCCTTTACGAATTGCAGAAAGTACGGCTTAAGAAGTTAATGGATTCCATGGGGATGGACAGGCTGGTTCCAGTTGTGACTGTTGAGCCGGCTGTCAAGACTCTCGATTCTCCGCTGACTCCTTTGAGTGATTCTTCTCTCCTTAACTAATAAGAGGATAGAGGACAGGTCAGTATTGCCCTGTGGATATTGATGCAAGAACGTGCCGGTCGCTTGAATGGGACAGGCTGAGGACTTATCTGGCTCAAGAAGCTTCTTGTGACTGGAGCAAGCAAATGTGCCTGGATCTCCTGTTGCATAGCAGCAGGCAGGTCGTCGAGAGCCTTTTGCTGGAGACTTCCGAGGCTCTCAGTATGCAGGAGGCTGGTTTCGGGCTTTCACAAGAGGGGCTGCCGGAGCTGCGCGAGACACTGTCCCGTTTGCGGGCCGGCGCTCAGCTGACCTGTGCTGAGTTGCTTGCCCTGCGCAAAATGCTTCAGCTGGCGCTTGGAGCAAGGACTCGCTTGCGGCAGCTTCCTTCTGCGGACTTTCCAGCACTCACAGTATTTTTGCCCCGTTTGCATGTGCTTACTCCCTTAGAAAGGGACATCGACAGCGTCTTTGAGCCGGGCGGCGCCATCCGAGACGATGCCAGCCCGCTTTTACACAAGCTCAAACGCGATGTGCTCAAACTGACTCAGCAAACCAAAGACGAATTGCTGAGGATTATCAATTCAGCTACCCTATCGAAAGCCTTGCAAGAGCCGATTTATACGCAACGCAACGGGCGTTATGTCCTGCCCGTGCAGGCAAACATGCCTCATGTCATTCAGGGTATCGTCCATGATAGCTCAGCTTCCGGTCTGACAATCTTTGTCGAGCCTTTGACCGTTGTTTCACTTTCTAACAAAACCACATTGAAAGAGCAGGAGATTGAAAGAGAAATTGACCGTCTTTTGAGCCAGTTGACGGCTTTGGCTAGAGAGAGCATCGAGGAGCTGTCTGAATCTTTTGCTGCGCTTGTCGAGCTTGATTTCATCGCTGCCCGGGCCAGGCTTGCTGAAAAATATCAGGGCGTAAAGCCCGAGCTATCCCGGTCAGGTGAGATGGAGCTGAAAGGAGCCCGCCACCCTCTTCTTGTCTTGCAGGAGCAGCAACGGGCTGGCTTCGTTGTGCCTAACGACATCGTCTTTGGCGGCACAATACGCACCCTGGTGATTACAGGACCGAACACCGGCGGAAAGACAGTCTATTTAAAGATGGCCGGGCTTATGAGCTTGATGGTGCGTGGCGGGCTCTTGCTTCCTGTTGAGCCAGGCTCCAGGGCTGTCATTTTCAATCAGGTTCTAGCCGACATCGGCGACGAGCAATCTCTGGCGCAGAATCTTTCAACGTTCTCGTCTCACATGACCAATATGGTGGAGATTCTGAAAAGATGCGCCCCGGGTGTTCTGGTTCTGCTCGATGAAGTCGGCGCTGGCACCGATCCTCTCGAGGGTGCCACACTGGCTGCCGTCATTCTCCAGCGTTTGAATTCATCGGGCGCTTGCTCGATTGCCACAACTCACTTTGGACAGTTGAAAAGCCTGGCTTATACAACAGCTGGATTTATCAACGCCAGCCTGGATTTTGACGAGCAGACGCTTTCGCCTACTTATCACCTCAGGCTGGGTGTTCCCGGGCAATCAAAGGCCATCACAATAGCCTCCCGCCTGGGTCTGGCAAGCGAGCTTGTTGATGAAGCCAGGCAACTTCTTTGTCTTACCGGCGGGCAACTCAATGAAACTATAGAGCAGCTGGAAAGCAAGCTTGCTGCAGCTTCCCTTGCCGAGCAAGAGGCTGCCTTGTCTCGGGAAAAGGCCAGGGCGGCGGAGGAGGCGGCAGCAGCAGTTCTGTCCGATCTGTCCAGCCAGCGTGAGAAGCTGCGTCTTGATTATGCCCGGCAAATCGAGCACGAGTTCAACCAGGCTCGAAAGAGCGTGCGGGCTCTCATTGCCGAATTACAACGGAATCCGGACATGGGCAAGGCTCAAAAGGCAAATGCCGAACTGCAAGCGATTGTGAGGGATCTTGGCTGGCTGGAGCCCGACAGGCCCGCTGGCAGTCTTGCACAGCTTCATGTAGGGCAGGCTGTGCAAGTTCTTTCTCTCAACCGTCAGGGAATAGTCCTTGCGTTGCCCGACGATGATGGCAGCGGAGCAGCCGCTCATGTGGCTGTGCGGTCAGGAAATATGAAACTGACAGTGCCTGTCGGCGATGTCGAGCCGCTTTCTCCGGCGCCTGCTCAGAAAGCCTCTGCCTCCCAACAGGGGCAGAGGCAACTGAAGCTGAAGCCGAAAGGCAGAGGCGCAGGGACAGCGAGCGCATCGGCAGAGGGGCTCTGCGTTTTTGTCCGCGGTGAAAGCAACACGCTTGATTTGCGAGGGCAGAGGGTTGACGAAGCCCTTTCCAACCTGGGTAGCTTCATTGATCAATGCTTTCTTGCTCATATATCACCTTTGATGATCATCCATGGGCATGGCACAGGCAAAGTTAAATCCGCAGTGCGGAACTTCTTGAAAGAAGCAACTTACGATGCTGAGTTTCGCCCGGGCGAAACATACGAAGGCGGAGACGGCGTTACTATCGTGCAGTTCAATTGAGACTCTTCGTTAAATAGGCGTCTATCTGGCAAAGTATGGCTTCGATCACGCAGGCGGAAGTCAAGAGGCGCATGGAAGCTGGGTCCTGGATTAATTGTCGATTGATCGTCTTGCTCAAGGGGAATGAATTAATATGGCGCTTCGTATTTTTCCCCCTTTGAATTGCTGAATCCGAGGTTCTTCTGTCCAAAATTCATCCCTTGCGGATACAAGCGTTTGAGCTATCGAAACCATCCGCCGAACTTAAAGGAAATGGGCCTTTTCGCGAAAGCATACGTATTTTCCACACATACAAATTCCTGACAGGTCGCTAAGCTAAGATCCCCGACCTAGCGGAAATCCAAAGAGGACCAAGGAAAGATGTCTGACAAGCCTGACCCCAAAAGACAGCCCGAGCAAAGAAGAGATCGGGAAGACAGGCCGGAATCGCGTGATCCCAGAGCTGATCTGAGCCGTCAGGCCTGGGAAGATCGCTACAACCGTTACGGCGACGCCGGCGGTGACAGGATGGGGCGTGTGGCCGACGTGCGCGACCGGGCTGCTTTCAGGCAGCAGTGTGCCCAGGCGCTCGGCGACATAAAGCAAGATCTTAAGGGTGCCAGCGAGTCTATGCGCAAGCTGAACATGGGCGCTGCCCACGGCATTCGCCCGGGATCGCCTGCCTACGAGCAAATGTTCGGTGACGCCAAAAAGGGCTATTTCAGCGCCATCGATAAGTCCAACAATGTCCTCTTCGACGTGGACCGGCAGACTGGACAGCGCAAAATTGATCCGCTTACTGGCCGCCCCAAAGAAAGCGATTTCAATCAGGCAATCAAGCAGGAGAGACGGCTGCTCGGGCAAGAAATCGGACAGCTCTCAGAGGCAGTCAAAGCCAAGCGGCAGCTCACGCCGGAAGAAATGCAGAGATTTGGAGTCAATTCTAGTGATGCTCGCGCGGTCATGGAAGATCGCATCGGGCAGGACATGGCGCTTCAGGACCTGCAGAGGGCATCTGGCTACGCTCAGGCCAATTTCGGACTGGCGTTGATTCGATCTTCGGTGAACATGCAAGGACGGGGGCGCGCCGATCAGTATGAAGCTGGTCAGCTGATGTTGCAGAAAGCATCGGCAGACGATCCCTGGATGCTGGGACCGCCGCCTGATGCCAATTACATGAAGAATCTCCGAAAGGTGATGGCCGTAGCCGACCAGGGCGGCGGCGACAGGCAAGAAATACCCGGTGGCGACAGGCAAGAAATACCCGGTGGCGACAGGCAGCAAGTACCTGGCGGCGACAGGCAACAAGTACCTGGCGGCGATCAGCAAGGACCGCGTTTGCCTGACGGCGTTTCGATGGTGCGCGACGGCAACAAGAATTACATAGTCGATGGCAATTACCGGCTTCCCAGCGGCAATGATGTGCCGGGCAGCCAGACTTTCAAAAATCCTTTCGATATTCTTGCTGCCACCGAGCAGTCTCTGACCAAGCCGATGAGCCCACAGAACATACAGGGCTTCGAGCAGGCGATTGCTTCTGCCGATTCCCTGGACCGCGCTTCTCTGCGCGGGCAGATGGGCGATCTGCAAGCCCGCATGAACGGCATGCGCAACGAGCAGCGCGACGGGCTCGGAGCCAAGATTCAAAATACCGAACGGCAGATGGACGCAACGAACCAGGCGCTGACGCAGCAAAGCAACACGATGCGCCAGCTTATTCCAGTCGTGGCTGGCGCTGGCGGCGGCGATATGCTCAATACCCTGCGCAATATGAAGAGCGGTCAGGAACTTACTGCTTTCTTGAACGATCCAAAAAACAAAGACGCAGTCACGAAATTCCAGGGATTGAAAGACGGGCAGGGACAGGCAGTCGGTGCCGTCTTCCTTTCCAGCTTGCAGCAGTTCATGAACGGGCAGGCGCAAATGCAGGCGCTCGAGGCACAGATGCCCAAGGATTATTCTGATGCCAAGCAAGCTTATGCTCAGCTCAACGCTCTCTATCAATCGCCAATCGACGCCCGTGCCAGATATGTCCGGGCAATCATGGCCGATCAGCAAACTCCGGAAAATGTCCAGCGCGCACGCCAGGCTATGACCGAGCTGTCGACAATGGATAAGACTCTTCCATCTGATCCGGCTTTTGTGGAAACGGCACAGCGGCTCGGACTGACTCTGGTGAAACCGCAGGATGGACAGCAGGCTCCTGGTGGACCGAGAACAGATACTGCCCAGAACCCCGGCGACACGCGTGCCCAGCAGCCGGCTCCTTCCGGCGGTACCGAGATGGACCGCGCGAGCATGACTTCCATCAGCCGCGCTTATCAAGCTATCCAGACGGTCAAAGAAGGGCAGCCCCTGACAAAAGATCAGGAACAGGCTTTCCAGCAAGCCATAGCTGATGCAGCCAAGATCACTCCTCAGCAGATCGAAGCTCAGAAGCAGGCTCTACGCAATGAGCTTTATTCTGCTCAGACCAGCGCTGACGGCAAGTCAACGATGCCTGCCTGGACCGACGCCAAGGAGCAGCAATGGAAGACTGTAAGCTCTGCTGCTGAAAGCTCTTTCAAAGCCATAGATCCGGCCAAACAACAGCAGGTCACAGCACTCGAGCAACAGCTTGCTCAGGTCAAAGACAGCGATCAAAATGCTGTCCAGACGCGGCAGAGCATTGAAAGCCAGCTCAATAACATGGCTTTGACTGATCAAAAGATCAAAGATTATATGACTGCCAGAAAGGCTGTGGGCGATTTCTATCAAGCTAATCCCGACGCCATGAAGCGGGCTGCTTATGATCAGGCCGTGGGGCAGCTATCCAATCTCGAGCACGCCAAAGCAATCACTAACGGGCTTTATGGGCTTGCTCTCAATGCAAGTAAAAACCCGGCCGATATAGAGCGGGCCAAGCCTTACCTGGCTGAAGCCGCAAAAGATCCAGCTGCTTTGCAGATGGTTCCGGAAATCGGGCAGCTTGTTCAGACACAGAAAATACAGCCTGCCGACAACACTGCCGCCCCGCCCAAAGCCGGCGATCAGAACCTGCCGCAACAAGGCACTGGCAGTGTTTCAATCGATCAAGCTGGATTGAGTTCGCTCAGCCGGGCTTATCAAGCCATGGCTCAGGTGAAAGAAGGGCAGAAGCTGGCTCCGGAAGTCGATCAAGCCTTCCAGCAAGCCATGACCGATGCTGCCAAAATTACTCCCCAGCAAATCGAAGCCCAACGCCAGGCTCTCAAGACGGAGCTATACAGCGCTCAGAACTATCAAAGACAGGATGGCACGGCAGTAAGCGTCCCGGCCTGGACTGACGCCAAAGAGCAGACCTGGAACAAGCTTCTCACCGACATCGACGCTCTGCAAAAGAAAATGCCTGCGGCAGCTCAGCAAGAAGTCGCCCGCATAAGCAAGTCGATGTCTGACCTGAATCCGCAAGACCCGAACTCTCAAGCTCAGCGCCAGACTCTCAACGCCCAGCTTGCAGCCCTTGCCGATCCTGCCAAGGACACAGACGGCTCAGTCAAAGCATTTTGGACAAGCGCTCTGAAATGGCCAAATTCTATCAGGACAATCCTGATGCCATGAAGCGAGAAGCTTTCGAACAGGCCAATATGCAATTGACCCAGCTCGAGCACGCCAAGTCGCTGACAGCAGGACTCTATGCAATTGCTCTGGCAGCCACCAAAGATCCTGACAGCATGAACAAAGCCAAAGGATTGATGTCCGAAGCCTTGAAAGATCAGGCTCTTGTGCAATTCATTCCTGAGTCCGCCATCCTGGCCAAACAACTGGGACTGGCAGGGACCGACACCAGCGGGGCCCAGCCTGGAGCCGATGCTCTGGATAAATTCGTGCCCGGGCGCGCAGCGCTTCGCCAGGCTGACGCCATTCTCAAAGATCAATCTATTACATCGGCCAAAGAGCGCTTCGAGAAAGCCAAGCCTTTCCTTGAGAAGGCTATAGAAGAGTCCAATTCCATCTCAATTCCGCAAGTCAACAAACAATTGCGTGATCTTGGCGTTCAGCTCAATTCGCTCACGGATCAGCAGAAGAAAGAAAATCCTGCTCTCGAGCAGCAGCTCAACCAGCAGGCTTTTATTCTGCAGAACATCCGCCAGCAGCCGGCTATCTCCAGAATCGCTTATGCCGTGGCTTTGAACCAGTATGGTGTGGAAGCCAAAGATCAGTCTGCCAAAGATCAGGCAGTTAAAGTACTCGAGTCGATTGCTCAGGTCGATCCCGTTCTGGCCAAAGATGCCGGAATTGTCGGCGCTCTCGAACAAGCCAGAAAAGGCGAGAAGATTGACGAGAAGAAGGCTGTGGCAATTGGCGGAGTGAAAAATGCCGATGATGCTGTGAAGATGGTCACAGGCGGCCCGATGGGCGGCGGCGGCGATCCGATTTCAGTGGTGGCAGCGCCGATGATGTCCAAAATGATGGGCACTTACGAGCCGACAATGGAAGCTGCTGCCGGCAACCTGGCCAAAGCTATGGCTGCGGACCCGGCTTATACTGAAGATCAAACTAAGAAAAATATACACCGCGGCAAGCAGATTCTTGGAGATGTTGGTGTGAGCTTGCTTTCCGGCGAAGCCGGTCTGATCACGCAGCGCATTGCTTCCACTGCTTTGAAAGACTTCGGCTGGAAAGGACAGCTTGCCTCTTATGCCCTTGGTTTTGGTGCTGCTTACGGAACGCAGGAACTAGGAGATCTTACGGCCTCCAAACTTCTGGGCAACGACAGGCACTCGTTAGGGCAGAATGTCTTCTCCGCCGGCTTCAACTTCGGCGCAGTCAAGGCAGCCAGCTGGTTCATGGGCGCCAAGGATGCTCAGGTAGCCAGGCAACTTGGCAGCGAAGTGGCGGAAGTGAATGGTGTGCGCACATACACGACTCCGACCAATCTGCGCAATTTCATGGAAGCTAACGGCATCAGCGCCGAAATGGCCGGGATTAAGCCTGGCATGACCCCGGTGCAGGAGCTGTCAGCTGCCCGGGAGGCGCTTGGTACTCAAAGAAGCGTGCTCAACGAGATGTTCGCCGCTGGCGAGGCTGTGCCTTCGGCACTGCCTGGCGGTAGCACTTTCAAAGCTTATTTGAAGCCGGCCAATATGTTCAGAGGATTGAACAACTTCGAGGCAGTGCCATCGCTGGCCGACCTCAATGCCCGTGCCGGCTGGCAGAATTTCCGCTACAATTTCGCTGCCGGCGCTTCTGCCAGCACTCTCTTTGCTGCCAAAGATTATGTGCCAGGTATCAGTGTCAACCCGGCTACCGGCAAGCCTTATACCTGGAACGAGACGCTCTCGCTGAAGACCGGGCAGGATCTGGCCTTCCAGGCTGGAGTCGGCGGTTTGACGGCAGGCACCCTCGTGCCAAGTATGAACATGCTCTGGTCCGGGGCAAAGCGCCTGCCGATGGGACTGGGAGCGCCTTTCCGCGGAGTGGAAAATGCCGTGAGCTGGGCTGGCTCCAAGATTGGTCCGCGAGCAGTGACAGAGGCAGCCACGGAAGCAACTTCGGCAACCTCCGGCGAAGCCGCTACCGTGCCGGGGCAGGCTCTGGCTCCTTACAGCCGTGGCTTTGCTTTCGCGCAAAGAATGAGTGGCGGCTATTACGGCAAGGCCGCCGAAGGAGTAAGCTGGCTCGGACAGGCGATTCCGCGCTGGGGCAATGCCGCAGGCGATGCTGCCGGCTATCAACTCTGGCGCTTCGGACAGGGTGCTATTAGCACGCCTGGACTGGGAGTCGCTCTCAGGCAATTCGGACAGACAGCCCCTGGCGTGGCGCTGGCGCTTGCCTATCCGGAAACACAGGCAGCCGAAGAATATCAAAAGTCGCGCTACTGGGAGGAAGTGAAACGGCGTGCCGATCAGATAATTGCCGAGCAAAAAGCCGCCGAGCAGAAGGCTCAACAGCAGAATCAGCCTGGCAAGTAAGTTCTGTCAAAGAAGCGCCTGCAAGGGCAGGCTGCTTTCAGAAAGGCAACTGCCAGCTAGGACGCCATACGCTCGCTGCCTGAAAGGTTGGCGAGCGCAAGCATTGAGAGGACGAATAGCCCGAGGATGAAAGTTCAATTGAAAGGAAAGCAAGCAAATAAGCCCGTCGTGTCGAAAACGAGAGTCGCTCGTATAGATTCATTTAATGGTTCCACGGGCATACAAATATATAGATTCTAGAAGGCACGATTTTATGGGCGACAAGCAGATAACTCAATCTCAAAACGATAATAAGACAACCCGCGGCGGGATTGACAACACAAACACATTACTAGGATCCCACGACGAGCACCAGGACGTGCACTCCGTCCTGCTTGAGGCCAGCCAGGCTGGCTCGAGAGAGCAGCGGCTTGATCGCGTCTCTAACCAGCGCACCGAAAAGGAGCCGGAGTGGAAGACTCAGTTCAAGCAAGCCGCCGATGAGCTCGACGAATTGCATGGTCTGCGCGGTAAGTCCGGACAGCAAGTCTCCGACGGTAAGGGTGGCATGATCCCTGCCGAGACCCGTGCTGTGCAATTGCTCGAATCTATAGAAAAGAAGTTTCAGACCGGGCTGCCGCAGGCAGACAAGGCAGCCATCGGCGTGGACGGAAAGATTCTCACAGCCACCGCCCAGATTGAAGCGAACAATGAAATGGTGCAGAAGCTTGCGCACCAGACAGGTATGGACAAGAGGCCCTTCCTCAATCCGGATGATGTGAAGACAGCCGTTCTCAATGCGCCTGATGAGAGAACGCGCCAGGATCTGCGCTATTTAAGCCAGGCTATGGACATGCAACAGCAACTGGCGAAGCAGCAAGGCGAGCTCATGTTCACGCGTCAGATGCCCTCTGTAGCCAGAGTCGAGTATGCTAAGTTCCGGCAAGAGTTTTTCAACGACAGCGTCGGAGCCCAGGAACTCATACGTCAGGCGCAAATGTCGCCTGAAGCCCTGGCAAATGCCGAAGTTCAGCGGGTAAAAAACCAGGTCGATGACAGCCTCAGGCTCAAGCAGAACGCCGTTATCGAGAGCAAAGACAATCCTTTTGCTGCTCGGGATGCTGCTTATCAAAAATTGTCGCAAAATCCGCCTGATGTCAAAGGTGCAGATGCCGACTTCAAGCGCTCCCTGGATCTGGCGGATAAGGTCGATCATAACCTGGTCAAGCAGCAGCTAGAAGCTCTACAGAAGGAAGCGCAACGACCGGAGATTGCCAACAATCCGCAGGAAGTGCAGAAACTTCAGGCGCTGGCTCAGGGCTGGATGAGCCTCGAGCATGCCAGCGGCTTCATGAAGGCAGCTTATTCTGATTTCCTGCTTCAGCAGAAACGTTATGACGAAGCAGCACCGCTTCTGATGCGTCTGGCCAATGAAGATCCTGCAGTCGTGCAGACACTGAGGGATGCTCGTGGCAATCCAGCTTTTGCTGGCATGCTTGATCTGGCGATGAACGGCGGCAAGAAAGATCCACTGGCTTCAGCACAGGGAGCCGGGCAACAACTGGATTCTTTCCAGAAGCACCTGGACGAAGCTCAGAAGAAAGCCAAAGCTGGCGATAATGGCGGCGCAGAAGCCGAATGGCGCGCTGCTCAGCAAGCGGCCAAGACTGCTGTCGATCAGGCCCAGGGCATGGACAAGACACAACTGGCCAAAGACGCCAAAGTGGTCTCAGACGAGTTGAACTATCAGAAGTCCAAGCCGCAAGACAAGCAGAACCCTGATGTCATCAAGAATCTGCAAGCCATGCAGGCTCAATACGAAGCAATGGCCCATCTGGAGTCCAGCGCCAAAATGGCTCTGGCCACAACAGATGCCGTGCTCGGCGATCACGGGGCTGCGCGCCAGCTAATCGGGCAAGTCGAGGCTGATGACGCTGCTTTTGCCAACCGGCCGGACATGAAGGAGCGCTTTGATGGTCTCAAGGAGGCCGTGCGCGAAAGGCACTGGTACGAGAAGGCCTGGGACTGGGTTAAAGGCAAGCTGGGCATGATTGCGGCCATTGGCACTGGCTTTGTTGTCGGCACGGTCGTGGCCGGGTTGACTATCTGGTCCGGACCTGGCGCTGCCGTAGCCGGTGTAGCAGCCGGGTGCGCTGCCGGCGCTCTGGTCGGGGGGCTTGTCGGCTCTGGCGTGGATTATGCAGTCGGCAACTCCAAGGGATTTTTCGATACCTTCGGGCGCCGCGCCCTTGATGGCGCCGGCGGTGGCATCGGCGGCTCGCTGAAAGCTGCCGCTACGGTAGGCGCTGAAGTGGTGGCAGGTGAGGCTGCTTCCTCGGGAGCGCTCAGTATCAATCTCGGTTTGCGGGCTGTGCCTGCTGTGCTGAGACCGATAGCCATCAATGGTGTGGCAGGCATGGGGGCATCCAGCTTTATTCGTGCCGGCACAACTTATGATAATTTCAAAGCCGGCAAATATGAAGGGCTGAGCAATGGCGCCATCATGAAGGACTATCTGGGTGGAGTGGCCAACGATACGGTCACAGCAGGTATGATGGGCGCTCCTTTCAAAGTAGCTCTTGGTATGTCGGCAGCACGCAACATTACAAATGAAGTGCTC
>JAHFBI010000336.1 GCA_023250095.1 Candidatus Melainabacteria bacterium
GTTGTGACTCGAGAGCTCTGTTGTCCACTTGCAACTGGGCAACTGTCTCTTTAAGGTGAGCCTCGATGGCACGGAGACTCTGAAGGCGCCTCTCGATGAGGTCTTGATGCGAGCGCAGGATCGTCTGCTCGGGGTCATTCACATACAACCGGTTCCACAAGCCGAAGTTCGCCAGAACAAGAGCCAGATCGAACAGGATACAGAGCGAGACGTGATCCCTCAGCACAGGGCAGATCAAACTGCAAGCCATAAGAACAACACTGGCCAGAATACTTATCTTGGCGACCCCCGGTGTCAGCCAACGAGTTTTGACGCGCTCCGCCTGCAGCAGGGCCGGCAGTGATGGCAGCTGCTCGCCAAGTGTGCTCCGGTAATCGAAAGCCGACGCGTTCTTTGCCGGAAGTTCTCCGAGCGCCGGCAGCCCGGGTCTTCCGGCAGCTGGAGCCGGCACCGAGTGGGCAAGCCTACCTGCCAGCTCGTCTTTGAGCCATTGCGGCAGTGAAGCAGGCGGACTCGCTTGCTCGGCGTTTTCTGGCAACAGGGACGGGATCTGATCAGGCGGTAAGCACAGGGCAGCCTCGAGGCAGCGACAGCTTTCGCGTACGCGGCTGTGGGGGTGATTGAGCAGTAACTGAAAAACCTGTGAGGCTGCAGTGTCCTCGAAATCTTTTTCCGAAAAGAGAAGCGCTTCGTTAGACTGCAACAGCTCTGGTTGGAAAGCCAGCGATATCAGCGTTGTGTGCAGCAACTGGAAGGCGAAGTTGTCGCTGGGGGCGCGTCCAGAACCGATTTTAAGATATGGATATTCGAATATGCCTGCAAGGGGAGCCTCGATCGGCACCATTACTCCAGGCGCCAGGGAATGGTCTAAATCGACCAGTTTCAATCCATGATTCGTAACGATTATGTTGTCCGGGTGCACACTTCTATGCACGAATCCCAGGTCCTGCAATTGGGAAGAAGCGCGTACCAGCTGCTCTGCCAGGTCTAACAGGATGTTCGATCTCAGGATGTTATCGGCGACGTAGGCTCTCAATGTCTTGCCAGGAACCCAGGGCATTTTGAGTACCGGATAGCGGCGCTTGCCAATCTCAATGCCTCTGGGTAGGAACTCCCATTCGACAAAGAGATCACTTGTGCGCGCATAGAAGTATCTGGCAAGCTGCTTGTAATGCTCAATGCGGTCGTGATCCTCCCGAGTGAAGCATTTAACTGCATACGACTTTTTCCTGGTCGAAAGTTGATAAACAACCGAGGCATCGCCGATGATATGCCAGGGTTGCCCTGACCACCAGTCGAGAGTAAGCTCGGACGACTTCAGGGTCCTGTCATCGAGACATCTCAAGGAAGTAAGCAGCGCGTTATCAAGCGCAGTTATGTCTGGGGTGGACATGAGCGGTTCTCTATGCTGGTTTCATGAAGTCACAGGCAGGATAGTTGGTGCAAATGTAGAAGCTCTGTGCGCCTGCCAGCAGATCGAGTCTGCTTCCGCAGCGGTCGCATTCGTCGATGGCGCCTGTTCTTGTTGCGGCAGAGCGGGGCTTCTTGCCTGGCGTAGATCGTGTCTTGGGCAAGGGAGATCCACCTTTGCCTCGCTTGCCAGAGCCGGCAGTGTTCCCTAAAGGCGGGGTAGCCTTTCTTTTGGAGCCTCTGCCAGCTGAGGTCCCTTTTTGTGATCGCCCTGACTGTACCTGAGTGGCAGGCGACGGCAGTTGTAGACCTGCCAGATCATCGCAGCGGTACTTGCAAGCCGGAGCTCTGGAACATTCGAAGTACCAGACTTGCAGGAGCCGCTGAAACTTTTTCACAAGCGTTGCCTTGCATCGCGGGCACGGGTTGGCAGGCGCGGCACCACCGGTGGCATCCACGCCCAGCTGAGCACCGGCTCCCTGGCGCTGGTTGCCGGCACCACCGCCGACTGAAGCGGTACCACTTACAGCACCACCGCCTACACTTGTAGCTTGCTGAGGACCGGAGCTCTGGCGAACGATTGTGCTCAGCCAGTCCGGCAGTCCGCCGGTCCTGGGGGGCGGAGGCGGCGAAGCGCTCAGGCTGTGCAGCGACGGCAATTTCTCGACAGGCATGGAGAGCATGGCGTACACCTGTTCTGCAGCCAGGCTGAGGAGGCTATCTTTGTGCGCCCGCAGCTCCTTCAGAGCAGCTGACTGTTGGGGCAGTTTGTAGTCCCTTACCCCCAGCACGAGGCTCTCATCGTCCTGCCGGCGCGGCCAGAGAGATGGATCTTTCGACAATGCCAGCAAAGAACAATAAATCACCCAGGAAGAAAAATGATCGATATTGGAATCGAAATGCCGCTGGGCGCGCTCCGGATGCTGATAGTTGCGGTGACCGAGTTCATTGGCGCACATGCCTTTCAACGAAGGCACGAACATACCGTCGTAGTCGACTAGATGCAGGCGCTCCTGGTGCACAAGGATATTGCCGTGTTGCAGGTCGCCGTGGGCGATTTCGGCGTCCTGGAGATCTTTCAGCATTCTCTTCCAGGAAAGTGAAAGGACATCAAGCTTCTTTGGATCGCGAAGATTGTTGAAAACGAACGAGTCCAATCGCTCTCCCTCCACCCACTCCATTTTGAGGATCGGGTGCCAGTCTCCCTGAACGAATATGCCTTTCTTGACATATTCGAAGGCTGCCATGTAAGGCAGCTTGCATCCCCTGAGGTGGCTGGCAATGGCTGCATAGCGGCGCTCTTGATCGCTGGCAGCACGTGTAAAACAGCGCACCGCCCAGTCCCTCCCTTTTCCTTTGAGCCTGAAAACGACAGCAAATCCACCTGCAGAGCTGATGGGCAGTTTGAATCTATTTACATAGGCTGTGGCAGCCTTGAGCTCCGGATCGCTGAAAGCAAGCAACGGATTCTGCACAGCCTCCTGATATTCTTGTGCGCATGGCAGCCGCATGTTGCAATCCTCAGATCATTTCGATTCTCATCAAGGTGACATCGTCATTTTTCAAGAAGGGCATATTGCTCCAATCTCTGCCTGAGCGAAAATAATCAATCAGATATTGGAAGGCTCGTCTGTCTCGACTATTCGGTTCGATGAGCGGCAGGCGTTCATGCTGTTCGCTCAACAACCAGCATGACATTGCATCCGTCATCAAAAGGAAAACATCCCCAGGGAACCACTCACCTTTGGTTTGCCTGAGGTCTTCGGACAGATTTCCCAGCGGATCAAGGCTAGAAAGAAGTGAGGGCGAGGTGGAAAAGTCACCGGCCGAGGCAATCGGAAAGGCGCTCAGCAGCTGGTCTTTCCGCACGTGAAAGAGGCAGGCATCTCCGATGGCGATAGCGCTGAAGGTGCCAGCACCTGGCGATACATCATCTGCAGCGTGGACGGAGGCAAAGATGCTCAGCCCGAGCAGTGTGGCATGAGCGCCCCGCTGAATTTTCTCCTTGACGTACCATTTCTGCGCCCTGTCTGAAGCATGCTCCCACCACAGCTCACGCAATTCCAGCAGGCTCTCCTCCAGGTTGCCGTTCTGCATCTGCCCGCTGCAATATGAATTCACAAGCAGGCGCGCCCAGTAGCAGGAGAAAACCGATGTCGTGGCTCCGTCCGCTACGGCAAAGCGCCATACGGCAGCGCCCTCTTCCTGACTGAAGGCACAAGCATCCTCGCACTCGTCATCAGTATTTCCCTCTTTAGGGAGTATGTAATGCCGGACGCGCAGATCCATGCTTGCTACCTCGCAGTTACTCTTGTCCCGATGTCCAGGAAATTGATGATATCCACCAGCTCGCCGTTGTAAACGAAGCCGCGGGCATTGTCCGACAGCTGAAACTCCGGTTTGGCCAGATCGCGCATCCTGGTTGGCAGCACGCTGCTGAGCTTGTACAGCAACCTGGCGTTCCCATTGGGCAAACTGGAATCGTTGTCGGGGAATTTGACTGGCGAACCCAGGTCGGAGGATACATGGGCGTTGAAAACCAGAACCTCGCCGTCACTTGTCCGCAAATTCTTCAAGGAATTGGCTTGCCGGAGCGGATCGGTATCCGGCTCACCGTCAGAGATGTTCAGCACAATCGGCGGGAAACAGTCCGGATGGCTTTTGATCCAGTCTGACACTACGGAAGCTGACTGCTCGAAGGCATCTGCCATCGGGGTCGAACCGCAGGAGATTGCATCGAACCATACCGGGAAAGTGACTTGCTGTTCGACCAGACCTCCTGCGCCATCTGGAACTTTTTTCGTGCGCGTCTCCATGCGCGGATGTTCGGCAACCAGGCTTAACGGCACCAGCTTCTCTCCGCGCAAGGCGCCAGAGAACGCTGGACCGACCGAGACGCCATAACCGATAACGCAAACGTGGAATCTGTCGTAAATCGCTTCCGTAGCCGTGTTGCGCACGATGAAGTTTTGCAGGAGCTTATTGATGGCATCGGCGACGGCGTGCGATTTGTTCAGTCCGGAGCCGTCCGGCAGCGCGTCTGCCATGGAGCCGGACTGGTCGATCATGAAGACCAGACAAGTCGGGTTCTTCCTGCTTATTTCTGCTTGGTAGGGCATGATAATATCCTCCTCAAGATAGGCTGTCTACCTGGCTCGTGTCGACGAGTCCGGTGTCTCTGGCTGGGTTGTCGGTGTTTTGGGTGTACTGAGCAAGCTTTTGACCCGTAAGAGATCGTCGTCTTGCTCGAAGGATTTGATGCGGATGATGAATTCGACCCGCCGGCTCCTGTCTTTTTGTTCTGATCCAGCTTTGGCACCCGGCGGGAGCAGCCCTCTTTCGCCGCGTCCTGTAATTGATGTCAGCTGAAGGAAATGTTCACGCTCTCTTGGTTTGAGACTGCAGTCGTTCAGTCCGAATTGCAGGACAGCAAAAGAGCGCTGCTGGCTGAGCTGAAGATTGTGTTCGTCATCACCGTCCGAATCAGTGTGTCCTTCCACGACTACAGCTGCCACATGCCCGTAAAATTTCGGTCTCTCGAGCACTTCTACAAGGCTTGGAATAAACTCCCTCAGAAATTGCTTCCCTTTATCTTTGAGATCCGACCTGTCGACGTCGAACTGAAGATTCTCACTTTGAGCGTGATAGACAATTGCCAGAACGTCGCGCGGATCGTCTTCCGGCTTGTAGCGCAGTTTGCTCAGAGCCTCTTTCAGCTCTTTCTTGATCGTCTGCCCGCGCAAAATTCCAAATTCCAGCTCTGGAAGTCTTCGCAGTATCTCAATTTCTCGGGGAGTGATATTGACGACTGTCTTGAGTACTTGCTTAAGAGCAGCGAGCCGATGCTGGTACTGGGCTATGTACAGGACGAGCAGCATGATGAAGATGACTGCCAGCGAGGTCATCAAGTCGGTC
>JAHFBI010000337.1:0-436 GCA_023250095.1 Candidatus Melainabacteria bacterium
TGTCCAATCTGGAAAACAAGCTACAGGCTGGTTGTCCGGGCTGACGGAAGGCTTCTGATACAGGGGCTGGCGATTGTGGACAATGTGCAGGATGAGGACTGGAAAGACGTAGAAATGGTTCTTGTCAGTGCGGCACCCATATCTTTCATCCAGCCTCTATACGATCCTGTGCTGCCGTTCCGCCCGACGATTGCTGCACAGGGTGTTAGTTCGTCAGGACCGGTTGTGGCTGAGCGTGCCGCTTCGATGGCGAGATCGACCAAGGCGCGCGGAAAGATGATGCAGGCGGAGCCGGCTGCTGCTCCGCCGCTCGGGCAGTTGTTAAGTGCGGAAACAGGCGCCTGGGGAGGAGCCGGCGGCTCCTACGGGAGTGCACCACTGGCAGAGTCCATTGCTCGGGCATTCGACAACAGCATGAGCTCTGCCGAGTCGGTGG
>JAHFBI010000337.1:446-5255 GCA_023250095.1 Candidatus Melainabacteria bacterium
CTGAAGAGTCAGGAGAATTGTTTGAGTATAAGATAAGCAAGCCTGTGACCGTGCCGAGGAACACATCGGCTCTAATTCCGATTTTTCAAGAAATGGTGGAAGGTGAACGCATTTCGCTTTATAACCAATCGCGCAATCAAAAGTTTCCGCACTGCACGATCAGGCTGAAAAATACAACAGGCCTGACTCTTGAGAGTGGCCCGGTGACTGTGATGGAGGAGGACGCCTACGCCGGAGAAGCGCTCCTGGATGTGTTGAAACCTGATGACACGCGTTTCTTGCCCTATGCCATCGATCAGGGCTGCCACGTGGTTGTGCGCCAGGTACAGGACAGAAAGCCGGTCTGGCGTGTGCGTGTCTGGCATGGTGTGGTCTACATGGACTATCGCATTCAGTTCGGAAAACTGTACCAGCTGGAAAATCTCACAGCTGAGAAGAAGCTGGTTTTCGTCGAGCATCCAGTGCAGCAGGGAGCCGAGCTGGTCAGCAAAGATAAACCGGAAGAGACGACGCAGAACTATTATCGCTTCAGGGTGGGGCTGGCGGCCAAAGAGTCTTACGCGCTCGATGTCTGGGAAGAAAGGGAAGCGTTTCAGCAAATCTATATTTCCGACGTCGACCGTTTTGATCTGCCCAATGTGGAGTGGCTGCTTGCTCAGAGCTTCGTGGACGACTCTCTCGTGGACTTCCTCAAGCAGACTCTGGCGAAGCGCTCCGAAATACTTTCTTTGATGGAGCACAAGCGCCAGCTGGAGATCCTTCTGGGTCAGTTTGTCAGCGATCAAGAGCGAGCCCGGGAAAATATCAAGACGCTGGGCGCAAGCAACGAGCGATACAGGGATGCTATCGATCAGGCTGAAGATCGCATTATTCAGACAAGGCAGGAGCTGAATCAGGTTGTCCAGGCAATTGACAGCAGGAGGCAGGAATTCCAGCAATTTGTCTCAGTGGAGCTGACAGCCGAGCTCGAAAAAGCTTCCCGTCCGGAGATCTGAGGGAAACCTGCAGTCGCTGGAGCATCCGGCAGCCAGCATGGACGGGTCGCCTGTGGTCTTGTATTTGTATACTAAAATGTATAGTGAGAACTTTGTGAGATACGAGAATAAGTAGTAGAAGAAAAGAAAGAAAAACCGTGGAACCCCGGGCAAGAGAATACGCACTGGTGAGCGTATTCTCTTGCCGGGGAACAACGGGCGCTTGTTCTACAGATGGTGAAAAACATGGCTTTTCTCCATCAGGCAACGCGCGCCCTCCAGGGGATTGGACCCTGGAGGCGCAGTCTGGGAAGCAGCTTCAGCTTAGCCGAGCACGGGAGCTGCCGGAGCAGGCACGCTGAGGGCCGGGCTGTCGATTGCCTGGGGAACGTCCCGCATGGTCAGTCCGATGCGACCGACGGCAGGCTCGACTTCGACCACGCGCACGGCAACGGTGTCGCCGAGGTTGATCTGCTTGCGACCGCTGCGCACGGCGTTGCTGACCTGGCTTTTGTGGAGCAAGCCGTCGACCGAATTGTCGGCGGACAGCTCGACGAACCAGCCGAACGCCACCTGGCGCGCCACCTTGCCGGTGAGAATCTCGCCGGCTTTGATGTTGGCCAGATAGGCTTCCTGTCGGGGCTGCTTGATGCTGAGTGAGAGCTGGCGCTTGCCGCTTGTCTCATCGGCCTTGAGCACCTTCACGGTCACTGTCTCGCCGACCTTGACCAGCTCGGACACCGGGATCTTGGCGTTGCCGCTGATCTCGCTCTTGTGGACGAGTCCGTGCAGACCCAGTCCAACGTCCACGAAGCAGCCGTACTCGACCACCCGCGCCACCGTGCCGCTGAGAGTCTGTCCGGCCTTGAGCGTGGCGAACAGCGCATCGCGTTGAGAAGCGATCTCGGCAGCCTTGTCCGCAAGGACCAGGGCGTGGTTGAAGATGAGCTTGCGCTCTTCCGGGTTGACCTCGGTGACTTTCACTTCCAGCTCGCAGTTGAGCAGACCGTCGATGGCTTTGCCGCGAATGCCCAGCAGAGAGAAGGGCACGAAGCCGTTCAGCTGCCCGGAGCGGACGTTGATGCCGGCGACGCCGCCGCTGCCATTCTTGGCGATGCGGGTGACGTTCACCTTGATGGTCGTGCCTTCGGTCTGGCACTTCTTCAGGTCGATCCAGCCAGCGGCGCGCTTGGCGGAGAAGGTGGGGATCTCCTCATCTTCCGGGGCGTCGAGCACGAAGAACGTGGTCTTCTGACCGCAGGTGAGCTGGATTTCGCTGAGTTCGTCGGCTGGGACGAGGGCATCGCACTTGCCGCCGTAGCTCACCCAGGCGCCAACCTTGTCGATGTTGACCACGGTGCCCTCGATGAGAGTACCGCGTTCGAGCTTGGTGGGCATGGGGTAACTGGCGAGAAGCTGAGCCATGATGCTGTCTTGGTTGTTGTTGTCTTGCATGTTGTTCATATACTTAACCTCCATTTAGGGATTTTTGTTTTGCCCTTGCGGGGCTAAGAACCTGGCGGAATATCCGCCCGAGTAAGCAGAGCGCGACAAAACACACCTTCAAGGAGCTACCCAAGTAGCCTTTCGACCGTGAAGATGTGCTTCTGCTTTGCCCTGATTTACTTGTTTGCCTTAACTTCGAAAATGAAGAAGGAATAGGCCAAACCGTAACGAAATGCCAAGAGGAAAAGCAAGAATGGAGTGTCGACTATGTCTGGACAATAAATCTCTTTTTTCTTATAGGGTATGCCTTTCAGACCGGGAAAAATGGGATCTGCGGCTCTATTGCTCAACTGGCGCGAGTTTTGCCACACCTGGCTTTGGGTGCGCTTGACGACCCGATCAACTGGCGCAGCATCGCTAGCTTGCCTATAATTACCCTTGCGAAGTAATGCAGACCGTCGCGTCCGTAAGGATGAGGAAAGTCCGGGCACCGCAGGGCTGGTTGCTGGGTAACGCCCAGTGCGCGTGAGCGTGAGGATAGTGCCACAGAAATGTAGACCGCCCATTGGTGCGCCCCGAGTGGCGCGGAGCCATTCCGAGCCTGTTGTGGAGACACGGCAGGACGGTTGGCGCACCGAAGCCCTCGGAACGCACCAATGGGTAAGGGTGCAACGGTGCGGTAAGAGCGTCACCAGCAGAGTCGAGAGGCTCTGGCTAGGTAAACCCCGCTGAAGGTGCAAGGTTAAGGTATATCTCAGCAGCTGGTGGCCCGTCAGCCTGAGGTGCCGACACCGCTAGAGGGTCCGGGTAACCGGGCTCCCAGAGAGATGACGGTCTCAAACAGAACCCGGCTTATGCGTCACTTCGCAAATCTTTCCTGGCTGACAACTCCGAGATGAACTTTTTGTCTTCATCGTCGAGGAAAGCCTTTTCCAGGAGGTCCGGACGGCGCTCGAGTGTACGTCTGAGGGATTGTTGTCGTCTCCAGCGCTCTACCTGACCGTGATTGCCGGAGAGCAACACGGCCGGTACTTCCATGCCCCGGAAAACCGGCGGCTTGGTGTACTGGGGGGCTTCCAGCACGTCGTCGACAAAGGATTCTCGGGCAAGGGAAATTGTCTTGCCGATAACTCCGGGTACAAGGCGGGCGATAGCATCGATCACAGTTAATGCTGGCAGCTCGCCGCCAGTGACAACAAAGTCGCCGATTGAAACTTCATGCGTGGCCAGCGTGCGGATACGCTCGTCGAAACCCTCATAGTGACCGCAGATGAGAGTTATATCCTTTTGCTGCGCCAGGCTTTCGGCAAGATCCTGTTTGAAAGGAAGTCCTTGCGGTGTCATCAAGACAACCGGGCTCAAGGAGGCTCTTTCTATGGACTCGAAAGCGGCAAAAAAAGGCTCTGGTTTCAAAACCATGCCGGCACCGCCACCATAGGGAGTATCATCGACCTTGCGGTATTTGTTCTGGCAAAAATCGCGCGGATTGTATGTTTTGACACTAATTCTGCCCGCTTTGATACCACGGCTGACGATGCTGACCGAGCAGCATGCGCCTATTAATTCGGGAAAAAGTGTGATGACATGAAAGCTCAGCATGCAAAAGTTTCCGGAGCTTATCTTGCAGACCAAGGAAGATTCTAGCAACAAGCCCCTTGAGCTCGTATTTTCAGTCCTGCAATCCCTGCGCTTGCAAGGCACAGTTAGCGCCGCTTCTGTCAACGGTTGCCAGGTTCCTGCCGCAGAAGGCTCAGCGGGTGACCATTTGGGGTTTCTCGCGAAGCTCGCACCGCCAGACCGCTTACAAAAATTTCTCTTTTAGATTTCCCAATAAGGATTGTTGGAGGTTGTCATTAAGTATTAGGCTAGCAGGCACTTCTCAATCCATACTCCTTTCCAGGAAATACAACTCGGCAACCAACTTTCAGTTCAGCTCATCATGTCCCGTAGTTTCGGGCAAGAAGAGTCTGTAATCGCTGATTGCTGTCGATGGTTGAGAATGCGCGGAATCTCAACCTGGGCCAAGGTGAGTAAGTCTTGCTTCCGCATATGTACTCCGCCTCTAGCTGAACTTTGTCACCGTGCTCAACTGGCGGAGTTTGAGTCTGGTGACCGTCTGAATTCAGTCGTATTGAGTCAGTGTTTTAGCAGGCAATACACTGACCAGGTAAAAAGCCTGCGTCCTTACAACGGTAAATCCTCCTGGTAAATCCGTTTGAAAGGCTAACATGAGCTCCAAATTCCTCGGACAGGCAGTTATTTTCAGCCTGTCCATTCTTGCCAGTGCTTCGCTTCCAGCCTCTGCGGAAGCCAATGGTGGTCGGCAGGGACCAGCGCACTTCAACCCGCCGATGCATGTCAACCCGCCGATGCATGTCAACCCGCCGGT
>JAHFBI010000338.1 GCA_023250095.1 Candidatus Melainabacteria bacterium
AGACCGGCTGCGGGCGGCAAAATAAAAGCGGTAATCATGTTTGCCTCCTACCGGTTTCAAGGGCGACAGCTTGTGGGTTCGCCGTTAGATTGTTAGAGAAATTCCCTGAGTGAAAAAGAGAAACGATAGATCAAAGTGACACTAGCCGACCGGCGTTATCAAGTTCAACGGAAATCTACACCATCAATAAAAGGCGCTGAATCAACCAAATAGCCGCAGTGCCTGTTTCCAGCTCCCCTGGCAGGGATTGCACGAGCACCGCGAATTACAAAGCGCACCGGTTCAGCTTTTCTGCCGCTGTCTATTAAACCAGGATGATATTTTGTCCACGATCGAAGCCTGGTTGCCAGGAGCTGCCTGTCTGTCGGCAGCCAGGACTTCTTCTTGCGGCAAGCGCTCGCGGCGGGGCAAATGACTGCGCACATAGTCAAGAAATTCTCTCTGGCGGGTTTGATCCCGGCTGATGAGCACATCGATAATCTGCTCCGGTTTGCAGACCCTGTCCTCAATGAGAATGCGTCCCAGGGGCTTTTCTTCGCGCAAATGTTTTAACAGGGGAGCTTCAAGAGATTCTTCCGTCAGAATGCCATATCTGACCAAAACTTCGCCGAGTCTGTCGCCTTGCTCCCTGGGGCGTTCGCGCCACTTATGCTGGATCTCCAGGGCTTGCATGATGTCGGCTGCCGAACAAGCACCCAGAGCCACGAGGATTGCTCCGAACGGCTGCCGCCCGATTGACTGCAATTGAATGGCCTCATCAATTTTGGCCGGAGGCACTTTCCCCTTCTTTATCAGCAAGTCACCGAGTTTTTCCACGCCTGAGCGGTAGCTTTCGCGCACTTCTTGTTGGAGAGCGATGACATTTTCGATATCCTGGGCGGTGCACATCCCTAGCGAAACCAGCATCTCGCCCAGCACCTGGCGCCCGCGCATCTGGATCCGCAGAGCCTCCTCCAGTTGTATTTTCGTGATGGTATCTATCTTGAGCAGGAAGTTGCCCAGAGCCAGCTCATCGATTTCTTGCTGGAAGCCTCTCCCGCCGTGCACGTTCTCATAATCTTCGATGTCGCGCTGCGTGCAGGCTCCCATCGATATAAGAATACGACCGAGAGGCTGCCTGGCCACCCGCTGCTTGCGCAGGACCTCTTCGAGATCGTCGTCGGAGACGATTCCCTGGCTGACCAGGAGCTTGCCGATGAGTGCTACCTCCCCGCCGACGTCCTTGATATGCTCCTGTATCTTCAAGCAATGATTTATATCGTCCTGCGAGCAGGCGCCCATGGCTGTGAGAATCTGCCCCAGCGCCTGGTTACCCTCGCGCTTCGATTTCAAAGTGTGCTCGAGTTGCGTTCGATTTATCTTTCCCAGAGCAAAAAGGATCTCCCCGGTTAGTTCCCACTCACGGCGCTCAATCAAAGTTCTAAGCGAAGGAGGGTCGAGCCTGGAGGGGGGACGGATGTCCAGACAGTAGGCCAGCAGCGGCTCCCAGTGGCAGACGTCCCTGTGGATGAGAAGCTCGCCTACAGTCTCGCCCTTCTGCAGCAACGGAGCAATCCTTCCCAGCTCGGACACAGGCACCAGTCCGTTCTCGATTGCTCTAAGCAGAGTGTAGCGCTCTATCTCGTCGAGCCCGTCAGGAAAAGCTACGCCAGCAAAGGGATCGGCGGCAAGTTCCTCGACTGACACGACGACTGGATCCTGCCGCCTCTGGGCACTGAGCGGCACGGATATGAAATAAGCGTCCGGTCCGAACTGCTGGCGAATAGCCAGATCATCGAGGACCACAGAGGGAAAGCGGTTGTGTAGTGGAAAAGTGACTCTCGGGCTGATGGCAGTCAGCGACCCCTCCGGTAACTCGATGAAATAGCCTTGTGGATTGACCAGGTAGCGATCGCTGCTTTTGGTCTTGAACGATAACCACGCGTCCTTTTTTCGGCACCAGATGCGCAAAAGACATAGTGGTATGGAAGGCTGCATTGTTAAATTGACAGGACAGAAGAGATACCAGATCGGCGCGCGCTGGATAAGCCGCATGCTTTCCTAGAGATTTACCCCGACCGCAACAAATAGTAACGGATCTAGAGCTTTTTGCCCCCTGCCCTGCTGTCTGATAATCGAGAAGTCTTGCTCTCAGACAAAGAAACTTTCAGTGTTTCAAAAGCATCCGCACGGCAGCGACTCTGGTGAGAGGGTCCTCACGAGCATCTAAGAGAACTGTCCGAATCAAGCTGAGCCGATCTTCACTGAGGTCGGCGTCGAATATGGCATCGCCATCGACCAGTCCGACCGCTCGGGCATAAGATCTCGTCTGCGGGTCGAATAAGGCCTTGGAAATGTTGCTTTCATATTTTCTGTTCACAAGATCAATGAAACCCTGCGCCAGAGGAGCGTTATTGAATCGCTGCGGGCAGCTTGTTGCTGGCACCGGCGGGGGCGGCTGAGCCGAAGCCTGTCCGACAGCTGAAAGCGCCGGCGCGGTGCCAGGTGGGGATGATGATGAAGGAATCTGCCCGGCTGGCACCGCTTGTGGTGCCCACCCAGGATAGCTGCCTGGCACAGGCGCCGGCGCGGCTACAGCCGGTATCTGAGCGGGACCACCCTGCGCATAAGCGACCTGATCGACTCCCCAGATAGGGTTAGCAACTGGCCTGACGCGCGAGCGTGGATTGTAAAACGGCTCGGGATCCAGATATTGTCCGTAGGTTGCTTGTCGTCGTCGCCCGTCCAGTCCCTGCGTGGCGGCATATGTGGCATTCCAGACAAGCGAGTTAGCCAGATAATAAGGAGCGTTGTAGCCCGAGTAACGATTGAGCGGGTAAGAAAGCGAGCGTGCCAGCCACAGCCAGGAAGCGCTGCCCGTATAAGGCGAATAACCCCAGTAATTGGCTCTTGCCGGTTGGGCGACAGCGGCAAGACAGAGAGCTGACAAACAGCCTGAGAGCAAAGTCAAAATAATTTTCCTAATTTCTGGCAGTTTCATGACTTTGGGCTCAGGCAATCACCATTACAGCTTCTTTAATAACAGAAAAATGGCGCTCCGGCGCGTTTCTTGAAAATGCTTTAACTTGCCAAGTGGGCGAACAACTGGCAGTTTGCTGCCAGCAGGCAGGGGGCATGTATATATACACAGGTGGATGCCACGGAAATCAGCCAGGCTTCTCGGGAACAGCCAGCCCACACAGTTGAGGACAGATGGAAAGAAAGCCTGATCTCAAAAGTGAGAGAGTTGGGGAGCAGGATGGGCAAGAAAATTGTCGGGATGCTCGTGAGCGGCTGCAGGGCGCAGCCTGCCAATCTCGCCAGCCAGGCGATCGGACTCAGGAGAAAGGCACTCTCAAACCAGGAGAACTGGCATCCAGGCACGGAGTAGACCTTTCCTGGCAGGGCGAGCAACTGCTTTTTCACATAAGAGTAAATGGCGAAGACAAAAAGCTCATGCAGACGGACCGGACGCCGCAAGGACTGGCGCAGGCTGACCGCCAGCTTGACTTGCTTGTTGCTTCAAAGCTCAAGGAAATAGAGTCGAAGTTCAAAGTAACTTTCAGCCAGGAAGGCGAAGATATCGAGAAACAAGTGGTCAAAGAAAATCCTGACGGCAGCCTGGATCGAGGAGCCATGATTGCCGCGCGCGCCCCGCGCCTCGATGAGCTGTATGGTATCGAGGCAGCGCTTGCTCACGCTGCTCCCAGCCATCTGACGAAGGACGGCAAGGAGGCAGTGAAGTTCTATTTCTTGCAAGAAAAATTTGTCAAAGGCGACAACGGCACCACTCTGGCCAACTATGTGAACAAGGACAAGAACGGCAAGCCAGCTGTCTATTTCTGGCCAGGCAGTGCTGACGGCAGAATGATCACGGAGGCAGACTTGAAAAAGTGGGGGGCTCCTGAGGAATTCAGCATAGAATCTCTGCTTACCCATGAGCTCGCGCACAACAGCCAGTACAGGCTGGACTGGGATCAATCGGCAAATCTGGAGCGATTCTCCAACGCCATCGGCTGGGCTCCTTACGAAGATCCTGCCACACACGAAACCATCTGGCTGATCAAAGGCAAACAAGGCGACTATTTCAAATATGACAAGGCAGGCGACGACTGGCTGCGCTGCAACCAGCAAGGCAAGCTTCTGGATGGTGCCGGTAAACCTGCCACCGCGGAAAAGGACGCACAGCACCTGTCGACAGCTGCCGTGCGTGATGAAGCCCTTGTTCGCCCCCCCACAGAATATTTCGACAATGCCGTTGAAATGGATGCCGAAGGCATGCGTATGTTCCGGGTCAATTCTGCCCAGCGGCAGCAGTTGCTTGAGACCAGCCCGGTCCTTTATCGCTTCATCAAAGAGCAGGATCAAGCAGATATCAATCTGAACTTCGGTACCAACGAAAAGGGACAGCCACACAAGATCCGCCTTCCCGATGGCAGCCTTTCTCAAAACGTGGCAAACAATTCCAAGATTGTTGCTGATTTTGAAAGAGCAAGCAAAGCAACCCGTTGAAAGGGATGTTTCAGGTAAAAGAGCAAGCTAGCGATATCTAAGCTGGGAGTGCGATTATGACGGCGGCATTTTCAAATGAATTACCGGAGATCACCTTCGACAACAAATGCGACAGAGCCGATGGCTGGGTTCCTGAGAAAGGTTGGAACGGTTTGATCCCGGCAGTCAGCACATTGTCCGAAGCGATGGAGCGCCTGGGCGCCTGGCAGGGTTCGAGCCAGCTTCTCAACGGCGTTGTTTACGACTTTTGTGAGGGTACAGTGCGGATAACAGTTCTGGAAGAAGAGGCAACAATAGCTAAAATCTGGGTGTCATCTTCTTTCCAGGGAGGCGCTCTCATTCCTCAGACTATTGAGGCAGCGCGAGAATTATTTGGCACATTGAAGGCAACCAAGCTTGACGTTCTGCAGGGCGAGATTTTCGAGAGACCAGGACTGCGCATAACTTGCGACCCGGCACCGCCGCCTGAAAAAGTCCGCAGTCTGGAGTTTTACAGACCTGGCTGACGAGGACCCTGATGTCCCTCTTCAGCCAGCTTTAACACCTCAGTCAACTGCCGGCAGAAATCCGTGCGCTGCCATCTCTCAGGCCGGGCTTTGTGCTGGAGCGGTCAAAACGGCCAGTGCCGAGCCGACGCCCATGCCGGACGGGCAACGATAGCCCAGCTCGACAAGACAGGCCTCCAGTGCAGCCAGGGTCATCAATATGTCTCTCTCAAAAACATAACCCATGTGCCCGATGCGAAAGATCTT
>JAHFBI010000339.1 GCA_023250095.1 Candidatus Melainabacteria bacterium
TGTTACCTCGCACAGGTTCCTCATGACTTGCTCGAACGAACAGCTTCGGATCTTGATGAAATACGCACGGACTCACAGCCGCCGCACGGCGGCGGCGAAGGCCGGCATGTCCCTCAGCACTGCTGTTGGAAAAACACTCCTGAGGAGCTGAGGTCTGATGTTGGTAGGTGGGGAGGTCAAGCGATAACGCTTAACCTCCCCACCTACCCTGTTACGCCACAGGCACGACTACCTTCTGACAACCCGGAAGAGCCCCAAAAGGCTTGCCCGATTAAATTGACAAAAGGATTGCTCCGGTATCAGAGTTCCTTCCACAAAGAACCGCTCTACGCAAAGGAGTGAATGATATGAGTTCAAAGTGAAAAGCCGGGGGCAAGTACAAGGTCAAATCCACTCTTGATCTCTCCTGTTCATACACATTAGTTGAACCTCTTTGACTCAGGGATCGTATAAATCAAAAGATCTTGGAGGACGCCACATGACACACCCGCTACCTATACCAGGGCAATCGGAGGGACCGCCGGAACCTGAAAGACTGAGCCTCGCCTGGGCGGAATTCAATGCCCGGTTTCCTACAGAGGACGACTGTGTTGACGAGCTTTGTAGGATATTTTGTGAGAATGGACTTCTCAAATGTCGCTACTGCGGGCTTTCAGATCCTCAACGAGATCGCGGTGACAGGGTTTTCAGATGCCTGAGCTGCTACAAGAAGACATGGTTCACAGCTGGAACATTTTTCCATCGCGTGCGCAGCGCCAGACATTGGCTTGCGGCTATCTGGTTGATGGAACGTGGGCTGGTCCTGAGCTCATCGAAGCTACACGAGGTCACTGGCATATCCCAGTCAAACGCGCTTAACATTCTAAAAAGAATAGCAACAGTTATTCAGGCTCATATGGATGGAAGCACTCAGCCCGTGCCGTCAGCACTATTTGCACAGGTATTGTGCAAGCGCAGTCGGGAGACACCGGCAAGATCCCACCCGCTTGCTGAGCTAGCGAAACCAGAAGACGAGCACGTTGATGATTTGCCAGAGAGCACACCTTGCACGGCGGGTGCAGCCATGACAACATCAGACGAGCCGTGGGCGCTTTACTCGAGCACGCAATCCGCACAAAGCCCAAGTAACAAGCCAGAGGCAGGAATGGGAACGCCAGCCAAGCTTGAGGCTGGTGAAACAACGCCTGCCGGCGAGTATTCTGCGCGAGAAGGGTCCATAATAGATCTGCTCTCGGAAAAACCACTCCACTTCGACTACCTCTGCCAGCGCAGCAGCCTAGCCGTTGGCGAGCTGGCAGGTATTCTTATCATGCTGGAGTTGGAGGGGATAGTCACACGTCAGGACGGTGACCACTATGTTCGCTCCATTCCTAAAACGAAGTCCGGCAATAGCCGGCAATCACTTCCATGTATCGATCCCTCGTCCGAACTAGCATCTACAGTTACCACCTTTGTCAAATTTATCCGCATCCACATGCACGGCATAAGTAGAAAGTACCTCCAGAAGTATCTTGCGACCCACTGGTATCACTTTGACAGAAAGAGTTGGCAATGCGGTGCACTGCTTAAAGCTTGTTTGCGCTTTCCTCCGATTACATACGAACAGATTGTCAGCTATGTCTCACCACATCTGGTCGACACTGTGCTCTGCCACTGAAAGGCAAGGCACCGCACTTATTGCAGTCTTCCCGGCTCACTTCCAGATGCAGTCCATGCAATGATCTACAACCACCTGGCACTTCGTTCTGGCAGAGCGGCAGGGTATCGTGCCAGGATCTGGTCAGCCCTATCGTCCTTGGCGAATTCTACATGGTTGAGAACTCAGGCTCGATTCTTCGGGCAATGATACCGTTCTCGAAGGCCATATCGAAAAGACGGCGCAGCGCCGTGCGCCCACTATCGCCGTAATCGACTGTTAAGTCATTCACATACATGCCCACGAATTTGTCGGCCTGCTCTCTTTTTAGTTCGCGCGCAAACTGCATTGCATACTCAAGGGCTTCTTTGCGGTGATGGAGAGAATAGCGGATGGAGTCCTGCAGCAACTGGGTGGCATGTCTGATCAGATCGGGACCAAGGTCTTTGCGGATAATGTTTCCTCCAAGAGGAAGCGGCAATCCACCAGTAAGGTCATACCACCATTGTCCAAGATCAACGACTTTAACAAGACCCATTTCTGAATAGGTGAGTTGTCCCTCGTGAATGATCAGACCGGCGTCAACTCTGCCGTCCCTGACAGCATCAAGAATTTGATCGAAGGGCATTTCGACAACGTCCAGGTGCGGCTGCCAGAGGCGCAAAACCAGATATGCTGTGGTCATTGCTCCTGGGATCGCCAGTTTGACCTGGCTAAGCTGTTCACGGCTGAGAGCGGCATTGGCAACAACCATCGGCCCGTAATTCAGCCCCATGCTTGCTCCGCAGGGCATGAGGGCGTAGCGATCGGCTACTTGGGGATAACAAGCAAAAGAAATCGCTGAGACTTCAAAGACACCCTGCATTGCGTCCATGTTCAAAGATTGGATGTCTTTGAGAACCTGGTTCACCTTAAGTCCCTTAGTATCCAGCTTGTTCGCCGCCAGCGCGTAGAACATAAAGGCATCGTCTGAATCCGGACTGTGGGCGACGGTAATTTCCTTCAAAGCCGTGACCATGCTAAATCTCCCTGCTTGACTGCACACATTGTCCACGAGGAGGAAAGAAACATCCTGAATTCAAGATAATCAAGGACCGCTCCGACAGGGCCAGCCGATTGGTTGCGGGCTTTGAAATCCTTCCGGCAACGACGGGGACTCGTACACCTTCCTGAGTGTATTCAGGTCGCGAGCTGTTATGCCACCGTACCTGGTTCTAGAAATACCTCTGCCTGGTTGTGAAGTTTCTTGTGCTTGCATGATATCGCCCGGCATGGCGCTGTGCCCGAAGATACCGAGCGCGTGCCCGATCTCGTGCAAAGCAATTGAATAGAGAGCTTTCTCGGAAACTTCCGGCAGATAATAAGTAGGTCTGAGCAAGTAGACAGTGACACGCA
Organism: Candidatus Melainabacteria bacterium; assembly: GCA_023250095.1. Classification (GTDB taxonomy): domain Bacteria; phylum Cyanobacteriota; class Vampirovibrionia; order Obscuribacterales; family Obscuribacteraceae; genus JAHFBI01. Next base: position 3,032 of record JAHFBI010000339.1, read on the forward strand.
TCCGCCCGTTGAATATTTCCAGATTGGTTATCCCGAGCTGGCGCGGCTGCAAGTGGTTGATCCATGCTACTTCGATATCGGCCGGCTCGGACGGTGGAGCAGCAATCAACGGAATATATTGCCCCCATTTCTTTACAGCCGCTTCTACAGCCGTTTTCCAGGGTGCCGGTGATCCCAGCGGCAGGTGGATACGCACTGGAAAGTTGGTCCAGCGAGCGCAGCAAGTACCGGCGAAGCGCTGTACTTGATTGCTGTAATCGCCAGCGCGACTGTCCATGGGAATATTCTTGATTATTGTCTTTAAGTCGACGGTCCCTATTCCTTCAGCTTCGGACCCGGCACCAGGTGATTCGCCCTGGCTGGCTGTAGCCGCCACCTCCGGTGTCTTAACCGGAGATGACGACAGGCTCGGGCTGGACAGACTGTCCGGCGAAAAAGATTCAGGGGCTTGTCCTTCACGAGAGCTTTGAAAATTGCTAGCGGGGGCAAACGCAACTGGAACACCTGATGACTGGGTCTCAGTGCTGGCGGGATCGGGGAGGGGCACACCGTTTTCGGATGAGTCACCAGGCGAGGGGGAGGGTGCCGAAGACATGAATGTTTGAGCGGGGAGACTGGATGCAGAAACCGGCTGCCCATAGCCAGACGGCAGCTGCGACGAAGACGGGTAAGATGGTTGTATGCCCTGAGATTGCTGCGGCTGGCTGTATGTCCTTTGCTGCAACGAAGGCGGGTAAGATGGTTGTATGCCCTGAGATTGCTGCGGCTGGCTGTATGTCCTTTGCTGCAACGAAGGCGGGTAAGATGGTTGTATGCCCTGAGATTGCTGCGGCTGGCTGTATGGGCTTTGCTGCGACGAAGGCGGAGAGGAAGGTGTTGCCGGGCGACCGAAAGCGCCTTGCCCGCCCATTTTTGTCTCCAGTCTGGCAAGCCTGGTGTCGAGGTCGTCTGGGCTGTTGCTTTTCCCAAACACTTCCTGTTCCAGGTGCTCGACGCGATCATCGACTTCATGCTCCGGGTAGGTGGACCCGAAGGCAATTTGTTCCAGCCGCGTGACACGCTGTTCGCAGGCAGTTAGCCCCTGATTCTGGGGGGCGCCGCTGGACAGGGCGTAACCGCTGCCGAAGCCAGGACCGGCAACCGGTATTGCCGGACCGGAAGGGGAAGCGGCAGGCAAGGGTCCGGCAAAGTCGGGAATCTGGCTCTCCTGGGGGACCTGTCCTGCGCCTGCCGCCTGCCCTGAACCATAAGGTGATGTGGCAGCTGGCTGCTGTGTCCACTGTCTGGCTGGTGGCTGAGCATACGGCGGCAAGGGCAAGGCGGTCGGATAAGCTGTTGGTCCGGCGCCATATGGCGATGAGGAAGCGCTCCAGCTTCTTTGAGGCGGCGAAACAGTTCCTGGAGGATAGGGAGCCGCGGCTGACGGATAGGGAAGCTGGGAACCCCAGGGGCTGCTGTTACCCCACTGTCCTGCAGGATTTCGTCCGCTTTGGGAATAGGCCGGCGCAGGCGGACTCCCATAAGTTGCCTGCCCGGGCGCACCTGGTTGACCAGGGTATGTCGGAGCATAAGAAGACGGGCTCTGCCGGTATCCGGCACCCGGATTGGCACCTTGTCCGGGGAAGCCATTACCCGGTGCAGCATATTGCCCCTGGTAGCCAGCTGGCATCTGATAACCAGCTCCAGGCTGAAATGCAGGCAACGACTGAGAACCCGCTGGAGTACCGGGCATTGTAGGGCTGCCGGGCAACTGCCCCGAGTACCCGTAGCTGCCGACAGAAGGAGCATAGTAAGGCTGAAAGCCGGGAGTCCCGCCAGGCTGTGTCTGGCGCTGCCGGGAAATTGGCGCACCGGTGATCCCACCAAGCGGGTTTGGACTGGGTTGTGAAATACTTCCGCCGGAAGAGCCAGCAGGAGGCTCGGCAGCAGGATCGATATGGGCCTGGGCTGGATCGATGGCTTTCAAAACCGGTTTCAGTTGTGACGATGCACCAAAGCTTCCCGGTGCCAGGAGCAGGGTCATGCCGGCCACGGCGATTAACACTCTTCCTCGATTAGATCTTCGCTTGTTCATCTGGGAGCTTTCGGTGTTTGGGGAAGTTCCTCTGCCGCCGGCTGTGCCTGCCGCTGCCGCCTGGTCTATTGTTCGAGCAAGTCATCAGTCAGCTCGCGCCCGACTCTCAAGCTGGTTTGCAACTTGAGAAT
>JAHFBI010000340.1 GCA_023250095.1 Candidatus Melainabacteria bacterium
ATCACAAACGGGCATATAGACGCATCCGATGGCGCCGACATGCCCGTGCAAGCGCTTGTCTCCGGTTTTCCCCTCTTGCTCAAACCTCATGCCAGGGATATTGCCGTGATTGGCTGGGGCTCGGGGGTGACCGTCGGCACAGCCCTGCTCTTTCCCATCCGCTGCCTTGAAGCAGTCGAACTCGAACCTGCCGTCATCAAGGCATCCAAATATTTTCATGATGTAAATCACAGTCCGGAAGCCGATGCCCGCGTGCATTTACAATACAACGACGGACGCAATTATTTGCTCGCTACTGATGAGAATTTCGATCTCATTATCTCCGAACCTTCCAATCCCTGGCAGGCAGGGGTCTGCAACCTCTTCACTCGGGAGTATTTCGAGATCTGCCGCCAACGCCTCAAGAAAGGCGGTATGTTCTCCTTATGGATGCAGACTGCGGAGGTACCTCCGTCGGATCTCTGCGGGGTCCTCTCATCACTCAATTCTGTCTTTGCACACACACTGGCGTTTATTCCTCGCCCGGGCAACATCATTATCGTGGCCAGCAAGGAGCCCATTGTCATCGATTTTCCGGCGGTCGCCCAACTCCTGCAGGACAGGCAACGTGCTCTGGAATTTGCGCGCGTAGGCATCCGGTCGGCTGAGTCTTTGATCGCTCATATAGTGGTGGCAAGCGACGGTATGAAGTCGCTGGTGGGCGGTGCTTTCCTCAACACGGACGATCGCAACCGGCTGGAATATGACGTGGGCAGATCATACGAAGGCAAGCTCTACCTGGAGCAAAACCGGGCCTTGCTTTCTGCCATGAGCGGCTCTCCCTGGCTGCAGGTCGACTGGGGCCAGATGAGCAGACAAGAGAAGGCCAACTCCATGACTGAAATCGGGCAGGAGGTCGTCAGCTATGGTGACAGAAACATGGCCCTTGCCTGGGAGAAAGCTTCAAATGCTCTCTACAAGAATGTGAAAGCACTAAAAACGGAAGGCGTCCTCACAGAATCATTTGGCGATCCCTCTGGAGCCGAGAGTTTGTGGACTCAGGCCCTTGAGCTCTCGCCGTCTGACTGGCAGACCTGGCAATTGCGCGGCGCTTCCCGTGTCAATTGCGGGCGCATCGAAGATGGGCGCAAGGACTTTCAGAAGGCTCTTTCTCTGGCGCCTGACAATAAGCTCAGCCGTTACCTTCTGGCCCTCAGCTATTCAAAAGAGCTTGCCGGCAAACCACTTGCTGAAGATTCCCTCGGGCAGAAGCAGGCAAACGCCCGCCTTCCCGGGCAAGTGATCGAATTGCTGGGCGACCTGCCCGGCGACGCAAACTTTTCTGCCTGCCACCCGCGAATTCTTTTTCTGGCTGCGCAGGCTCATTTCAAGCTCGGTGACTTCACGGAAGCAAAAAAATACACGCAGAAATATCTAGAGTTCGAGCCCGGCAACAAGCTTGCCGGAGCCTACCTGGCGGCTTGTAGCCAGGCTTTGCATCCATTTGCTGGCTCCCTGCCCCAAAATGACAAATATGGAAAGACGCCATGATCCAGATAAAACGAGCATATGCTATGCCTCTTAAGACTGATGGCTCAAGAATCCTCGTGGACCGACTGTGGCCGCGCGGCATGACAAAAGAAAATCTCGCAATCGACCAGTGGCTCAAAGAAATCAGCCCGAGCGACGACTTGCGGCGCTGGTTCGCCCATAAGGAAGAACACTGGAGCGAATTTCTCTGCCGATATTTTAAGGAACTGGACCAAAAGCAGACTTTCTGGCAACCAATCATCGAGAAGTCGAAGCAGGGCTGCGTGACTCTGATCTATGCCTCCAGAGATACGCAATACAACAACGCCAGGGCGCTCAAACAATATCTGGATTCAAAGCAAGAGTCTTAGTCCTCTGACAGCGATCTTCTTGTTCGCCAGATTGAGAAGCAACAGCTTGCCGGAGACGTTGGCGGCTCTCTTCCTCCATGTTCTTCAGAACAAGCTCGAGCAACTGCGTACTCTGGCTCAGTCGTTCCTCGACTCGTTTGCGCCCTATGCCCAGAGCAATGCAACTGGCTACAGCCGACAGGGCATCTGTGTGAGCGCCAGACAACTCCTGGCGGGAGAATATGTTCACAACCCCAGCTAACCTGTCATCTATCAGAAGGGGACAGCCGCCAAAAGAGACAATGCCTTCTTCCCTTGCCCATTGAATATCGGCGACTGTCTCATCGCTTTGCGCCGAATTAGAAAAAACTGGTCGTAGCTCCTGAGCAATCAGACTCACTTTAAGCGGGGCTAGGGGCGCCATAGAGCAAGCCGCCTCAGAGCGCGACAAGGGTCCTGCGCTGGCATGAAGGTGCAAAATACCTGCCTCTGGCTCCAGAAGCCATATATGGCACAATGGCACTTCCAGGTGCAGCACAAGTGCCTCAGCACATTCTTGCAAGATTTGAGCAATCGGCCCTGACCGGCAGAGGATCATGCCGATAGCGGCGCTCAAGGAAGCCAATTGCTCGCGCTCCCGGAGAGCAGCTTGTGCTATGGAGCGCGCTTGCATCTCCCGGTCGACTTTTTCTTTGACAGCAGCACTCAAAGCTGCAGTTTGCTGCCAGTTAAGTTTCGCCTCAGTGATATCCTCGGCACAACCGCACAGTGCCACCACCTGACCGGACGAATCATAAACAGCAAAACCGTGGTCGGCGATAAAGCGCATAGAGCCGTCCGGATGAAATAAACGATATTCTTCCTTTACAGAAGTCAGACTGGCAAGGCTCTGGAAAGACTTTCTCACACGGAGGCGATCTTCTGGATGAACTGCCTCAGTAAATGCACGCCAGTCATTATATAGATCGGACCTTTTCAATCCCCAGACTTTCTCATATGTCTGGCTAACATAAAGGAGGCGCGAATGATCCGGGGTGCACATCCAGAAGACTTTCCTGGAATCGTGCGACAGCTCGCTAAATATCTGCTGAAGAGGAAACTGGTCGAAAGTACTGTTGCCAGCCGCCTGGCAAAGCATGTGCTCTATCGCCTTTCTGTCCCAGCCCAGAACTTCGAGCAATTTGAATACATTTAAAAGAGACGGGTTGCGCTCTCCCCTCTCGATGCCACCAACATATGTTCTGTGCAAACCGCATAGATCGGCAAAGGATTCTTGCGACACGCCTCTGTTATGGCGGGCCTTGCGTATCCAGTCGCCAAACCATTTCAAGGAATTTGTGTCCATAGACTCCCGTCTTCAAGCTGAGATATTACAAGTCTACAGCTTATAAGTGACATTTCAAAGCCCTGTCCAAACAAGCTATAAGAAATCAGCTACCAATAGTCTGTGGAGACGTATCTTCGACATGGCACATAATTATATGGTTCATATACAACCAACCAAGATCAGGCTCCGACAATTTAGCGCTCTGTAAGGGTCAAGATGGGGGTCTTGCCACAAGGGGTACTTTGATCGCGGCGCGCGCAATGGACGCCAGTTGTGACAGCGGCAATCGGCTTTTCCATTTAACTGGTGCCAGAGAAAGAAGCAGCCGATTTTGGCGGAAAGAAGAAAGGTAAGGACAGCAACATGGTGGAAGCAGGCAAGATAACAGTGCTTCTGGTGGAAGACCATCACGTCTGCCGGATGGGCATAAAGCTTCTTCTGGAGCAAGCAGCCGATATAGTCGTTCTCGGCGAAGCGACAAACGGAGAAGAAGCTGTGTCAATGGCCGGACAGATGAGCCCGGACATAATACTTATGGATCTGGGTTTGCCAGGCATGGACGGGCTGAAAGCAACACAGCTGATTCGCGAGCAAGCAAGTCCTCAATCCAGAATCGTCATGCTCACATCTCACACAAGCGAAGATGACGTTTTTGCCGCACTGTCGGCCGGCGCGCAAGGATATTGCACGAAAGACACAGATGGCGCGCGCCTGAGAGCGGCTATCGACGTAGTGCACAACGGCGGAGTCTGGCTGGACCCGCTCGTGGCCTCCAGAGTCCTCAAAGCTCTGCCTGAAATGAGCAAAATGGCTACGGCGCCGGCAGGCAACGTCAAGGGTCGCCTCTCACACAACAGCGAAGAGCTGTCGGAGCGCGAAATAGAAGTGCTAAAACTGGTAGTAGAGGGGCTCTCCAATGCTGAGATTGCCGAGCGCCTCATTCTCAGCCCAGAGACAATAAAGAGCCATCTTCGCCGAATAATGGGCAAACTTGCTGTGAGCGATCGTACGCAAGCTGCAGTGAAAGCCCTCAGAAGCGGCATTGTTTAGATTAGAGCAAGAGACAAAGACGCAGGCGGGGACAGAAACAGGCCCAGCCACCCCCGGCATTGAAAGACAATTAGATTTACTTCTACCAGAAACCCTTGACGGCACGCCCTGGATTTCGACATAGAACAAAAACACCCAGCTGACTGGAACAGTAGGCATAGGCCCAAGCAAACGGCATCCCGGTATCGCTAGCAGATTGTAATTGCGCAGCATTAGAGAGGGCAGAAGCATGGCTACGGCACAAACAACCAAGGATGTTGTCGACACGAAAGTACTGTTGAAGGTTCTCAGAGCAGCCCGGAGAGGGGATTTTTCCCAGCGCATGGACATGGACCAGACGGGGATATCCGGGGAAATAGCCGAAGCCCTCAACGATTTGCTGGAGATGAACGATCAGATGTCCAAGGAGTTCGATCGCGTGCGCAATGCTGTCGGCAGAGAAGGGAAAATATCTACCCGTGCCGTCGTCGCAGGCGCGACAGGAGAGTGGTCGAGCTATCTCGATTCTCTCAACGGTCTAATCACAGATCTCGTCCAGCCGACTGTCGAGATGGCGCGAGTGATAGGCGCTGTGGCACGCGGCGATCTCTCACAATCCGTGGCAGTGGAGCTTGAAGGACGTCCCATCAAAGGTGAATTCTTGCGCATAGCCAAGACAATCAACACGATGGTGACTCAGCTGGCTTCCTTCGCCGCAGAAGTGATACGCGTGGCGCGCGAAGTGGGCACTGAAGGGAAACTCGGCGGACAAGCCGATGTCAAAGGTGTTGCCGGTGTCTGGAAGGAGCTTACCGAAAGCGTCAACATGATGGCAAACAACCTCACCGGGCAGGTGCGAAACATTGCCGAAGTAACAACCGCTGTAGCCAAAGGCGATCTCTCCAAGAAGATCACCGTCGAGGTGCGCGGCGAGCTTCTCGAGCTGAAAAACTGGATCAACACGATGGTGGACCAGCTCAATTCCTTTGCCTCGGAAGTCACACGCGT
>JAHFBI010000341.1 GCA_023250095.1 Candidatus Melainabacteria bacterium
AGCCCGTCACTATGTTGACGACACCTTCCGGGAAGCCCAGCTCGCAAATGAGTTCGCCAAGCCGCAAAGCAGTCAGCGGCGTTTGCTCAGCCGGCTTGAGTACGAGAGTATTGCCGCAAGCCAACGCCGGTCCCAGCTTCCAGGCAGCCATCAACAGGGGGAAGTTCCAGGGAATGATCTGTGCGACGACGCCTATGGGTTCACGCAGAGTGTAAACAAAGTAATTGTTGTTGACATTGATTGTCTCGCCTTCCAGCTTTGTGCACCAGCCAGCGTAATAGCGAAAAGTTTCCACAGCCTGCACAACATCTACCCAGCGCGACTCTTTGATGGGCTTGCCATTATCCAGAGTTTCAAGTTGAGCAAATTCGTCAGCGCGTTTTTCAATTTCGTCAGCAAGGCGATAAATAAGCCGTCCCCGTTCAGCAGGAGACATCTTGCGCCAGGGTCCTTCTTCAAAAGCCTTACGAGCTGCCTTGACGGCCTTGTCAGCATCAGACTTGCTGCCCTCGGCCACTCTGGCCAGGACTTCCCCGGTAGCCGGGTTGAATGTCTCAAAAGTCTTGCCGGACTCCGCTTCTGACCATTTGCCACCAATTAGCAGTTTCTTCGGCGTTTTCAGCCATTCACTGCAGAGAAGTTCCTTTTCTTGAACAACAGCCACGTTTTTCACCCTCCGGAAAGTTCTATCTTTCAGCAAGCATCTCAGGGAGATCTGGCTCCTGATGCGACTTCCATAAAGACTAGCACGCCAGATTATTAAGATATATATCTATAGAATAACCTTGATCTAATGTTGTTTATCGATCCTGCCCACATGGGACATACCAGATAGTCCGGGACAGCCAGCTCAACGCCGAAAGGAGAATTCAGAAGCTGTTAAGTTTTGCCTATTCACGGCAGCTTGGGCTATTCTTGAGCTATGAAAAGACAGTGGAGCACATATTTTGCAAGAACTTCTCTTACGGCTCTGCCGCTTTTACTTGCGCTGAGCCTGGGGCTGAATGTGCCGGTCTTTGCCGGCAAGCCCACATATGCAAAGAAGATGGAGCTCGGACAGCTGCTTTATTTCAACGGCAATCTCGATGGGGCAATCAACGCTTTTCTTTATGCTGCTGCTCTCAACCCCAGTGCCTTCGAGCCGCATTTGAATCTGGTCAATCTTTACGTCCAGAAAGGGACACCTGAAGGCATCGAGAAAGCTATCGAAGAATGCCATGAGGTCCTCAAGCTCAAACCAGGCAACAAAGAAGTACACCTGATTCTAGGAAACTTGTTGCGCACGCAATCGTCCAGCGAGAAAGATACCGCTGCCAGCCAGGCCAAACTGGAAGAAGCCCTGAAAGAAATCCATCTGGCGCAAGAGCAAGGAGCGCCAGAGGCAATGTGCGAGAACACGCTGGGGTTGCTTCTTCTGCAAAAGGGAGATCGTGACGCGGCATTGGAGCATATTGAGAAAGCCGTCAAGAAGCAGCCCAATTTCCCCGATGCTCACCTCATTCGCTCTGTGCTTCTCTTCCGCAAAGCCCAGGATGCCAATCTGCTGAAAGACATGAACAGCGTGGATGCCAAGAAAAAACTCGACGAGGTGCTAAAAGAGCTGGATCTGGCGATAAAGCAAAAAGAGAAGAATCCTGAAGCTCGCAATACAAAGGGAGACATTCTCTTTGCCATGGGCAAGCACACCGAAGCCCTGGAGCAGTACCAGAAAGCCACTGAAGACGAGCCGCGATATGCCCAGGCCTGGGCGGGCATCGGCAATACGCAGGCCCAGTTAAAGGACTTTGACAAAGCACGCGAAGCCTATCGTAAAGCCAAAGAAATTAACCCCAGCGACAAGAACATCATCTACGGGCTGGCAGTAATGCTGGAGAAGCAGGGCGAGATTGCAAATGCCGTTCAAGAATTCCAGGAAGCAATCATGATGGAAACTGACCCGGTTATGAAGGCTCAAATCCAGTTGCACATCCAGCAACTGCTCAATCAAGGGGCATTTAACCTGCCCGGATTGGGTGGGCTCAATCAGTCGCCGACTGTAGGCAACGGACTCTTTACCTCAGGAGCGCTGAGCCAGCCATTTTCCAGCTTGATCAAGATCAAGCCTCCCTCAGACAAAGAGAAGTAGAAGCGACTCTCAGGCGAACTTCGGATAAAGTTGCCCGCCCGGACCTTTCTCGTCTCCCTTGTCCTTTTCATTGCCCTGGATGAGCTTGCCTTCGTCCAGAACGATAGTTTCACCAGACGGCGGCAGCCCGCTGTCATCAGGCTGCTCAGGCGCTGCCGGGATACGTCCCAGTTGACGGTTCACATCCTGCAGGATGGCCTCAAATTCGTTGGAATCGAGCGTCTCTTTCTCGAGCAGAACCTTGACGATAGCGTCCATGTGCGGCTTGTGATCTTCAATCAGCTTCTTGACCCTGTTGTACTGGTCGGTGATGATGCGAGTCACTTCTTCATCGATGACAGCCGCGATATTCTCGCCATAGTCCCGCTCATGCCCGAAATCGCGCCCGAGGAAAACATGCTCGTTACGCTTGCCGAAAGTCATCGGTCCGAGACGATCGCTCATGCCGAATTCAGTAACCATTCGACGCGCCAGTTTTGTCGCTTTCTCGAGATCGTCTTGAGCGCCAGTGGTGATTTCGTTATAGACGACCTCTTCGGCCACTCGCCCGCCGAGGCTCACGCCAATCTGGTCTATGAGCTGCGAGCGAGTGTGGCTCAAGATGTCCTCTTCTGGAAAAAACATCGTCAAACCAAGCGCAAAACCGCGAGGAATAATCGTCACTTTGTGCAGAGGATGCGCGTGCTTCAGAAGCTTGCACATCAGGGCATGACCGACTTCGTGATAAGCAGTCATCTCCTTTTCTCTGGGAGAAATAATGCGCGTTTTCTTCTCCGGTCCGGCAATCACCTTGTCTATAGCTGCCTCGAGATCTTTCATCTCAATCTCGCGCTTATCGGCGCGCGCGGCAATCAAAGCCGCCTCGTTAATCAAATTGGAAAGGTCCGCCCCCGTAAAACCAGGAGTGCGACGGGCCAGAGTCTTGATCTCCACGTCCCTTGCCAGCGGCTTGCCCCTGGAGTGCACGCTGAGAATCTGCTCGCGGCCAAGAACATCGGGTCTGTCGAGAACGACCTGCCGGTCGAAGCGACCGGGACGCAAAAGAGCGGAATCAAGAATATCCGGACGATTGGTGGCAGCCACCACAATGATGCCTGTCGTGCCTTCGAAACCGTCCATCTCCACAAGCAACTGGTTTAGGGTTTGCTCGCGCTCATCGTGCCCGCCGCCGAGTCCGGCGCCGCGCTGCCTGCCGACAGCATCGATTTCATCGACGAAGACTATGCAGGGCGCATGTTTCTTGGCTTGATCGAAAAGGTCTCTTACCCTGGAGGCGCCGACCCCGACAAACATCTCGACAAAATCCGAGCCAGATATGGAGAAGAAAGGCACCCCGGCTTCGCCAGCAACTGCTTTGGCCAGAAGGGTCTTGCCTGTTCCAGGAGCACCCACGAGAAGCACACCGCGCGGGATGCGCGCCCCTAGCGCCTGAAATTTTTCCGGGCTTTTCAAGAAATCGACAATCTCTTGCAGCTCCTGCTTGGCTTCATCGATACCGGCCACATCCTGAAAGGTCACTTTAACCTTGCTGTCCAGCATCAGTTTTGCCCGACTACGTCCGAAGCTCATCGCCTGGTTACCGCCCGACTGAGCGCTGCGGAACATGAAAAGAAAACCTACCAGAAGCAATATCGGCAGGAAAAAGGAGCTGAGCATACTGAACCAGAAGCTGGATTTGTCCGGCTCGCGCACTTCCAGAGGAACACCTGCCCGGTTGAACTGCTCGACCAGGGCTTCCTTTGCCTCCATCGGCACAGTTACAGCCTTCTCGCGGGAAGGATCATCCTTGAGTACCACCTGCACAACAGCGTCGCCGTTAGTAACAGTGACTTTCTCTATCTGCTCTTTAGCCTTGTCGGGCTCGCGCAGCATGGTTTGCAGTTCGGAGTATGTAAGAGGCTTGTCTCTTCTGGTAATGCTGGTCAGCGAAAAGACGAATACGACCAGAACTACCAGCAAGAAGAAAACGGCGCCGGTTGTCCCGTATTTCCTCATTTAACCTCTCCCAAAAGTCATATCCCAAGATTATAACACGCTAAATCGGCAGCCCAGAGCCAAGTCCCACGCGGCTTCCCGGCTTTCGAGCCCCGGGTGAGAGCCCCTGACAATCCAGGCGCCTCTTTTTTTCTTAAGGCTCTGCTTAAGATGCAGATAGTCCGCCTCGAAAGCCAGCCCACAACCTCCGAGCGCTCTTTCTTATCTTCGGCGCAGAAAGTTTGAGCCCAGCCGTCTGGTAAAAGGCTGGAGGACTCATCTGACAGTGACGGCAGTCATCTTGAGCTGAGCCGTCTCGGCTGACGCTGTCGGGCTCTCGAACGAGCATCATCCAGCCTAACCGCTGACCAACGTTGACTTCTCAGGCTTGAACCTTTGATCTCGAACAACCACCTTCAGACGCTGACAGGGCATCATCGAAAGCTCCATCAGGGTGGCGATGCCAGAGGCGATCAGATCACTACAAAAAACAAGAAAAACAGGATGAGCCTTCAGTCAGACGCCTCAGCTTTCAGCCAGACAAAGCGGTGTGTCGGTGCGCCTTCTACCCGTATTTTGTTGCTCAAGCCCACACCCGGTACCCACAGTACCTCAGAGGCATCAGCCACAACAAAAGCATTTTCTAGTCTGTCGACCATTTGCCCGGTTTTGTGCGTGTGCAAATATTTCTTGAGCTTGACAAGCTCGTTCATGCCGAAGGGCCTTATACAGTCGCCTGGGCGCCGAGTCCTGACAAAAAGCGGTCCTTCTATCGCGGACAGGTCAACGAGAGCCTCCAGAGAAGCAGATGAAGGGAAGTCGACAGTTGCCCGGTCACTCGGAGCCAGGCACTCGACCTGAAAAAAATGCCCGCTCCAGGGGGTCTCAGTCAGTCCGGGCACCTGCGCCAGACACTGATGAGCATCGTCAAACACTTCGGATGTGCTCGCAGAGGGCTTCTCCACAAAAAACAGCCGACCGTTTCGAAGATGCAAATCAAAACGCCCATCGAGGCTCAAGCCAGAGCTGCCGGGCTTCCGGGTAAGGGACTCAGCTGAGCAGATGCGCTTCAAACTCGGCTCGATTCCCAGCCTGCGGAACTCGCAGGCAAGCAA
>JAHFBI010000048.1 GCA_023250095.1 Candidatus Melainabacteria bacterium
TCTTATTCCAGGCAGCTCCACGGCAGAGAATCTGGCGCATGCTCGCCCTGGACCAGAGACTGACAACTTGCCCAACCTGCTCCCAGAGCGCAGGCCGCGCCAGTGTGCCTTCGACAATCTGGCGCTGGCGGGAAAGGATAAGCTGCCGGGGATTGGACAGAAAAAGAGCCAGCTCGAACATCTCGGGGGCTGGGGCAGGATGAGCCACCCTGCTTTCCGATTGCCGGTCCAGCACCTGGCGCAAAGTCTGCGCCAGATCGAAGGAAGGAGATATATTTGCTTTGAGCGATACGGTCTCATCAGCTCCTGCCAGCTGGTCAATAGTCTGCCATTGTGAGGGGGCGATATAAGCGACAACGCTGCCGCTCAAGCTCCCCTGCATCCCGACGACAAGCGTCCCTCCTGTAAGATAGCTCGTGCCGATCAAGGCCCGGCTCATGTACACGCGTCCTTCTTCATCTGCCGGGCGCACATCCAGGCGCAAGCCATTAACAACCAGGTCGCAAACGCCAAATAGGCAAACCAGGGCGTCCTCCTGGCTGAAAGCGGCACTTTCGTCCAGAAGAAATTCCAGCTCGGGATCGAGGCTCAAGATACTCTCCTGGGCAATATTACAAGCTAGCTCGGCGACGGCTGAGGAGCCAGTCACTCTCGTACGGCTCTTAGCCAGCCTGGCTATTTCGGGGGCAATCTCCACCAGATTAGTCATTTTCTTTCTCCCCTGGACTTGGCATGCCTGCCGACCCGTCACTCTTTCTGGAACATCTACTGAACCTGGCCAAAAATTAGCCGGGGCTCAAACCGAGAAAGCATTTTTGGCGCAAAATTGCCCAGTCAGCAGACTCCGGCTGGAGAAAATCCTCTGCTTCCGCCCAGGTAAGGAATGGACGGAGCCGGACAAGCGACAGACACATTGACTGGCTCACCCCGAGTTTAGTGATATCTTCCTCAGATACCCGGTTCAGGTCGAGCCTCCTGGAATCAGAGAATCTGGTCCGAAGCACGGCTCCGCGCCGGATCATTTCCTGCAATTCGGCTTTTCCCACAAGATTGCGGCCGGCAAGCTCGCTGAGATCGCCAAAAGGACGCTCAGCTACCAGAGACTGGGCAGTTTCTTTGGCAACTCCAAGAATGTCCATAATGTCACGTCCTGTGGCCGAGTTGATGTCCACCGGCACGAAAACGGCTACCGCCCCTTTTTGTACAATCTCTTTCAGGCGAGCCGGCTTGATAATTCCCTTTTCCGGAAGAAGCTGAAGATTCTCGATTTGCCTTCCTTTAATGAGCCGCTCAATTTCTCCTTCAGTCATGCCAAGCTGCTGTGTGAGCTCACGCCGCGAAGCCGTATTCAAGTTGAGCCCGCGTTGCCACGACTGAGCAATGCCAGGCAGATGGTTATATATCTTCTGCCTGACGAGATCCAGCCCCTTGTCGAGCAGGACCTGACAGCGCGCTATCCGCCTGGCCATGGTTTCGGCCTGAATATCGAGTTTGTCGCAAACCTCGCGCATCGTCAGCTCCTCGCCAGTGACCGACCAACTCGTCAGCCCCAGACCGAACAGGCAATCGACAACAGTCAACGGCTCCTTGGGCAGACCGCCGTCAGCGAGCATTGCAGTAAGATGAACGCGCAGTTGATTGAGCTGGACCACCTGTTCGCCGGAAAGCGCCTGGTGCTCGGGCGAGTAGGAGATGTCATCGGCGACGGTTGCCCGGGGATCTTCCTGTTGTGAATCGAGATAAAGGTCCTGTAGAGTCTGTCTTTCCCAGGCAGATTCATGACGGATGTAGTCCACAACGGCATTTTGCACGGTTCTTTGAATATAGGCCGGGAGCAAGACCTTGAAACCGTCTTCCTGCCCGGCAGCCAACTGTTTGTTTAGAGAAGCTTCCAGCTTCTGGCTGAGATCGACTGAATAAGAAATCACCTGACTGCGTTGTTCGTCGGCACTTACGCGCCTCTGGCTGAGAAATCGCCTGAGGTTCGAATTGGAGGCAAGCATCTTGGACAGAAGCGGCTGGTAGTAAAAATCGCGCAACAAACGCACGAAGCCGTCTCTTGCATCCGTGAGACCCAGAGCTTTGTGAAAAATCGCCCGGGCGCCGACCCGGCTGAGAAACTCTGAGGCCTGGGGAGATTCTCCGCCATCGAAATTGCGCAGCAGTTGCTCCCATTCGGGTGCAAACTCGAAAACCTCTTTGAGGGCGGTCGAACCGGTTAACACGTCTTAAATTCTCAACTACGGGGAAATATTAAACCATAACCGCCAGGGCATGTCTTCCGGATCAGACTGACAGAAATCTCCAGGTGTTAAGCTGTTGAGAGAATATCGCCGACGCAAGAGTTAAGGACTGGTGCATGAAATCGGACTTCACGCTCTTTCAAAAAGGTCTGATTCTGGTGTCGGTGCCGCTCTTCTTCGAGCTCGTCTTTGTCGGCACTCTCACATATCTTCTCAATCAGGCCGAAGCCGAAATTCGCCGCGAGCAGCACGCCAGGGCAATCACTGACCGTACCAATCTCCTGATACACGATGTTTATTACGTCAAGAGATCCGCCAAAGGTTTCGTCTTCAGCGACGGACACGAATATGCCGACGAGATCAAGAGACTGCCTCAAGAAGCCCGAGATATAAAGGAGCTTGTCAAAGACAACCCGGAGCAGGTTGCAGTCATGGAGCATGTGGAGAAAACCCTTCTCAAGCTCTCCGACGTGTTGTACACCATCCGCGATACCGTGCTTTCAGGACATTCGCTGCAAGTTAGAGAAATGGTCGGACAATACAAAGAAGATTTGAAAGGGCTGGAACATGAACTGGAAAACGAGCTTCTCTCTCTGGTCGACCAGCAAGCTGAAATAGCCCGCCAGAGCCCGCAAGTTCAGGCGCGCTTCCGGAGCATGGTGCAAAGTTTGCTGATTGCAGGGGTTCTTCTCAATATCTTTCTGGCCGTGGCCCTTGCCATTTATTTCAGCCGCAGTACGGCCTTGCGCCTGACAGTTCTCATGGATAACACACAGCGCCTGGCCAGGGGAAGCCCCTTGAATCCGCCGCTACCAGGCAATGACGAGATTGCCCACCTGGACAGGGTTTTCGCCGACATGTCCCAGGCGCTGGCGGCCGCTGCGCGGAAAGAACGTGCCGTCATTCAAAATGCCATCGATGTCATCTGCTCGGTGGATGCCCAGGGGCAGTTTTCAGCGATCAATCCCGCCTGCCTGCGCCTTTTCGGCTATGCTGCCGACGAGCTGATAAAGAGCGAATTCATCCAGCTCATACATCCGGAGGACAGAGAAGCTGCTCTTGTTGCCTTCCGTAAGCTGTCCGCGGACCGCAGCGCCATGTTCTTCGAAAATCGTGTCTGCCGCAAGGACGGCTCTGCCATCGATGTCCTCTGGTCCTGCCAGTGGTCCGAAATGGAAAATAGCATGTTCGCCGTCGTGCACGACATGACAGAGCGCAAAGAGCTAGAGCGACTCAAACAAGAGTTTCTGGCCATGGCCAGCCATGACCTGAGGACGCCGCTTTGCTCCATCCAGGCCTTTCATGCCATTCTCGAACGCGGCATTTTCGGGGAGCTCTCTGCCCAGGGGCTGGGTGCCTTGCAGGCGGCCGAGCGCAATGTCAGCCGGCTGATTGCTCTGGTCAACGACATACTGGATATGGAGAAACTTGAATCGGGCAAACTCAAGATGGAGCTCTCAGACACGACTCTGTCCGCTATCCTCGAGCAGTCTGTCCAGTCGACTCTGGGATTTGCTGACCAGCGTCAGGTCGCTGTTAAAGTTACTCTCAGCGATGCGCCCATCAGGGCGGATAGAGACCGGCTTGTGCAAGTGGTTGTCAATCTCGTCTCCAATGCCGTCAAGTTTTCCCCGGCAGGCAGCACAGTGACGATTGCGGCGAGGGCGGTTGGGGAGGATGCCGAGTTCAGCGTAACCGACCAGGGGCGAGGCATCCCGGAGGGCTTTGCCTCGACAATTTTCGAGCGCTTTCAGCAAGTAAAGGATTCTGACGCCAGAGAGCAACACGGCACTGGACTTGGGCTTTCCATCTGCAAGGCAATCGTGGAGGCTCACGGCGGCAGAATAGGCGTTGAGAGCCAGGAAGGTACGGGGAGCTCTTTCTGGTTTGTCGTGCCCAGGCAGATAGCCAGAGCGAATGTTTCCCTGCCTGAGCGGCAAACACCTGCGGCATCGTCCTGAGTCTTATCCGGGTGCGACTTCGTCGGCTCGCTCCGGCGCGCTCAGCTGCAATATATATCCCAGACCGTGAACATTGCGTATGAGGCTCTGGGCTCCGGGGGCATCGATCTTGCTTCTCAGCCGGTTGATATAAACCTTGACTAGATCACGAGAGACATCAGACTCGGACGTCCAGACACGATCGAGAAGCGTGTCCGGGCTGAACAACTGGTTGGGGTGGCGCATGAAAAACTCCATCAGCGCCAGTTCTTTGGGAAGAAGACGAATTTCTCTTCCCCCACTGGTTAAACGAGCACTGCGCGGATCGAGCTCCAGGGGTCCGAAGCGCAACACATTGGCCAGAACTTCGCCGGGCCGTCTGAGAAGGGCACGCAAGCGCGCCGAAAGCTCGGTTGGATGGAAAGGTTTGGTCAGATAATCATCAGCGCCGGAATCCAGACCGGCCACTTTGTCAACAACTGAGTCTTTTCCCGTCAGAATCAAGACTGGCGTCTTGCCGCCTGCAGCGCGGAATTGCCGGCAAACCTCTATCCCTGCCAAGCCGGGCAATTGCCAGTCAATGATGGCCAGATCGAAAGGGTAGAAGCGCAGTCTCTCCAGCCCTTCTATTCCATTGTTTGCTGTTTCTAGCGTGTGGCTCTCGGCGACAAGCCATATTTTGATGTTGTTGCAAAACTCAAGATCGTCCTCGATTAGTAGGATTTTGGCCATTTCCCTTTCTCTCGACGCCTTAGAGTGTCGCCCCAGAATTTGAATTGAGGAATTCAGAAAGAAGATATAACAGATTTGCAAATCACAGAGATGTTTTTGCTACCAGCGGGCGACAAAATTCACTTCCATCAGCAGTTTGGATCCTCGTTGTAAGGCATGGCACCAAACTCGGAAGCCAGTTGATCGTCAAGGCGATCGGCGGTAATAGATACGTTCCAGATAAGCTCGTTCAGCTCTTCTTGATCAAGTCCGAGCGTGCTGCGTTGTGCCGATACCAGAACCACTTCTTGAAAGACGGCCAGACAACAGCCGCTCAATTCACGATTGATCTCCAGCAGTCTCTCGAAAAACGCCAGCCGATTGTCATCGGGATAGTGCAAGATGGGGGCGGTGATCCGCACTACAGGTCCGGAAGGATCTTCCAGGGCAAAAATATAAACCTTGACGCTGCCCTCCGTGAGCCACCAGCCCAGTCCATCGGCAGCATCCAGTTGCTGACTTTCCATGTCGAGCTTCAAGCGTTTGAAATAATTCCCGACCATCTGTGCCAGTCCGTCTACCGATACTCTGGCAGCTTTGCTTGTTCCGAACAGACCCATATCCTTCTCCTTGTCTGGACTTGATGACGTCTCTAACTTCCTACCCCGGCTGCGCACTTGGCAATTAGTCTCGTTTTGTAAAATCTAGCAGGGCTTTTGAACTAAAGACAATCCTCTTTACGTATTAAAGGAATAAGAGGCATCCTGCCCGCACAGTGTCTTGCTCGCTTTTTGAGAGGGGTTTCCATGACTTTTGCCACGAACAATTCGCCCACCGCCTGGGAGACTTACACCAGCCAGGCAAGAGCTGCCTATATTAATGGAAGGTATGCTGAGACTGAGCGCTTGTTGTCATCAGCGTTGAAAGTCGCCGAGCAGTTCGGGGAAAATGACGGACGTTTGCTCGAAAGCCTGAAGTCCATAGCTGGTTTCTATGCTGCGCGCGGTGAGTGGGGCATTGCCGAAAATATGTTTGCCAGGGCAGTGTCCATTGGCAACAAGACTCTTGGCGCGCATCATCTCGAAACTGTGGAGCTCCAGCAGAAACTCGACGCCGTACAGAAGAAACGCAAGCTCGGACAGACACCGCCGGCCATCAACTGGTTCTGAAGCAACTGGCACCGAGCAACAGGCAGTTGACAGGAGTCTTGTCCCGCCTTCAAAGAAGTCAGTATGGGAAAATTCTCGTCGTGGGTTCCTGAAGAGGAACTACCTCCATAATGGAGCATGGCTCATTGAAACTCCTGACAAATAAGGGCAGGTAGCCCGTGCGCGCAAATCAGCCGGTTCGTTCAAGTCTTACTCTGTCCGACAATCCCGATAAAGCAGGTCCCTCGCTTGCACAAATTGTGCAAACTGAAGGCGGGCGGCAAGCCATCCTCGGGCAGGCCTGGCTTGCTGCCCCCGACCGGCTGGTCACTTGCGGACATGTCGTCGATCGTTACGTGCCTAATCCCCAGTCCCTGTCAGTCTTTTTTCCCTCCTCGGGCAATTCCTATCCGGTCCAACAAATCAAACTTCATCCGAGCTTTGTCAGACAGCCGGATCAACTAGTCAAGTTCGATGTAGCCGTGCTCGTTGTCCAGCTGCATTCGCCCGAGGCTGGCGCGCAGCTCCTGCCATTTTCCTGGGAACATTCCTTGAAAACAAATCAGTCCCTGTCAACGATCAGATATCCAGTGCATCTGGGACAGATAAGCGCCGCCCTGCAGCCGCTGACGCAAGAAGGACGATTTCTTGGACTTTTGCGCAAGCACGACAGCTTCCATCTATTACATGACGTTCCTCTGGCGCCTGGAGACTCCGGGGCGCCAATTCTCGACGGCAACACCGTGGTTGCGGTTCATTGCGGCGACACAGCAACCTTGCCCGGTCTTAACCTGCCGACCACTTCAATAAGGCTGGCTCTGTGGATAGATGCTCTGAGGGAGCTGGGGCTTAGCGAGACCCGAGGCGGATTCTCCAGGGGGCGGAGATCGCTTTTGCCGGCTCTTGGCGCTTTCATTGTCGCCGCTATAGCTGGGGCACTTGGCGCCTGCTACCTGACTATCTATCCTGACGCCAACAAATGGGCAATCACCCAGCCTTCTATCGAGCCAATCAAGCTGTCGTTCAACCACCCGGTGCACGGTTATAAATTGAACGAAGACATACGGCTTGTACTTGTTCCTGGATCCGATTGCTATCTTTTTCTCTTCCAGATCGACCCGAGCGATACGGCTGCTGTCTTTTACCCGCCATACGGGATGAACGCCTTCCTTGGCAAAGGTGAGTCCCGCACTGTCTATCAATTCGGGCACACAAAGCTGACGGCTAATCCCGATAAGGCTGACTGGCACCTGATCGCCATCGACGCCAAAGATCCAAACCGAGCAAGCCAGCTTGCCGCTGAGTTGCTCACCGAGGCTGACTGGGCAAATACTGACAAGGCCGACCGCCCTCTTTCAATCAAGGGCAAGGACCTCCTGTTGAGACTAAAACGACTGAAAGAAGAAAACCCGCAGTCAATTTTTCACACTGTTCTGGAAGGACCGACCTCTCAATGAAAAACTTTTGGAAGCCCGTCCTAATTCTTGTTTGCCCGGCGTATAAAAGCTGTGCGGGCAGATACCCGAAAAAAGCTTTAAAAGAGTATGTTTACTGCCAGCCAAAACAGATATATAAGTTCTAAACTGAAGCTGGGTGCTAAGCGCTAACAATGAGGAAAAACCAATGAAAGGCCTTCGCTATTATCTCCTCCTCAGTGGATTATCAGTGGCAATGTCCTGCCCGACTCAGGGCTTGCTGGCTGCAAATTCCGACAAGGTTCAGGCGCCCGACAGCAAGACAAAGATTAATGAGTTGAGCCCACGGCAGGAACGCGGTGCTTCTTTTACGGAGATACTTGCTCCGACCTCGATCAGCCGGCCGGCAATTCCAATTGCCCCTCCAGCTACCAAGCCTCTATTTTCCCCGGTTCCCTCCGTCAAACACGCCCTCAATCAGAAGCACCCTGCCCATAAGAGCCCTGTGACAGCGATCAAGCCTCAGGGGCATACGTCCAAACCGACTCCTCACGGACAGCCGGTTTCGCCTCCTTCGGACAATTCCACAACAGCTATTGCCCCGGCACAACCCGCTGAGCAAGCTCCGACAGCCAACCCAGTCACAAGCGAAATAGTCACAGTGTCTCATGCTGTCGTTTCACCTAACCCGGTCAGCGCTGCTATCTCAGCCTGGCTGGACAAGCCCGGAGCCACGCCCCGTTACAGGGTCGGCGACAAGATGGTGGTGAACGTCACTGCCGCCACCGACTGCAATGTGGTTATTTTCAATTACGACGCCAAGGGCACCTTGACCCAGATTTTCCCTAACGACATGCAGACGGTCAGCTTTGTCAAAGCTGGTGAAAGCGTGCAGATAGGCGGACAGGACAGCCCGTTCGACTATGAAGTCTCCGGTAAGGGTGGGCTAGAGCGGATATTCGTATACGCCTACCCGACAAGCTCCGAGCAGCCAATTACAGTGGCGATGACTCCGGTTCCTCATTCTCCATTCCGCTCAGCTGAGATGTCCATCGAGCGCTACCGCGAACTGGTCAACAGCTCCAAAGTCTTCTTCTCCCGCGAAGTGAAGATTGTCCCGAAAACAGGTGCCAGGCTGACCTCTACCAGTAGCCCTTCGCCGGCTTCCCCACCTCAGCCCAACAAAGTCGAGCTCACATTCCAGGTGGAATCCAGGTAAGAAGCGAAAGGATCTTCTCTCACAAGCAAGAACGGGAGGGTGCAGAAGCTGCCCCTCCCGTTCTTGCGATGTTGCGTGGAACTCCTTTGAGCGAAAACAGCCACAAATGCCGCATCTGCTGTAATGTAGAATTAGCGGCCCTGAGTTAAGGCTGGACAGAGCGCCATCTCCATGCAAGACAGTCTTCTGAGTGATGATCAAACCATGCTGACGAGCGCCGTCCAGGGCAGGAAGCTTCCGCTTGTCTGGCCGATACTCCTTCTTTGCGCCGTTGCTGAGTCACGTTGTCTTGGACTGACAGGCGATCTTCGGCCGCCGCCCATTGTTTTTGCCCTATTGGCCGGGCTGTACATTTACTGGGCAATCTTTCATTTCCAGATCCATGCGCAGTTGAGGCGCATCTTGCCAGGAACCTGTACAGCCTACCCGGGGAAAGCGCTCATCTGCGCCTTATTATCCGGACCGATCACGCCCTGGATTGTTTCCTCCATCCTGTCGCTTGCCGCCAGCGCTCTAGCGTGGCTGGAGCAAACGGTGACAGAAATCTTTCCTTCGGCTGAGCCCCTTGTGCAAAGTGCTGTTTTTCTTCTCAATTGGGGGCAGAACTTTCTTACCGTGATCGTCTCGGCAACACTTGTCTTGCTCTGGTACGTAAAAGACATGTCCCAGATGGCTTGCGCCTGGCAAATACTCAAGGGTAGAGGTTCTCGTCAGCCCCTTTCGAAGGGCAAAGCTACGGCTTGGGCAGTGCTCAGCTCGCTAGGGCTGGTTGTGCCTTCCTGTCTGGCTGTCATCGCCCTGAAAACGCCGTTGACTCAAGCAATAACTGCCGCTGAGCCCGGGTGGCTGACCTCCTTCGCCAGCTGTTCATTGCTTGGTTATCTTCTCGCTTTCATCGGACTCATCCCTGTTGTGGACTGCCTGAATGAGGCCCGGGGCCTCCAGTATTCCCGGCAGGAAGGAGGGACATCTCAATTTCAGCAACCTGAGGCGCCGCCTGGTACGTCGCCTCAGCAGAGCCACTGAGCCCTTGTCTTAGACAGTCGATTCCGGCCCGACTGGATATTTGCGCGCGGAGGCAAGACGCTTGTTGCAGGCATCCCAGTCCATGTTCTTCAGGAAGGCTTCCAGATAAGAGCCTCTGTCGATGCCGTAATCGATCATATAGGCGTGCTCATATACATCGAGGACAGCAACAGGGATAACTCCGGCCGGCACGTGCATATTGTGAGCATCGAGCCCGAAGACGTGCAACTGCCCGTCGCGCGTACTTGAGCCAACAATGACCCAGCCTCTCATGGATTTTGCTGCTGCTTTGAAGACGTCCATGAATTTGCCGACACTGCCGAAGGACGCCTCGACGGCAGTCTTGAGCTCGCCGCCGGGCTCGCCGCCAGAGCCGCCCAGATTGCCGAAATAAAGCTCATGATAAATGACACCGTTAAGGGCAAAGCTCTGTTCCACCAGAAGCTCGCGCAAGGGGCAATATGTGGCATTGGCAGCTGGCTTGCTCAGGTCGACCGCGCTGAGCAGTCCTTGAATCTCGTTGGATTTGGCGACATAAGCATTGTACAACTTCAAATGTTTCTCGATCGCCTCGGCAGATAAGCCCTCGAGCTTTCTGTTCAGCAGGCTGCTGAAATCCTTTGCCGTAAACGCCTGAGGTGGCTTAACCAGGGTAGATGCTGCTGTGGTGACAGGAGGGGCTGTCGGCGAGGCATCGGGAGGGCTATCTGTCGCTTTGCCAGGGCTGATTGCCGCCAGGGCGGTGCCGGCTGCCACAACCCCCATAGCCAGCACTTCCCGCCGCGTCCGGAACTTCCCCTCGACCATCTCGAAATTGCCAATCACTTCACGACCGTCGGATGTCATGCGCCCTCCAGATCAATTTATCGAACCAGACTCAAGGTGTGAGACCACCAGTGCTTGCCTAGTTTAACGGAACTCATCGCCTCGCATGAAAAAATGACAGCAAGGCGATGCCTCAAAAGGAATTAAGGCGCCACTCTCCATACTTCTTTCGTACACTCACGATATCCTTTAGAGATTCACCGACAGTCCTGTCAGTCAGGCTGATTTTGTGAACAATCCGCACGATTCAGGTAAATGGAAAATGTCTACAACGAAGTCGTCTCCAACACTAACATCCAACCCCAGCAAAACTAACGGGAATTCGCCGCCAGTGAACAAACTTTTGAAACCAAGTGCCAGCTATAGCCTGACGCTCAGACTGAAGATCAAGAATGAGCCGGGCAGCCTGGGCAAGGTGACTTCCCTGATTGGAGAGATCGGAGGCGACATAGGAGCAATTGACATCGCCGGCTTCGAAAAGGATCACATCATTCGCGATCTTACCGTGAAGGTGCGTGATTCCGAGCACGGCGAGCAGCTCGTCAAAGAGCTCAAGAAGCTTGACAATGTGGAAATAGTCCATGTTTCGGATCGCACATTCCTCATGCATCTCGGCGGCAAGATTCGCGTCACGAACAAAGTGCCCCTGTCTACCCGTGACGACCTCTCCATGGCCTATACTCCCGGCGTTGCGCGTGTCTGCATGGCCATCCACGACGAGCCGGAAAATGTGTATAAGCTGACGATCAAGCGCAACACGGTCGCCGTGGTTACCGACGGGACAGCAGTGCTGGGACTCGGCGACATCGGGCCGGAAGCTGCGTTGCCGGTCATGGAAGGCAAGGCGATGCTCTTCAAAGAATTCGGCAAAGTAGATGCGTTTCCCATTTGCCTCTCGACAAAGGATACTGAGGAAATCATCAAGGCGGTCAAATATATTGCCCCCGTATTTGGTGGCATCAACCTGGAGGACATTTCGGCTCCCAGATGCTTCGAAATCGAAAGCCGACTCAAAGAAGAACTCGACATTCCTGTCTTCCATGATGACCAGCACGGCACCGCCGTCGTCGTTCTAGCCGCCCTCATCAACGCCGTCAAGATAGTCAAGAAAGAAATCAAAAACTTGAAGATCGTAGTTTCGGGCGTTGGTGCAGCAGGAGTGGCCTGCTCCAAAATGATCATGGCTGCCGGCGGCAAGAACATCATCGGTTTCGATCGCCAGGGCGCCATCTACAAGGGACGCACCGAACACATGAACTACATGAAGGAATGGTTCGCCGAGAATACCAATCCTACCGGGTTCAAGGGCACTGTCCACGAAGCGCTTGACGGAGCAGACCTGTTCCTGGGGCTGTCCGGCCCGGGCACAATCAATGCCGCCGATCTGTCCTTGATGAACAAGGACGCCATCGTCTTTGCCATGGCCAACCCAATTCCGGAAGTAATGCCGGAAGAAGCGGCTCCATATGTGCGCATCATGGCTACGGGCCGCTCTGATTATCCCAATCAGATCAACAATGTGCTGTGCTTCCCGGGCATCTTCCGCGGTGCGCTCGATTGCCATGCTACGGATATTAACGAAGAGATGAAACTGGCCGCTGCGCACGCCATTGCCTCCGTCGTGGCGCCGAACGAACTCAACGAGGACTACATCATCCCGGGCGTCTTCAATCCGAAAGTGGCTGAATCCGTGGCCGCGGCAGTCGTCAAAGCTGCCCAGAAAACGGGTGTGTCCCGCAAGGTGAAAAGGTCAGATCTCGATGATCTCTGCTGAACTCTCTTGCACTTGCCCCGCGGTGGATAATCTCTGCCCCTGACGTTTTCTCAATGGCGAAGTTACGCTTTAAGCCCGGGATCAATTTCTGATTCCGGGCTTAAAGCCAAGTTGGGCAGGGGCGCTTTGGACGCAGGCTAGGGGGACTCGGGTTTGTATCAAGGGAAAAGAGGGCACAATTAAGCTGACTGCCGGTCTATTCGACTGTATGTAATCAGGGAGGGCATTATGTCCAAGTGGCTGGAGAGAGTCAAGAAACGTCGTGAAGAGCGCGAGGACAGAGCACGCGCCCAGGAGCTTGCCGAAAAGCGCGTCAAGGAAGAAGCTGAGCGCAGGCGCCGGCAGGAAGAATTGGATCGGCGCTTTTACGAAGAAAAAATGAAAGAGCGCATCGCAGAAGCTAACCGGCCCAGAGAACTCGAAGAAGAAGCTCGCCGGAAGAAACAAATCGAGGAGCGGATCAAGGCTGCTGAGGCCGCCCGCGCGGCGCGTCCCGCCGAAGAAAACGAGCAGTAGCCCGCCTTGCCTTGCACAGGCCTCTTTGACAGCTGAACAAGAACCGCCCTGCCCGCTGAGGCAATGGGCTTTGTTCAGCGCTCGCTATCTTTGACCGTGGAGGAGTTTGGCAAGGAAGAAACTGAGTCGTCGGAGGCAGGGACTTGACGGGGAACACTGTCATCTACGAGGGTACCAGATGCTCTCTCCAGGGGCGGGAGCAAATTCAGCCTGGAGCAGCCGCTTTCGGCAGGTTCATCGGGCATGGAGACGTCGTTGCCGGCTCTGCCCTGACGCTGCCTGTGGCGGTTGAGGACCTCGGCAAAAAACACGGCCATGCCCAGCACGCAGGCAAGAATCGTCAGGTAATACCATTGTTGATTGACAAATTGAGTGGCTACCAGCCCGAGCACTGCCGAAAATGCGTAAATGAGATAGGCTACTTTCTTTTGCGAGAGCCCAGTCTGCAGCAGCCGGTGGTGGATGTGCTCGGCATCAGGTGCGAAGATGGACCTCCCCCGCGCCAGCCGGCGGATGACGGCCCAGGAAGTATCGAGCAAAGGAAAGAAGAGCACAAGCATCGGCAAGAGCACGGTCACAACAGTCGCTGTTTTCATCACACCGGTAATAGCGACGCAGCCCAGCATGAAACCGGTCAAATAAGCCCCGGAATCGCCGAGAAATATGCGCGCCGGATTGAAATTCCAGCGCAAGAACCCCAACAAGGCCCCGGCCAGAACGGCAGCAAATAAAGCCGGATAAGGAGCTGGGTACGGATGATTGATCCCAACCCCCAGAGCAATAGCCCAGATTGTGACCGATGATATAGCTGAAACACCAGCGGCAAGCCCGTCCATACCATCGATAAGATTGACGGCATTGGCTATACCGACCAGCCAGATAATAGTCAGAGGCAGGGCGAAGGGCCCGAGATCGATGCCGTGATTGATGGTAAGAAAAGGCAGCGTTATTTCGAAGGGCAAAGGCAGCCTCTTCTCAATCCTCACTCCCAGCGAGTAAGCGGCCCAGGCGGCAAGAATTTGCACCAGCAATTTGACTTTTGCCGGAATCGACTCGAGATCGTCGAGCAAGCCCAGAACAAAGATCAAAGTGCCGCCAGCAGCAATGCCGGCAAGCCCTCCTTCACGCGGGAATCTGCCGCCGATGGTCATCATCATCACAAGAGTGGCGACGATACTGATAAAAATCGCCACCCCGCCAAGACGCGGAACGGCGACCTTGTGAATACGGCGCTCTTCGCCAGGCTTGTCCACGAGCCCGAGGCGCATTGCCCGCGCTCTGATCTCCGGAGTCAACCACCAGCTGATCGCAAGCGCCACAAGAAACCCCGGCACCTGCATCTGATCCAGATGCTCGCCGGAAAGGCTGAAGGCCCAGGCTATGCCGGCTCCCAGAAGCAATAGCTGGAACAGTCTGATCGCAATGGACGACGGTCTGGCCTTTTGCACTCTCGGAGCTTCGCTCACTTGGCAGGCACCAGTCTTTGGCTGTAGAGAGGATATTTGTGGCAGACGTCTGAAACCGTTTTAAGTACGCGCTCATGGGTCGAGCTGTCTTCGGGGTTCTTGAGTTTATCGGCGATGCACTGAGCGACAATCTTCATGTCGCTTGCTCCAAGCCCGCGCGTGGTCACAGCCGGCGTACCTATGCGGATGCCGCTGGCGATATGCGGCTTCTGGGGATCGTTGGGAATGGTGTTCTTGTTTGTCGTGATACGCACGCTCTCGAGAATTTCACAGGCTGTCTTTCCTGTCATATTGATTGGCCGAAGATCCACTGTCATCAGATGGTTGTCGGTGCCACCAGATACGATAGCAAGTCCCTGCTCGATGAGCGTCTGAGCGAGTTGCCTGGCGTTCTCGAAAATGCGTTTTTGATAAAGAGCAAACTCCGGCTGCAGAGCCTCGTGGAAAGCTACGGCTTTGGCCGCAATGACATGCATGAGCGGGCCGCCCTGAGTGCCGGGAAAGACGGCTTTGTCGATGGCGGGGGCAAACTCCGCCTGGCACATGACCACTCCGCCTCTTGGCCCGCGCAATGTCTTGTGTGTAGTCGTCGTGACGAAGTGCGCATGAGGGAAAGGATTGGGATGTAGCCCGGTTGCCACCATTCCGGCAATATGGGCGATGTCGGCCATGAGATAAGCCCCGACCTCGTCCGCGATCTGGCGGAAGAGTGCAAAATCGAGAATACGAGGATAGTTGCTGGCGCCACAAATGATCAGCCTTGGCTTGTGCTCGACAGCCAGGCGCAAAAGACCATCAAAGTCCACGCGCCCGTCCTGGGCATTTACCCCGTACGAAACAGCCTTGAACCATTTGCCCGAAAGGCTGACGGGACTGCCGTGCGTCAGGTGTCCACCTTGATCCAGAGCCATGCCCAAAATGGTATCGCCAGGATTGAGCATGGCGAAAAGAACTGCTGTGTTGGCCTGGGCGCCACTGTGAGGCTGCACATTCGCATGCGGCGCGTTGAAGAGCTTCTTGACGCGTTCAATGGCCAGACGCTCAACACCGTCGACAAACTCGCAGCCGCCATAGTAGCGTTTTCCCGGCAGCCCCTCGGCATACTTATTGGTGAGAACCGAACCCTGGGCCTCGAGCACAGCTTCGCTGACGAAATTCTCACTGGCAATCAACTCCAGCCCTGATTGCTGGCGATCAAGCTCGTCTTTGATCAAAGAATAAATCGCTGGATCGCAATCTTTCAAATTCGCCACTGGCAGTCCTCCTCCGGCGCAAAAAGCTTTTGATATTTTAACTGATTCCTCAATTTCTTCTTCTGAATGTTCCGCAACATTTGCCTGCCATTTCTGTAAGCCTTAACTAAGTCCTGATTTGCTCAAGCAGCTCCAGAGACTTCATCTTCCTGCCGGCTTCCCGTTCAATATAGCTTTGAATGAGCCGCCTTGCCGCTCTAGTCGAAGATTGCAAGCCAGGCTTGCCGGGAGCCACGCCATCGGGGCTGCCACCTTTGGATACGCGACCGGTCGCGGCCATGACAAGCTGTTTCCAGACAAGAGGCGTGATATGCACTCCTTCTTTCCAAGTGACACCGTCTGATGAGGGACCGCGCCCGCCTTCGCGCACAAGCAAGCGCTGCTCGTTCGCTTGACACTGCCGGCACAAGATACCTCCTAATTCGCGATGAAAAGTAGCCAGGTTGTAATCGCTGAGTACCTGCCGGCACTGAATGCAAAAGGTAAGCTCGGGCATGTAGCCGAGCATCTCCAACAAGCCGAGCTCGAACTCCAGGCAAAGCCAGTCTGGCTCCGCCCGGGCATTTGCCTGGCACCTCAGTCCGGCTAAGAGATAGTCGAAATAAAGCTCTGACTCATCGAAGAACCCCAGCCCGAAGTGCTGCGACAATTCAGCGTAATAGAGCCCGTATGTCAGGCGTGAGAGATCCAATCTAAGACCGGCAAAAGTCTCGAGACTCTCGGACTGGGTGATTATCTCAAAGCTGCGCCCGGTGGAAAGGTAGAGCCTGTTGACATTAAGAAGATCGGCGCGTCCGGCCATTTTCGTGCCAGGCTTGCGAGCGCTCTTGGCCACAGTTTTCAGCAAGCCCTTCTCACGGGAAAAGACAGTAAGGACTTTGTCAGCTTCTCCCAATGGGAAGCTGCCGATATTCACCGCCATTACAGAGTATGTGACCACAAGCTCAATGATAGCGATTATGCGCTTACGGCACGCAACAACAGCCTCTGCAAGAGGAACAATTAAGAATCACCTGTTTATTGCAGGCCAAAAATTAAGCAGGACTAAAATTGTTATGTCGACAACATTAAGGAGTAAAAGGCTATGACAACGGCAGTTCTTCAAAAGACCCCTGTAGAAGCAAAATGGAATCTTTCCAGAGTCCAGCAGGAAACAGCCGGCGCTTTTGCGCGCCAGTGCTACTCGACCGTCACCACTCTGTCGAAAAGCAACCCGGAAATTCTCAAAGAGTTCGAGGCGGTTGTTGCAGCGCAGAGAGTGGCTTATTTCAAGACTCTTGGAGTAAAGACTCCGATAGATCTGGTAACAGTGATGGGTGAGTTCGAGAGCAACGTTTTTGGCAGCAAGATTAAGATTGTCGGCGACGACAGCAAAGCTTCGCTCGAGTACGAAGCATGTGCTTGTCTCAACGCCATGGAAAAGCAACTTGGCAAAGTGAGCGAAGAACATCAAAAAATGATGGGGCAGCACTTCCAGACGATATGCACCCTGATGGCTAAAGAATTCGGCTTCAAGGCTGAGTTCAAGTTCGAAGAAGCGCCTTACGTCATTACTTTCAGCAAGTAAGCGTCAAGCGCCGATAATCAGGATTCCTTATCCGCAACAGCCAAAAGCGCCTGCAAAAGTTTTGCCTCAGCATTACTTTTGCAGGCGCTATTTTGCGTGGCGGCGGTCAAACGAGTTCCAGACTAAGGCACTATCGCCTCAATCTGGAACTCGGGTATCCGATTGCACATTTATGATTTTCACGCCTCGACCTTCCAGAAAGTCGATGGCGTCTTGTCCTTGAGCTCCTAGTGGCCAAAGAGGTATTTCCATATCAGCATAGGGAGCGTGCAAAATAACGCAGGACGAATCGGGGAAAGGGTAATACTCGGCATATCTGACATCCGAAAGGAGGACCATCTGTCCGGATTTTTTCCTTTCGCGGACATCGACGATTGAGAGAATGGCTTCTGATTCGGTGAGCTCAAGGGTGTATTGCCTCCCGGCCTCAGCCAGCAGCTTGCGCGCGACAAAGGTCATATAAGAGGCATACGTCAAAGTTGAGACGCCAATCAAAACCCCCCAGACAAAAATATCCAGGCTGTGTTGCAACATCATCCACACCGACACGGAAAACCAGAGGCAGGAAAATATCCCTCCCAGCCCCAGAGCCACCACCAGCGGGTACAGCCCGCTGCGCAGGCGATAAGGCCGAGACATAAGAGTCATGTGCACGGGATAGCCTGTGACAACCATGACCTTCCTCCTTGCCCGACAAGATCATTCTGCCACGCCTTGTCAAGGAGTAATCACGATTCTGTATCCGGGTTTCTTCTATTTCTTCTTTGGCACATCATCGCTGCAAGAGCCTGAAAAAGACAATCCGGGGCAGCTCAGCTGCGGCCCTGTCCTGATTCAATTGCAGTCAGCTGAGGGATTCTATTGCGTTCCAAAAAGAACCAGAGCAAAAGTGAACGTGCCACTGTTCCAGAGCCCATGAGCCACCATCGATGGCACGAGGCTACGCGTCCTCTCAAAAATGAGCGCCAGCACCAGTCCAATCGTAAAGAGTGGCAGGATGCCGCCGCGGTCGAAGTGCATGAGCGCGAACAACAGGGCACTGGCAACTACGGCAACCTGCACGCTGCTGCGTTGTTTGATTGACTGATAGATAAAACCACGAAAGAGGATCTCTTCGCAGAAGGGCGCACAAACGCCCAGGGTCACGTAGAAGAGCAATGTAGCAAAGATGTTCGAGGCTCCGGCTGCCTGAACAATTTGGGCAATAACGGGATTGTCTGAGCCCTGCGAATGAAAAAAATGTGTGGCGATGAAGCCGGCCGTCACCACCATGGGAAAGAGAGCGCACCAGCCAAAATAGCCGGCGAAAAGAAGCTTTATCGGCGAGGCGCTGCTGGTTTGCCATCTGGACTTGAGCGTCTGCCAGAAAGGCAACCCCGCAGGCTTCAAGGCAAAGAACCAAATATAGAAAAGCCCGGGGACATTTGTGAGGAGATAACTTACGGCAGTTATCAGGGCAACGATAAAAGGCTCGCTGGAAGACCCTGGAATTTTCGGCATCAGCTCATGCAGCAAATAACCCACCACCAGCTCGGTAGCAAACCAGCTGACAAATACTACATATACGCTTTTCCAGGGGACATTTATTCCGGTTTTTTCGACTCCTTCAACAGGTGCCTTCCGACGCGGGGCAAGCGCCAGTTGTACCAGAATTACGATCACGCCAACCAGGCATGAGAAGAGGGCGACCGCCAGGACATAGCCCATCCTGACAAAGAGCCGCCAGTACTTGCCGTCGAGATCTTCCAGAAGCTTTCGATAGTCTGCGCTATCTCCCTCGAGTTTGTATAAGGCGCAAAGAGCCGTGTCTCTGTACCATCCAGCTGGCATGTCACGCTTGAGGATATCGGCGTTTCGGGATAGCCGCCCATTGCCAAATTGCTCTCCTAGATAAATGTACTTCAGCACCGAGCCTATCTCTTGTTCCCGGGAAATTTTGGAGAGACTCAATTGCTCAAGAAGAGTCGCAAGACGCGCCCGGTCCTTCTGTGTTCCGATAGTACCCAGGACAATCGCCAGCCTGGCGTTGATCAGATCACCGCCTCCGCCGTCTGCGGCAGTCTCAAGGATATGCTTTGCCGAGTCCAGTGAGCTGGACTTTGCCGAGGGAAGCGTGACCTCTGGCTTTCGATCCCCTGTGCTTCCTTGCGACAGGGAAGCAATCTCGGAAAACATATGCTTCTGTCCGCAGCTGACGGCTGCCTCTAGGCGCAAGGGCAACTCAGCCTGGTCGATGTTGGCCCGGGCGCGACTTAGACGGCTTTCCGAGCCGAGCAATATAACAAGATAAGTGCCGACAAAGACGCTTACCAGGGCAAGCAGGACCTGTCGCGCGCGCAAGCGCGCAGGACCTTTCAGGGTTAGCGAAGCGCCTATAGCCAACACGAGAGCCAGGATCCAGTATTCGATGTGGGCTTTCACACGGGGGTCCTATTCGCCACCGCTGCCGTAGCTGAAGTTCTGCCCGAACTCGCCGAGTTCGCCGAAACCACTGAATTCACCGTAGTCACCAAAGCCTTCCACACCACCGAAGGAAGTGCCGACATCATGCAAGAAATCGGTATTGTGCGCCGAGAACCCGGGGTCGGTTTTAGGAACCGCGTCGGCATAATAGCCCCAGGGAAAACCACGCGCCAGCTTACGGCGCCTGAGGAATTTGGGCAATTTCACGAAACCGAGCCCGATCAGTACAACAAAGATGACTATTGCCTCAGTAAAGAATAGTCTCCACCACTGCATATCTCACGCGTCCTTGGCTCGGGCGAAGCCGGGAATTGCAAAGCCTTTGCGGCTACCTCATCGCCAAGCATCGTACGAGCACTGAGCGCCAAAGTCAATGGCTCAAGTGGGAAGATTACTATGCCTTGGGCACACAAGGGTGCAAGCGGTGGAGCTACACACTATGGGCAGGTCTGTCGGCTCAGGAGTATGCTCAGTCGGCTTCGGTCAGAAGTGCGACTTTCTGCGGGCCGACCTGGGTCATGGACATGCGCGGAACCTGTCCGCGGCGAAAATTGTCTATATAACGTCTGAGAGCTTCGCGTATAAGATCTGACCTTGTACGATGCTCAACTTGCGCGACGTGATCAATTTGTTCAAGCAAACCTGGAGGGAGGGCCACAAGTACTTTCTTCGGCATGCGCGGAGGACCTACTGCATTTTGACGGGAGGATTTAAAACTGTTACGTAACATAAAGATACCCGACGTTCGCAAGTCTTTACGTCGAGAGCTGCGTTACAGCAAATACAATCTACACTCAAGGTAGCGCTTTTTAAAGGGCCGGAACGCCCATAAATGAGCAGAGTCCTCGAAACTAATATAAAAGGTTTTTTCGAATGTCCGGAATGCTGATAGGCTAAGACGTACACGCCAAGCGGGTTTCAAATGGGCTTGCAATTCTCGATCGCCTTGCCCAGATTAGCTTTGAAATACCGGAGCCTCGGCATCGCCAGCGATAACCCACTCAGCAAGCCACTTACACCAATGACAGACTCGCCTACGCCGCCAGCGCAAACGTCTCATCCTGAAGCGATAAAACTCACCGCCAATATAAAAGCCGCTGGCTGTGCGGCA
This sequence comes from Candidatus Melainabacteria bacterium, assembly GCA_023250095.1. Classification (GTDB taxonomy): domain Bacteria; phylum Cyanobacteriota; class Vampirovibrionia; order Obscuribacterales; family Obscuribacteraceae; genus JAHFBI01. Next base: position 20,678 of record JAHFBI010000048.1, read on the forward strand.
AAGATCAGTGCTAGCCAATTGAGCGAGATAGTACAGGGGCTGCCTGCCTCCTCATGCCCGCAACTGCTGACGGATCTTGCTTCTTTTGAAGATGCTGCGGTTTACAAGATTTCCGCTGACACGGCAGTCATCCAGACAATTGATTTTTTCCCACCCGTCGTCGATGATCCTTTTCTTTTCGGCATGATTGCCGCTGCCAACGCTCTTTCAGATGTCTATGCCATGGGAGGGCAACCGCTTTTGGCGCTGAGCGTTCTGAGCTTCCCTGTGTGCGAGTTGCCGCTCACTGTAGCCCAGCAAAT